>CALJMD010000030.1 GCA_937981915.1 uncultured Acidimicrobiales bacterium
GGAGAATGGATCGAAACGCAGATCCTGGCATCAGGCCCCCGAACCAACCCCTGGATGCAAGAAGCCAGCAGCCGGACCATGCAAAACGGTGAGCTGGTTGGCTACGACACCGACCTGGTCGGGGCCTACGGTCTGATGGTCGACATCTCCCGAACCTGGTTGGTGGGCGACGGTACGCCCACCGCCCACCAACAACAGGTCTACGATCTCGCTCTCGAACAGATCCACAGAAACACTGAGCTGTTGCAGCCCGGTACATCGTTCCGTGACCTGACACACAAGGCGTGGTTCCCGACCACGGACACCTACGACCACTACTGCGTTCTGTTCCACGGCGTCGGCCAATGCGACGAATACCCCAGCATCTACTTTCCCGAGTTCTGGGACGCAAACGGCTTCGACGGTCACGTCGAACCGGGCATGGTGTTCACGGTGGAAGCGTACGTGGGCCGCAACGACGGCGTCGGCGAGGGCGTCAAACTGGAAGAACAGTTCTTGGTCACCGAGACCGGGCCCGAACAACTCAGTTCCTTTCCGATCGATCTCGTCCCCTAGTGCTCCCCCACAAGGGCCGTGGAGCCCTGACCGGGTCGACCGGACGGGTGTCACCAGCGTCCATCCGGTCAACCATGACCGAGCGATCGTCGGGGCTCGTTCTGGCCGTTGGCGGAATCCTTCTGGTCAGCACTGATTCGGCTATCACTCGCGCTGCCGAGGTGGGCGGCTGGGTGGTCGCTTTCTGGTACGGAGTTTTCGCGTTCCCCGCCATGTTCACTTACTACACCGTTTCCGCTCTGCGCCCGGGTGGCCGGGTGCAGCAGGCGGAGGTCAATCAGTCGGGTCGACCCTCTCGATTCACTGCACGACTGTGGCCCCACCGGCCAGGGTTCACTGTTCTTTCAGCTGGCCTGCAGGCCATCAGCACCACCTGTTTCATTCTGGCCATCAAGGCCACTGCGATTTCCTCGGTGGTGGTAATCGTGGCTGCGGTTCCGGCCGTGACCGCCGTTGTCGCATGGACGCTGCTGGGTGAGCGACCGTCCGGACGACTATGGAAGTCGATCGGGGCGACCGCGGTCGGCATTGTTGTCGTTGTCTCAGGCTCATTGCAGGTGGGAGCGCTGACCGGCAACGTCCTGGCGATGTGTGCTGTCCTGGCGTTTGCCTTCAACCTGACCTTGTGGCGGCGTCACCCGGCAATAAACCGAACGTTGGTTATCGCCATCGGTGCCGCCTTTACCTCGGTGGTGGCGGCCACGCAGATTCCTCTCGAAGGCCAGAGCACTCGGACCTACATCCTCATGTTCTTGATGGGCGCCGTTCTCGGCCCGCTGGGGCGAATCGGTTTGGCTTCAGCCACCCGCTACCTTTCAGCGGCCGAAGTGGGATTGGTGACTCCGATTGAAACGGCGGCAGCCAGCTTGTGGGGCTGGCTGTTCTTCGGGGAGCTGCCACCGACGGCGACGTTTGCCGGTGGCGCCATCATCGTGGCCGCTGTTCTATACGGATCGCTCGGGTCATCCGCTAGCAAAGGCTGATACTCGCTGCACACCAGCTAACTCAGCTGGGTCAATCGGCCTATGAAACGAGTGCTCATCTTCTTCCGCTAACAGTCGATGGATCATGGTCGGATGGCGCTTCGGCGGGCGCCTCCGACATCCAAGAACGACTTCGCCGACGGCGACTCAGCGGAAAGAACTCGTCAACGTGCCAGGCCCGTCCACGATCTCGTCACTGTCCACACTGATGGCGAAACGCCAAGCCGTCCCATCGGCCGTCTTTCGCTTCGCTACAGCTTTGGCTGTTGTTGTTGTCACCGTGCTGACAGGATCAGCGCCGGCAGCTGCCGCTGGTGAGATCTCGATCGAGAAGTTGGTGAACAACGCCACCGCCGACTCCGCTCCCGGTCCCACAGTGAACACCGGAGCGACGGTCAAACTGACGTATCGAATCACGGTCAACGACCCCGACGGGCTGTACGACATTCAGGTGCTGGACAGCAGCGGCGTCGTCCCAAACTGCGACACCAACGGTGACGGCAAACCGGATGGCTCCAACGTGCATCAAGGGCCCGTCGGTGGTGGCCAGTCGTTCATCTGCACTGCAACCCAGACAGCGGGTGCCGCAGGTAGCACGGTAAGCAGCAGCGGAATTGCCAAAGCCACCGACTTCTTCGGCACCTCCACCTTTGAAAGCTCGGATCCGGCAAACTTCACTGTCCGCCAGCCGGTGACGACAACTGCGGCACCAACAACCACGACTACTCGGCCGACCACTGTCCGTCCAACCACCCGTCCGACAACAACCCGTCCGGCAACAGCGCAATCGGTGCCCCAAGCCGATGCTGTAACTACAGCGGCAGCCCCAGCCGGTCAGAATGCGACCGGCAGCAACGACGAAACGGCGCCGAACCAGAGCCTCGCCGACGGCGCCACCACGGACGAAGCGGGTCAAAATGACACAACCGCAGACGAGGCAGCCAACGTCAAGTTAGCGGTTGAGTCAATGGTGAACGGCCACGATGCCGATCAATCACCCGGACCCGACTTCGAACACGACGAGACAATCCGCTGGACTCACCTGATCGTCAATGCCAGTGAGACATCGCTGGCCAACGTGGTGGTAACCGACTCGGCGCAGTCTGACCTCTTCTGCCGCCTCGACGGCCAGGACTACGACAGCGGCGATCTGGCTATGCCATTTGACCTGGACCCGGGACAATCCGTCCTCTGTGAGTCGGTTGTGACGCCAACCGACTCCGATGGACCGACTGTCGTCGCTGCGCTGGTCACCGTCGAAGCAGAAACAGATGATGATTCGCGAACGTCGCTGACGACGTCAGACCCTGTGCACTACACCGTCTTGGCACCGAGCAACGACCCGGACACCCCGGCGGAACTGGCCTTCACCGAGGGTGATCTCGATGAAGGCCAATCGGCACTTCGAATTCCGTGGGTCCTTGTCCCCGGCCTCATAGCCCTGGTGGCCGGGGCGTTCTTCCTTCTCGGCCTGGTTCGCAGGCCGGAGGAGATCTAATCCAACCGACCCGCTAGCCCCAGCAGTGCTTGCTGGCCAGCCAAGGGCGTGTGCCGTCGGCCTGCCAAGTAATCAGGGCAGCTTCGTCCTGCTGTGCAGGTGATGCTAGGTGGGCCTGCGATACGCCATAGCGCTCGGCGTGTCCGTAGGCGGCCCAACTTCCGGTAAGGAACTGGTAGCCGCCTCTGGCCGAAGAGGCCGGGTTGGCAGCGGTGTAGTTGTCGGTTGACTCGCAGAAGCGAATCTTCAACAACACCGGCGGCACGAGGACGCCGTGACCAGCGTCGACGTAACCGTTGTCTGCAGCAGCCGTGGTCGTAGTGGTGGCCGGAGCCGCCTCTTCGACAGCCGGTTCGGGCTCGGCTGGCACAGTTGACTCAGTGGACTCAGGGGTGACCTCGCCGTCGGCGTCATCCGAATCTGTTCCGCTGTCGGCCGTCTGCTCAGCAGCATCATCCGCTGTGTCACTGTCGGTATCAGCGGTCGTGCCGTCGTCCGTGCCGGATTCGGCCACCTCGGTGTCTGAATCACTGCCAGAATCCGCAACTGAGTCCTCGACTGGAGCGTCGGTGACCGGAGCTGCCGTGGTTGGCGCATCGGTTGTCGGCACTGTCGTTGACGACGTTGTGCTTGAGCTTGACGACGTCGTCGAGCTTGACGACGTGGCGCCAAACTCGGCCACGTTGTTCGACGCTGCGCCGAGACCAGCGATCATTGCGAATCGCTCCGTCTCACTGTCAGCTTCTGGTTCGTCCCTGCCAAGCCAATCATTGCCTGACTCGTCGGCCGATGGCCCGGACGCTTCTTCATCTTGGGTTGTCTCGTCGGCTTCATCGTCGCTGAGGGCGGCAATTGTGACCGGATCTTGGGTGGGTTGCGGCAGCACTAGAAGAAGTGCTCCGGCTGCCACCACCACTGCGAGCAGCGCTAGCTGCCGCATCAGATCTGGACGATTGCGTAGTTCCTCAAGCCGGTCCATAAGTCCCGGCACACGCGAATAAGAAGGCGATGTAAACGAGCTGCTCACCATTTCGGTTCTAACTCCTTGCCCGGCCCGCCACCGGATCCAACAAACGTTACGTCTTGGGCGCTACCTCAACGCGCGCCGTTCCTGTGTGTCTGTATCCGGGACAAGGTAGTCCCGTTATGGTTCCGTAACACACCCTTTTGTGACGATCGTCACTCGTTTCTAACTACCACCATGTAGTTTCAGCTATCGGCAAGTCGCTTGCAGGCCAATGATTGAGCCATTCTTAGTCCATCACCAGGTGGGTTATGACACTCGTCACAAATCGGCCTCTTTCGCCTGACTTTCAAGAATTCGGCGAGAAAAGTTGTCGACGACCGACCGATGCCGTCGTCGATACACCGCCGCCCTGGCAGAGACACCGCCTCGCCATTTCAACTGTGTCCCAACTGTGTGCCAGCTGTATCCCAACGTTGTGAGGTACTACTACTCAGGGTCGGCCAAGCGCACTGGTAGATAGCATTAGAGGTGGTTTGTTGATCTTCACGGAAGGCGGCGACGTTGACCAAACCTGCATCGATCGTGGTAACCGGAGCAGCCGGGTTTATCGGCTCTCATACATGCGAAGTACTCATCAAAGACTTCGGCTGTGACGTGACCGGTATAGATTGCTTCACGTCCTATTACGACCGCTCCATCAAAGAGGAAAACTTGAATTGGCTCAAAGGCCAATCGATGTTTCGACTGGTAGAGCGCAACCTAGCCGACGAATCCTACGTGGATCTTTTCACCGACGTGGACGCCGTCGTCCACCTCGCAGCGCAGCCTGGTGTCCGAGACAGCTGGGACGAGTTTGACACGTATGTGAAACACAACATCACTGGAACCAAGCGTGTTCTCGACACCGCCATCGAGGCCGGCGTGCCCCGCGTTGTCTATGCGTCCAGTTCAAGCGTGTACGGAGACTCCCCGCTTGCACCCACGCCGGAATCGGCACCACTTGACCCACGAAGCCCGTACGGCGTCACGAAGCTGACCGGCGAGCGGCTGTGCACGGCCTACAGCTACGAACGCGGTCTTCCCACTGTCAGCTTGCGCTACTTCACGGTGTACGGCCCCCGGCAGCGGCCGGACATGGCTGCTCAACGCCTGATCAAGGCGGGCATCAGCGGTGATTCGTTCACCATGTTCGGCGACGGCCTGCAAGTCAGAGACTTTACCTTCGTCGGAGACGTCGCTCGAGCCAACGCACTGGCGGCCACAGTCCCCGACGTCAAGCCAGGCGAGATCCTTAACGTGTGTGGCGGGGCCCCCGTCACGCTCAGCGATCTCGTTCAAACAGTAGAAGACGCAGTCGGCAAGCCGCTCAATATCATCCGCCAGGGTGCCTCGGTCGGAGACGTCCGAGAAACCAGAGGCGACGGCTCACGAGCCAACAAGGTGTTGGGCTGGAAGCCTGAGGTCAACCTGACCGATGGAGTGAAGGCTCAAGTAGCCAATCTGACGTAAGTCAGATTGTCCCGACTTAGGTCGGGAGCAGGTGGTCAGCTGACGTTGGCGGCCAACACTCGATCGAGAATCCGGTCGGCGGAGCTGATCGGCGACAGGATGTCGTCATACAGCTGACGGTTTGATGCTGCGGTCGCCTCATACTCTGCCGGGTTGTTGAGTGTCACTTCGATGGCCTTGACTAACTCGTCAGGCTCGTCGTATCGGAACTGCTCAACCAGACCAGGCAACGAGTAGAAGAAGTCGGTGTCCTGTAGCAACGACTGCCCCACGATGGGAAGACCGAGGGCCAGCAGCTCGCAAAACTTGAACGACAGGCAGTCGTGGGTTCCCAGAACATACACACCAAGTCGAGACGAAGCGAGGCGTCGAAGGTGCTCCTGAGGCGCAACCTGTTCAGCTGCAAGCTCGGCGAATTTGCCTTCTAGGTGGCCGATCAGCCCAACGGTGGCGTCAATGTCGGGGTTGGCCGCCAGACGGCTAGCAACCTCGTACCGGAACTCATTGACCGGCGCGTGGTGGGGTTGGGAGTAGATCCGCATGATGAACAGCAGATCGCGCTCTTTGGGCACCGATCGAAGCTCATGGATTCGATTCATGTCGGGGAATTCTCGAAGCTGACGTGACCGACGGGCGGCGTCACGAGGCCCCCAACCCATAGACGTCGACGGCTGCAAACGAGGTCGCAGACTCCAACCATCGGTGGTGATCGGCATAAACGGGGTTCGAAGCGGCACAATCTTGGCCCGATCGGCGTCGGACAAGTCCAAGTCGTCGATGGCGCCAGGCTGATAGTTGACCTTGAAGTAGACGTCGACCGCCGCCAGAAGGCTGGGCTGGACGACGTACGCCTTGTCATGGGCATCCACGCAGAATCTGGACGTCGTGTCACCGTCGTGCAGCTCGAAGACCGGAATCATCTGCATGTGCTCGTGACCGGCCGCCGCCTTGCGAAGCCAACCGGGGACCCGAAGCTCAGTCTTCAGTGTCAACCCTCGCTCTTGAGCTACGTCAGCAAGCCCGGACAGCACGTACCCGCAGTACGCCAGATCACACAAGCCAAAGTGAACAATCGTGCTCAAGTTGAAGTCTGCTCCCTACAAAAACAGCATCTGGCCGCCTAAACCAGAGACTACCTACCTCTCCCCAATGTAGATTCACCGACCGATGTTGGGGCATCAGGACCGCAGTATTACCCACATCGCGGAATCCGATCGACTCAAGTTCGCAACACTGGCCATCGCTA
>CALJMD010000031.1 GCA_937981915.1 uncultured Acidimicrobiales bacterium
AGCCGAACGGTTCAACTAGTTCGAACAGGTGCCCCAGCCACACCTCGCCTCCGATCGGCACAATTGAGTCGCCGAACACCGTGACGAGCATGGAGCGAGCCGAGGTTGACCCGCTCCAGGATTGTGGCGTCGGCTTTAATGGCATGGCGATGAACGCCGATTAGCTCTGTCAGGCGTTTGTGCCTCCACCAGGGCCGACCGGCATCTGCTGGGGCTCACTGCCGTTACTGTGGCCGCTGCTATCACCGTCACTGTCGCCGTTGCTGTCACTGTGATAATCGAGCGTAGTCCCGTTGCCCGTCATTGTCGGACGGTGGTCGGTAGCGCCGCCATGGTGAGCGTCTCCAAAGGTGGAGGTTCCCTCAACGTTGATGCTGGGAACGATGCGGTCGAGCCAGGCCGGAAGCCACCAGTTCTTGGCTCCCAGTAGTTGCATGGTGGATGGCACCAGCAGCATGCGAACCAGGGTGGCGTCGATCAACACCGCGGTGGCCAAACCGACACCGAAGATCTTGATGACCCGCATGTCTTCCAGTAGGAAGGCTCCGAAGACCACGACCATGATGGCGGCTGCCGCCGAGATCACTCGGGCGGTGGCGGCCAGGCCGTCGGCCACCGAGTTGACCGGGTCACCGGTTCGGTCGAACTCTTCGCGAACCCGTGATAGCAGGAATACTTCGTAGTCCATGGACAGGCCGAAGACGATGGCGAACAACATCATGGGAATGAACGGTTCGATCGGGGCTGGTTCGATGCCGAGCAGGTCGCCTCCCCAACCCCATTGGAAGATGGCGACGACGATGCCGTAGGCGCTGGCGATCGACAGCATGTTCATGATTACCGCTTTGAGCGGCACCAGCAGCGAGCGGAACACCATCATCAACAGCAGGAAGCTGAGAGCCAGCACGGCCCCGAAGAAGATGACAATGCGCTGCGCCAAGTAGTCACTGAAGTCGATTTGAGCCGGTGGCCCGCCGGTGACGTTGACTTCGGCTATCCCCGATGAATCGCCGGCTTGGGCCAATACGTCGGGGATGACGTCGTCGCGTAGGCGCTGCACCAGGTCGCTGGTGGCCTCGTCTTGGGGTGAGGTTGTGGGGATGATTTGGATGATGGCCGCTTCGGGGGCGGCAGGGTCATTCGGCAGTGGCCCGGCGGCTATCTGCACACCTTCGGTGTCGGAGATCGCTTGGGTGAGTGCCATCGCCGTCTGCGCACCCTGGGCTGATTCGAGTTCGATCACGGCCATGAACGGCCCGTTGAAGCCCGGCCCGAAGCCTTCGGACAGCAGATCGTAGGCTTTGCGAGTGGTGGTTTCTTCCGGGAAGTTGCCGGTGTCGCTGAAACCGAGGCGCAGGTCGAGAACCGGGTAGGCCAGGGTCAACAGCAGCGCCGTTCCACCGATGGCGAACAGCCACGGTCGGGCTTGGATGAGTCGGCTCCACTTGTACCACACGCTGTCCCGCAGCGGCTTCGGTTCTCGGGGTGGGATGATTCGCTTCAATCCGGGGACTACGAATCCACCGATGAGAAGGGCGGCGATCAGGCCGACGGCTCCGATGGCCAGGGTGCTGTTGCCGATACCGAGACCGGTGATCAACAGCAGGGCGGAGAGTACAGCGGCGGCAGCCACGTGACCCACTCGACTGTTTTCGAGGCGGTTACCGGCGAATCCCAGGAACGCCGGTAGCAGCGTGACCGACGCCAACATGGTGACCAGCACGGTGATGGAGGCGCCAATGCCGAGGCCGGTGATGAAGCTGAGGCCCATCAAAAGCATGCCGAGCAGTGAGATAACCACGGTGGTTCCGGCGAACAGGACCGCTCGAGCCGCGGTGTCGAACGCCACCGAGGTGGCGTCGAGGGGGGAGAGGCCGTCGTGCAGCCCTTCCCGGTACCGGGTGACGATGAACAGGGCGTAGTCGATGCCAACGCCTAAGCCGATCATGGCGCCGATCTGGATGGCGAAGTCAGGCATCTCCATGACGTTGGAAATCAAAGTGATGATGCCGACACCAATCCCAACACCGAACACGGCGGTCCCGATCGGCAGCCCCATGGCCATCACCGAGCCGAACGACACAATGAGGATGACAACCGCGAAGGACAGGCCGATCAGTTCCGACTCGGGCGGCTCAAATTCGGCCAGCACTTCGCCGCCGATTTCGATTTGTGTGTCGGCCAGTTCGGGAAGTTGTTCGCGGATCTCTTCACCGATCTCTTGGCCCCGGAGCTGATCGATGTCTTCGGCCAAGGTCAGTTGGGCGTAGCCGATCGTTCCATCGGGGGAGATCTGTCGGGATCCGGGAGCGTACGGGCTTTCCACGGTGACGCCCTCGATTTCCGACACTGATTCGAACAGCGCGGTCATGGCGCCTTGGACCTCGGGGTCGGTCGCCCCTCGATCGGTTTTGAACACGATGTTGGCTGGCTGACCGGCTCCTAGCCCGCCGAAGTACTCTTCGAGGGCGTCGAACCCGTCGGACGTCTCGGAGTCGGGAATCTCGAAGCTGGCGCTGAACGCTGACCCAACCGCACCGGATGCACCCAATGCTCCAACCAGGGCGGCAACCCAGATGATGAGGGCGAGCCAGGGGTGCTTGAACGACCATCGTCCGATTGATGCCAACATGGCGGTTCTCTCCTGACCGTGACACGCGTCGGGCGAAACGTGTCGGGAACGTTTAATGAGGGTGTACTAGTGGTTTCGATACGAACTAGTATCGAAACGTGAACAGCTTTATCATGCCTGCCGTCTCAACCGAAGGCAATGCTTTGGCGTCACATGCTCGGAGACATCGGGCACAGGCCAGCTATCAGGCGCAGGCAACTATCGGACACAGAGTAACCATCGGCCGCGGTCAGCATGGCACGACCTAAAAGCACTGAGGCTCGCAACGAGGCTTTGGCGGCGGCAGGCGGTGTTGTCGTTGACATCGGTGTCGGCGGCTTCACGGTCGACGAGGTGGTGCGTCGAAGCGGTGTGGCCAAAACCACCATCTACCGTCACTGGGGGTCGGCTCAGAATCTGCTCTTCGAGGCAGTGGAACAGCTGATCGTGCCCGAACCCGAACCGAATACGGGGTCCCTTGAAGCAGACCTGAGGGAGATGGGGGACTTCATGCTCGGAATCCCCACCGACATCAAGGTTCGAAGCCGGCGGATTTTTGCCGGGCTGCTTGAAGGCTCGATAGATGACCCGACTATTGCCGAGTTGTTTACCCGGCTGCACGAGGAACGACGTCGGCCGGTGGCCGCCATCCTCACTCGGGCGGCAGAACGAGGTGAGATTGATGCCCGCTATGGGGTGCCGCCGGACCTTGACACCGCAGTTGACGTTGTTGTCGGCCCGTTCTTCTCCCGGGTATTGATCTCCGACGAACGTCTCAGCGAAGACGACGTCGACGTATGGATGGCAATGATTCGTCGAGGCCTGCAAGCCGACTGACTAGTCGACCTTTGTCAGCGTGTCGCCGACCGAACACGATCCGGCGGTCACGACCCGAGCGTTGACACCACGCAGGCGCCGCTCGGGATGATGATTGACCCACTTCGCGGCGTCGGTGCCAAACCGCTTGGCGAACTTCCCGCACCCGGTGTGCGGTTTGGCCGTGATCTCCAACTCAGCGCCACCCACCCGCAGGCGAGTGCCGGTTGGCAGGTTCTCAAACGACAGGTCGAGGTCGACCAAGATCTGGTCTCCAGCCAACGGCCACCGAGTACGATCCCCGCCGGTTAACAGCTCAAGCACCCGAGTATTCATGATCGTCACCTCTGCTTCAGGGTGAGCCGATCCGTCCTCGGTTCGGCTGCTTCCACGTGCCGCGTAGTTGTCACCGACCAGTCCGACGTTCGGTTGAAACTCGGCGGTGTTCGGAGTTTCGCGTTCGTCGACGTCAGGGCGGAGAACCAACATGGCCAACATTCCGCTGTCGGCGGGGGCGGCGGCGATGTCTGGGAGGCCGGCATCAAGCTCGTTGAGCGACAAGTGTTCCATGTCTCCACGGTACTTCGCACCACGTTGGCTGTCCCATCGATTTACCGGTCCTAGAAGAGGAGGAAACGAGAACTGCGCCCGGACAAGCCGGACGCAGTTCTACTAACTTCACTCCGGGCTGTGAGGCCCGGGAGTCGCTAGGGATGGGGTGTTAGTTGATGGAGTTACCGACGTCGCTGAAGTTGTCAGCAGCCTCGTTACCCAGGAAGGTCACGGCGCCGATACAAACGACGGCGATGAGGGCAACCAGGAGGGCGTACTCAACCAGTGAGGCGCCTCGTTCGGTTTCGGTCTTGGCCTTGAGCCAGGAAGCGAGGAAGTGGTAGTGGATCATTTGGGACTCCGGTTTGTCTTAGTTACTCGATCC
Source organism: uncultured Acidimicrobiales bacterium (assembly GCA_937981915.1). Taxonomy (GTDB): domain Bacteria; phylum Actinomycetota; class Acidimicrobiia; order Acidimicrobiales; family SZUA-35; genus JAHELU01. Next base: position 4,365 of record CALJMD010000031.1, read on the forward strand.
CCTTGCGGGGCTTACAAGCAAATGATCGACATCCAGAGCCCTCTCTGAATAGGCCCTCGGTTATAACCTGTCGGCACGTGAAACAGGGGGCCTTACCCTACCCCAGGGTCTTTTGGCCCAGATCAGTCTGCTGCGATGCTGTTCAATCGGCTAGAGCAGTGCGAAGTTGAGCGGCTACGGCGTCAAGCTCCTCCGGGTCGGCTGACTCGTCGGCGTTGGTGAAGTCCAAGTTGGCCATCGACTGAAGCGGCACGACATGCACGTGAGTGTGCGGCACTTCAAAGCCGGCGATCATCATCCCGATCCGCTGGCATGGGATCAGATCCTTCAGCGCCCGCCCAACCCGGTGGGCGACCGTCATCAGATGCTGGGCGGTGTCGGGCTCGAGCTCGGTCCACTGGTCAATCTCGGTCCGCGGGATCACCAGGCAGTGGCCGGGGTGAAGCGGTCTAATGTCAACCATGACGACGCAGACGTCGTCCTGCCAGACGATTCGTCCGGGAATGTCGCCGTTGATGATGCGGGTGAAGATCGAAGCCATGGCCCGATCTTACGCCCGGCGGCTAGACGGTTCCGACTGAGCGGGCGGCTGACGGGTCGGGCTCCCCGACAATGTCGGGATGCAGGATCGACGCGAAGACTTCGGCGCCGTCCACCAAACGTGGGCCGGGGCGGACAACGAGGGCATCGGCGTCGACGGCCCACACCTGGGCGCCGTCCGGTAGCCGCCCGGCCGTCATCAGCTGTTCGGCCTGAGCAGCCGATCCGTCGAGGTCAAAACCGCACGGGGTGACAATGACAACGTCTGCTCCGCATCCGGCGATGTCGTCCCACTCGACGGCTTGGGATCGCTGACCGGGAAAGGACAACACTGGTGCCCCACCGGCGGCGGTCACCATGTCGGGTACCCAGTGCCCGGCCGTGAATGCCGGTTCGATCCACTCGACCACCAACACCGACGGAGTGGCGGGCCGACCCTGGACTCGCGCTTCGAGGTCGACCAACCGCTGGCGCAGGTCAACGGCAATAGCGGCCGCCACCGTTTCGGTTCCGGTCGCCCGACCGGCGGTGACCACCGATTCGATGACGTCGTCGAGCGTCATCGGGTCGAGCGTGAGTACTTCGGCCTGGCAGCCGAGGAAGGCCAAGGCGTCATCCACTTCGGACACGTCGACTGCGCACACTGCGCACAGGTCCTGGGTTACCACCAGTTGCGGGTCGATCTCGGCGAAGGCGCCTCGGTCGAGGCGGTACAGGTCTTCGCCGGCCGCCATCCGCTCTGATACCACGCGGTCGATCTCGGCCGGGGTCAGGTTCTCGGGCAGAGCGGAAGTGGAGACGATACGCCTGCTGCGGGCTTCGGGCGGGTAGTTGCATTCGAACGTTACGCCCACCACGGCGTCGCCCAGCCCGAGGGCGAAGAGGATTTCGGTGGCTGAAGGCAGCAGCGACACGATTCGCTCT
>CALJMD010000032.1 GCA_937981915.1 uncultured Acidimicrobiales bacterium
CCCATCCCGGTCATCATCCCCTGCCACCGAGTCCTCGGCGTCAACCAGGAACTGGTGGGCTTCTCCGCCAACGGCGGAGTGGAAACCAAGCGTCGAATGCTGCTGGCCGAAGACTGCCCGGCGGTGCCGCCCACCCTGTTCGACCAACCAAACGACTAACCCATAGGGATCCAAACCGACGGGCGATCAACTTTTGTGGCCAATGTCGGCCACACTGTTGTGCCGTGCCCCTGACCTTTCCCGCCCACCAGTCGGTCGTCATCCCGCTCAAGCAGCGATTCCCCTCCCGCTTCGATGGGCTGGCGTTGGTGGTCGGAGCCGGAGCACCTGATCTGCTGTATGGGGCCGGCGCCACATGGCTGTTCGCTCACGGCCTGTTCTCGTTGCCGATTCTGGTGCCCCTGGTCGTCGCCTACTGCGCTGCGCTTCGTCGCTGGGCCCTGCCCGGACTGTTTCGTTTCGCACCGAGCATCATGGGAACCGATCTTCGGGCCTATGGAGCCATGGCGGTGGGTCGGCCGCCGCTAACCAGAAGTCTGCTGTCAGCAGCAGTGGGCGTTGGCAGCCATCAACTGTGGGACTCGTTCACCCACGCCGGACATCCGGTGGCGTCAGCACTCGGCTTCGACCGCTTCCTGTTCACCGTCGAGGCCGGACCGCTAACCAGAGAGTTCACTGTGGCCCGGCTCATTCAATACGGCGGCCACACCGTAGGATCGGCCGTTGCCCTAGGACTGCTCTACTGGATTGTGCGGCGCCGATCACCTGGGGTTCTCAACTGGAGTGAGGCCGATCGGCTGACGGCGACCCCGCGGGCGAATCCGGTTCGACCGTTGGCCGTGTTGACGCTGGTCACCGTTGCCGGGCTGGCGCTGTGGCCCACGGTCGGGGGCCGAGGCCCGTTTGTCCTCATCATCTTGTGGACGGTGGCCATGCTTGGGATCGGCCACTATGTGGAGCGGAGCTATCCGTCGTCACCTATCGCAGCGAAACCTGGGCAGCCGGCCAAGTAGTCGGCTACCTCGCTCGGCGGCAGACCCCATGTCTCAACAAGGCCGGCGGCCACCACCGATTGGTAGGCCGGGTCCGGGTGATTCAATCGGCCCAGCACTTCTTCGGTTCCCGTGATAGTGAACACCGGTGTGCCATCAAGCTCGCCGAGTGGGGCAAGCCGACGGTAGGCACCACGATCCAGATCGAGCCCTGCTCGCCGTTTCACGGCATCGATCACCGACTCGGGAGCAGCTCCAACGCCGGCGTTCTCCTGGCGCCAGATATCCCCCAGCTGTCCCACCGTTACCAGCCATGACCGCCCAAGTGTGACCGGGTCGGCTTGATCGTCGCTGCCGTCGGCTACGAGGGCGCAGACACCGCCTTCGTTCCATCGGCGAGAACGACCGGCGAACACCAGTTGCCAGCCGGGAATCGTGAACGGGCGGTCGTCGGTGGGCGCTGAAGCGTCATTCGCCCCCTGCTCGTTGAGGCCGTTGTTCAGCGAACGTTCGGCTCCTTGAATGGAGCCGCCTTCCAGGTACGCCATGAGTCGACTTCGGAGCAGGTTGGAGCCATAGGCGGCGTACCAGACAGGCTGGCCGAGGTCGGCGGAATGGAACGCCAAACGCAGCTGGTTCTACAAACCGGTTGACTACCGGCCGGGTTAAACGGCGAGCAGGTCGCGTGCGCCGGTGTCCGAAGACGGGTGACGCAGCTTTGACATGGCCCGAGCTTCGATCTGACGGATGCGCTCACGGGTCAGGTTGAAGTACTCGCCGACCTCTTCAAGAGTGCGAGGTTCGCCGCGGTCCAGACCGAAACGGAGTTTCAGTATTTCACGTTCACGCTCGTCCAACGGGGCGAGCAAACGTGAGATCTCGTCGGGCAGCAACGCAGTAGCGGCACGCTCGAACGGTGAGTCGGCGGAGCGGTCCTCGACCACGTCACCCAGCTCGGCGTCGCCGTCCTCACGGAGAGGCTCGGAGAGCGAAAGGGGCTCGGCGGCGAAGCGAAGAGCTTCGGTGACCTTTTCTTCCGACATTTCAACTTCGGTTGACAGCTCGGACAACGTGGCCGGGCGACCGAACTTGAGTTCCAGGCGGGAACGGGCCTTCTGCAGGCGAGCCAGCGTGTCGCCGGCATGCACCGGGAGACGGATGGTTCGACCAGTGTTGGCGATACCTCGAGTGATCGCCTGACGAATCCACCAGGTGGCGTACGTCGAGAACTTAAAGCCTTTGCGCCAGTCGAACTTCTCGACGGCGTGCATCAGACCAAGATTGCCTTCTTGGATGAGATCCAAAAGCGGCAGACCGGAGGCCTGATACTTTTTAGCGATAGAAACAACAAGCCGAAGATTGGACTGCACAAAAGTGCGTTCGGCCTTGCGGCCCTGACGGACCTTGCGACGCAAATCGCGTTTGTCCATGACCGAAAGATCGGTCTCGCCTTCAAGGCGTTCGGAAGCGGCCTTCCCCTCCTCGATACTCTGAGCCAGTCGGACTTCGTCCTCCTTGGTCAACAAGGGGTACTGGCCAATATCGGTGAGGTAAAGCCTTACGAGATCTTCCTCGTCCCGCTCGACGCGTTCCTTAGCCAAGGACCTACCTCTCATTCGGGCGCTTCCGTACAACGACGGTAACGCTGGCGACGCTTTATACCAGTGTATTGGCTGGGTATGACGTTGCATCGGCAGTGTAGGCGATCCGCTTGAGGAAACCCCCCTCCGGCCGCCAAAGGCCCACGGCCTAGAATTGGCCCGGTGGAACCGGTAATGGTCATCATGCGTTTCGAAACCGACCATGTGGAGGCGGTGACAAATCGCCTGTCCGCCTACGTGGTGGCTACCCGCGGACACCCCGGATGTCGCAACGTCGACTTTGTTGTTTCCGCCATCGTGGACGGGCGTCTGGTCATCGTGCAAAAGTGGGAATCAGTCGAAAATCAGCAGTCCCATTTCGACAGCGACGACATGGTGTCAATGGCCAGCGACGTCAGTGAGCTACTACGCACCGCGCCCGACATCGATCTCTACGACGGCCTCTCGATGCACGATCTCAACTGACGACCGGTTCTCGACTAGGCGATGTCGTCCATCACCTTCGGCCGAGATGCAACCACCGGGGCCATGGCCGCGTCGGACAACTGGACGATCTCCGACCAGGTCAAGTGATCTGCGCTCCACAACCGGGTGAAGATCCGATCGGCTGGAGGGCTGAACCCATGGCGGTTCCTGAAGTCGTAGCGATGGCGGGGCCGGTGAGCCACGAAGCCAAGCCGCGAGGCCCGACCGAACAGGTTGGTATCCCACGCTATGCGATGAGCGTGACTTAGCTCGACACCGACCGCAGGAGCACCAAACGATTCCGAACGCCGGTCACCCACTTCCAGAAAAAGTCGGGCAAACGTCAACGCCGATTCAAGATCCCCCAGAGTCCGAGGGCGGGCATAACGCTCCAGCGCGCCGCTCTCAACCTGAAAGCTGATCGGGTCCAATGACGCCACACTGGCCCGGCTGGTCTGAGCGTTCTCATCCACCTCAACGGTGATGTCCGCCCCTTCCAACGCCTCAGCACAAGTTGCTTCGGCCGACGACACAGCAATGGCCGCGATCGCCGACGAGTCGAAGTCGACTTGTCCGAAGGAGTCAGGTTTTACTACTACCGCCACTCGTTCCTCTCGTACACCTAACGCAAGTGTTCTCAACTAGGACGATTCCGGGATACAACCAGTCGCGGTCCCGTCCTTATTCCGCTTATTGATCTCTTAACCGATTGATCTATTGATCCGCTGCTGGGTCGTGCAGGACCGACTCCGCTAATTGGTCCGCCAATTGTTGCTCGGTAGGCGAAATCGAGCCCGGCCCGACTACACCACCGGCGGCAACGAGAAGCTTGGTGAGCTTGGCCTGATGGTGGCAGGCACGCTCCACTTCGTCGTCAGTCTCGATAAGCGACTGCAGAATCATCTCACCTTCCCTCCACTCCTCCTCATCGTCTTGAAGACAAAACTTCAGCGAACGAATCGTCGGAGCGTCAGCGATCTGACTTGTTGTATTCAGATGGAAAGTGTAGGCGGCGATCAAGTGCGGGATCAAAACCCGGTACAGACCGACCAGCTTCTCAATGGTCTGACCCGAATCCTCCGGTTCACCCAAGGCAGCCACCAGGGCCTCCACCTCCGGGTTGGGGGCGACCGTCAACCGTTCCGGGTTCATCTCTCGAAGCTCGGGGAGGCGCTTGTGCCACAACTCGGCGTGGAACGCATGGTGGTAGCAATGGGTGCCAAGTTTGAACTTGACGTCGAGCTCAGGGATCGTCGCCACCCACCCTCCCATCAACTCGAAGAGTTTCATTTCAATCCACTTATAGTGTCCGACCCGTTCGGCCGTCTGTTCGACAGTAAAGATGCCGGGCAACTCCCGACGGTCCCACGGGACGAACGGGGATCTTGGGGCAAGAGGGTCTGCCATGTCGTTTGCTCCTCGATATGAGTGGCGGCGAACTGTATGGTGCTCGGTTGTGCAAGAGAATCCCACTCCGCCGACCACCAACGCCGCCGTACCGCCCGCTGTAACACAGCCCGGTGTAACACAGCCTGACACCACACGACCAACGGCCGGGACGTTCTTTGACGGCCAGGTGGTAGTCGTCACCGGAACAGCAACCGGCATGGGAGCTTCGGTCGCCGCTGCGCTGGCCGACACCGACGCCATCGTTCACACCCTTGACGTAGCGGAACGACCACCGGCCCGGGCCGCCCACTGGACCGACCATCAATGCGACCTGGGCGACCCGTCATCGATCGATCGGACCGTCGAGCAGCTGCCGAACCACATCGACCTGTTGTTGAACTGCGCCGGTGTTCCCAACGGCGGCACATTCACGCCCAACCAAATCATGGCCGTCAACTGGCTCGGGCTCCGCCACCTCACCGAGCTGATACTCCCGAGAATGCCGCCAGGCGCCTCCGTGGTTCACATCGCCTCCACCGCCGGACGCAATTGGGTCGACCGCCCGTCCGTCATGCACGAGCTCATGTCAGCCGACAGTTTCGAAACCGGAGCCGAATGGGTGGCGGCCTCACCCGATGCGGTGACCGACGGCTACGTGCTGTCCAAAGAAGCCGTCCAGTTCTACACAATGTGGCGGGCCGCTCAACTCATCAATCGCAGAATCCGAATGAACAGCGTCTGCCCGGGTGTAACCGACACCGCCATTGTCGCCGACTTTCGGCGCGGCATCGGCGACGACATCATCGACAACGCCGTGGCTATCGCCGGCCGCATGGGCACCCCGGCCGAGATGGCCTCAGCCGTCCTGTTCCTGGCCGACGCAAGCCGGTCAAGTTACATCACCGGCGTCAACTTGAACGTCGACGGCGGAACGGGCGCCCACCGCCAAACCGCCGACGGACACCGGTAGCTGCAAGAAGGTTCCACAATAAGCGGCACCATCTTCGTTAGGCTTATGTGCGCTACCACGAAGGGGGACCACCATGGCCCGCATGCCCGGCGTGATCTGGGATCCGCTGCCCGAAAATCGGACTGAACCGTTCATCAACCCGTCGCAGATCATTCTGCACACCGCGGTGGACGGCAACTTGAACATCCCGAACTACTTTCGTCGCCGCGACGTCTTCGTCGAATCGCACTTCTGGATCGAACGAGACGGCACCATCACTCAGATGGTCGACACCAACCGTCAGGCCGACGCCAACTATCGGGCCAACAACACCGCCATCTCCATCGAAACCGAGGATGACGGCGACCCCGAAGGCAACCCCTGGACGTCTGCTCAAATTAACTCACTGGTCGAAACCGTGCAATGGGCGGCCGAAACCCACGGCATCCCCATCCGCCGATGCCCGTCGTCCACCGCCCCCGGCGTCGGCTGGCACTCCATGTGGTCGTACCCCGACCCGATCAACCTACGCGGTCGCCCCAAGCCGAGCCCGTGGACCCCTTCACTGGGCAAGACGTGTCCCGGATCCACCCGCATCAAACAAATCGTCAACGTCGTACTACCGGCCTCGGCCGGTGAACGGGTCGAACCGGGCACAGAGAGCGGCCCCGAGGAAGGCCGCCCCACCGTGCGGCTCGACTCCGAAGGTCGCCTGGTCCGAACCGTTCAAGAGTTCTTCAAGATCCCCGAAGACGGCGCCTTCGGCAGAAACACCGAAGCGGCAGTCAAAGCCTTCCAACTCGGTCAAGGACTGGAGACCGACGGAGTGGTCGGCGACAAAACCTGGGCTCGCATCGACGACCCCAAAACCGTGTTCGACACCCACGCTTCCCGCTACCTGCCCTACACCCTGTGGCTTCGATCACCGTTCTCGGAGCGCACCCAGTATCAGGCACTCACGAGAATCCTCAACGCCGAACTGCTGCTGTTCCCAAGCCCGATCTTTAGCGAAACCAGCGACGCTGCCGTGCGAGGCTTCCAACGAGGTGCCAACCTGGTGGTAGATGGACTGTGCGGAAAGACGACCTGGGGCACTCTGTTCATCGGTAACCCCGAAGACGACTAGCGGCCACAAGCCCGACGTTAAACAAGGAGCACTGCTGAGATCGACCACCGTATTGGTTCAGGTCGCGGCCATCTTGATGCTGGCCTCGTCCTGTGGGTTTTCCTCGGCCGGCGAAAGCGCCCAGAGTCTGATGTCGTCAGCGTTGGGCACCGGCACCACCGAAGCTGCCACGCTCGACACCGAGCCGACGGAGCGGACATCAGCCGCCGGTGTCTGGCAAATCAACGACGCGACATCCGGCCCCGACTCCAACTTCGAGCACCCTGACTTCATCACCGCCGCCAATGGCATCACGGTCCGAGTCGAGATTCCCGAGTCGATCAGCGATGCCGAACTCAACGACACCGAACTCGAAGACGCTGAACCGTTGGAACAGGTGTCTCGCTTGGTTGTCATCGACCCTTCCGGCAACGTGGCGTGGACGACGGCGGCCGGTGGCATCGTGGCCACCGAGCTGGGGCTGGTTGACTTCGACGGTCGCTACGTCCTGCTGGAACGTTCACTCCCAGACCCAGTCAGCCAAGACGCACAAACTCAGCACACTCAAACCCAGCACGTTGTCTACGATCTCGACTGTCGAACCGTCGACACCGTCGACTGCACCCACGACTTTTGGGCCACGCCAGGTACCGCCGAGTTGGCTACCGATACCGCGGTGGCGGCTGCAGCCGAACTCAACATTCAGCTGATGGCCTTATGCCCAACCGCAGGCCAACAGTTCACCACCCCGTCCGAACTCGAACCCGAACAAGCTCAGGCCTACCAGCAGGCGGCAGCGATACTGGCCACCTGCGATCCGGCCGGGATCGATGCAGACCCGGCCGATCTGACCTACCGGCCCTCGCAGGGGCAATCCGGTTGGCGGTGGACCGAGTTCGCTGCAGCCCTAAGCGGTCCTTATCAGACATCCAGCCTGAACACGTTGGTGTGGGGGCCATCAGCAGGCGGCTCTACCGTGCAAGTCCGCCCGGGGGACCCGGACGGAACGGCTCCACGTTTCAGCGCCGGGGAAGAACCATCCGGCGCAATCTCGGTGACGATGGGCCAGTCCCACTTGCTTCTCACCGGGTCGGTCGCCGAAAGCGTCGCCGGCGAAGTCGTAGCGGCCGCCGCAGACCTAGCGGCCAGCCGGGACCGACAACTGGTCGACCGATTGACGTTTGACGGTCCGCAAACGCCGCCAACGGCGGTGGCAGATCTGCTGACCTCGATGGACGACCAGCTAAACCCCTCATCCATTGTCTCCGGGCACGTCGACCTCACCCCGTTGGGCGACGTTCAGCACTGGACCTCACCGGGCATTGGGCCAACGGCAACCGAACTCAAAGCGGTGGACGCACTGGCAGCGTTCGCCGGCGGAGACGTCAGTTCTTTCGCCGAAATACCGTTGGCCGACCACGTCCTATTGGCCGCCGAACACCGGGTGGTGGCTCGCCGCAGCCGATCGGCGCTAGAGCAACGAAACGGCTGGCGTCTCGACCTGGTCTCCCTGGGTGACGCACCGGGGCCGTTCAACATCTTGAACCAGGCCCGCGGCAGCAAAGACGTAACCGTCGGAGCGCTGCACGGATGCGACGAAACAGCCCCCACTCCGGCACCGACCGAGTTGGCCAACCTGCGGCGGCTGTCAGTCCAGCCCGACCAGCGCCTCATCCAAAGCTGCCGCCAGTGGAACAACGTCGACCTCTACTTCGATGACAGCGGGCGTATCGCCGGTGTCGGATTGAGTCTGTTCGGCCGATAAATCGTCGCCTCCAGGGCGGCATTCAAAAAAATTTGCATCGGGCTGACAGGAATGACCTGGGCCCGGTGTCTTCCTCTCGACAACCACGCAGCGAACTCTTCGCAGCGGGGTCGGAGATGAACAGTCGAGGAGGAATGATGATTCATCAACTACGCAAGGTTTCACGCGCCCACACTGGGCGATTCACAGTCGGTCGATTTGCAGTCGGTCGATTTGCAGTCAGTCGATTCACAGTCAGTCGACTAATAGCCGGGCTGTCCATGGCGACACTCGCCGCGGTCGCCACGGGCTGCACTATCAACATCCCCGAGGCCGGTGGGGAGAGCGCCACCGAAACCGTTGAAGCCCCGGCAACGGACGAGACAGAAGCAGAGAACACCGGACCCGACGAAGCCGCACCGGAAGAGACACCGACATCCCAGGCCACGATCGACGACAGCGACAGTGACAGTGACAGTGACCCGGACAGTGACCCGGACGATCGAGACCCCGAGCAAATGCAGGCCGACTTCGACGAAGCATCGGAAAAGCTCGATGACCTCATGGCCGAACTCGATGAGGATATGGCTGAGCTCGGTATCGACGACGAGTCAGCCACGGCACCGGCCACCAGCGACTACACCGTTCCCGGCGGCTACACCATGCACACCGGTCGCAACGGCCGGTTTCAAGTAGCCCTCCCCGACACCTATCAGGTGATCGACCTCGATGCCGACGACATGGAGTCCATGACCAGGGACCTGTCGGACGACCCGCAACGGGCCGCTCAAGCAGCCGAGGCACTCGAAAACGCAGATCAGTTCGTACTGTGGGCTTTCGATATCAGCCGTGCCGACGAAGAGTTCACTCCGAACGTGAACGTCCAGATTTATGAGGCCGGACCGCTCGAACGTGATCTCGATCTCATCGAAGAACAGATCCCGGCCCACTTCGAATCACAGGGTTTGGAACTGGTTCGCATGCGGAGGGCCATGGCGCGAGCCGGCGAAATGCTGAGGCTTGAAAGTGTCATTCCGTCAACGGCATTCGACGGCTATTCCGTTCAGCTGCTCATGATCGACTCCGGCTACGTCTACTCGTTCAACTTCACCTTCAAAGGTGAGCCGACGGCCGAACAAAAGGGCGAACTCGAAAAAGCCCTGCAAAGCTTCACGCTTCTCACCTGACGGTTTACTCAGCCCCGGGGAGAGAGGGAACCGGGCGGGTGAACTCGGTGCTGTCCATGGCCTGTTCCAACGCTCGGGCCATGGACAGTTGCCGCCGGTCGCCGTACACCGGGCCGACCAGCTGCAGACCGAACGGCATATCGAAGTCGTCCAACCCGGCGGGCAGCGAGGTGGCCGGGTGGCCGACAACCGAGAACGCCGATGTCAACGCCAGCCAGGCCATGTAGTTCTCCACCGGTTGGCCGTCGATGGCCTTCGGATAGTCGTCAGCCCACGGGAACGGTGACACGCTCACCGTCGGACAGACCAACAGGTCAATCCCGGGACCGTTGGTCTGATGATTGAACAAGCCGGCCACCGCTCGTTGAAGCTCGGCTTGACGTCGGCGGGCCCGGGCGATCTCGATCATGGGGGTGGCCAGCGCCGAGCGGTAGGTGGCTTGAATGTGAGGGTTGAA
>CALJMD010000033.1 GCA_937981915.1 uncultured Acidimicrobiales bacterium
CTCTAGCGCCCGCAGTTCCTCTTCGAAACACAAATCGCTGCGGCGCCGGGCCCCGTAGTAGTAGGTGGCTCGCCTGTTGATCCCACGTTCTTCCATCGACCGCAACAGGGACAAGATCGGGGCCATTCCGGCGCCGCCCCCAATGAACGTCAGGTCGTTTTCGTGGCCGGCCCGCAGGGTGAACACACCGTATGGTCCGTTGGCCTCCAGGTGGTCGCCTTCTTTGACCTGCTTGTCCAAGAAACCGGAGAACAAGCCGTCGGGAAGGATCTTGATGATGAACTCGAGCTGGCCGTCCCGGCATGAACTGTTGGCCATGGAGAACGAACGACTCTGTTCGGTACCGGGAATGGCGAAGTCCATGTATTGGCCCGGGAAGAACTTCATCTCGCTCGGCTCAACTAGGCGGATGACAAGATGACGCATGTCGTGGGTGACCAGCTCATTGGAGACCACCTCCGCCACGACTGCCTGCACGGGCAACCCCGATCGGATCAGCTCCTCGTCGTAGTGCAGAAGCTCGATTGTCACGTCTTCGAAGGTGTGGGCCCGGCACAGGAGTGTGAAGCCTTCATCTTTCTCGAAGTCAGGCAGAGCGAAGGTCGAGTATTTGTCGAGCTCGATGTCATCGCCCTCAAGCAGGAAGGCCTTGCACGAGGCGCACTGCCCCTCTTTGCAACCATGAGCCAACATGACACCCTGTTCGAACGCGGCGCGCAGGATCGTCTCTTTCTCATCAACCTCGATTTCGATGCCGACTGGCTCGAATCGGACGATGTGCTTGTTTTCGGGCATGCGAATCTCAGACGTACGTCGTGGGTGGATGGAAGGGCCGGCCCGTTACCGGGCCGACCCTCATTGATCAGGTCAACTAGGCGTCGGCTGGCGCAGGACGCCCGGCGGGACCTTGGCGGACATAGTCGGCGGCGAAGGCGGTGCGCTCTTCGTCCGACATCTCGTTGAGTATCACGTTGGGACTTTGTAGGGGCCCCATCCGTCGCAGGTGGTCGGTGGTCCACATCTTGCTGGGATCGAGGTCGAGATGCGGCTGCGCCGTCATGGTCTTGCCGTCGTCGCGGACGAAGCCCATGTCGGTGACCACATCGGCCCAGTTCCAGCCGTGGTACAGCGTCTCCCACTCCCGCATGCCCGTGAGTCGGCCCATGTTGGGAGTGTCGCGGCCCTGGTAGGTCGGTCGGAATGCGACCTTGTCGGTCCAGGCGCAGGCCTCGTGGCAGTATGTGCGCCACTGGCCGTCGACTTCATCCATGACCATGTCCTCACGGACCAGGCACGGCACCATGCAGACCCAGCAGCGATGCGGATAGACGTAGTCGACGTCCTCAGCCACGATCGGGTGGTGTCCGTTTGGCGTCGACAGGCGGCTGTAGTTCTCCCACCATTTGCCGTACTTGTCGTACCAGCCGGGGTACTTGTGTTCGAACCACTCAAAGTCCTCGTCGGTCATTGCATCGATACGCCAGTAGTTGGCCAGCCAGCCGGTTGCGAAGAACTGGGCGACCTCATGTACGTAGCCCTTGTTCCAAATCTGGTTCCACGACTCCTCGATGAGGTCGTGCGGAATGACCAGGCCGTACTTCTCGAGCGGCACCAGATAGCTGCGGTAGTAGTCGTCGTAGATCCAGCGACGCCACATCTCGGCGTAGCTTTCGCGTTCCTTGCGGCGGTCCTTGGTGCCGTACTCGATGAACGTACCGATGGCGGCGTCCACGACCCGGTGGTTGTTCCACCATGCGTAGCGCAGGTCACGCTCAAGCAGCTGGTGGTTGCCTTCGTCGGACAGCGCCATCAGCAGAGTGGCGTACCCGTTGCTGATGTGGCGTGATTCGTCGGACTGCACCGAGTGAAACACCGTGGGCAGCAGGTAATCACCGTTGGCTGCCGCTTCTGCCGGCATGGCGACGAACAGCGTATTTGTAAAGGCTGTCTCGGCCACGATCGTCAGATAGATGCTGGCAGCGGTGATCGCGTCGCCGGTGATGAAGCCTTCGGCAAACTGCCGCCCGATCGTGCCGCAATAATCGTTGTGGAAGTTCCGCAGCGTGTTGTTGAAACCCGCCGGGTCGATGTAGTTCTTCATATACAGACGCTTGAGGTTCTGTTGGATCGTCGAGTGACGAACCTCGTCAATCATCTGGATCGCCTGGCCGTTGTGCAGTTCAGGGTTGGGCACCGTGTGGAACAACATCGGCATTGATCGGGCTGCAGAAATTTCCGGCAGGGGAATAATTGAGAGGAAAAGCTTTTGCCACTCAAGCCAGCGCTCCTGGACCTGGCGGAACATGTTCCCGCGGATGGCGCCATCCGATGCGCCGTAAACGCGATGGTCCTTGTCTTCCTGCATTGGGAAATATGACCGCAGAACCTGCTTGAGCGGATCGCGCTTCTGCGCCTTCTGGAACGTGTAGTCAGTTCCGTACTTCTTGTAAGGAGTGTGATACATCGGTTCCCACGACAACTCCTGGATCTTTTGGTGGGCCCTTGCCACGCTTTGGCGACTCATTTCTTACCGTCCTTCTCGATGGTGAGAGCACCGTCCTAGGGGCTCTGTTAGCGAATCTTCTTCTGGTTCATATTTTCATTACCGTGCAGTAAATTGTGGGAAGTAAAGTGGAATTTTGTTCAATTAGACTTATGCAAATTTGGATGATGTTTGTTAGTGAGACTTAGTTTGTTGGTGAGACGTAAGCGCAAGGCCGTGGCTGGCCTCGCTTGGCGGTCAACCGTCGAGCATCGTGGCCCGCAGCTCTGCGAGCTTCTCGCTGACATCGGTTCGGGCGTGGGCAGGCTCTTCGGGCCCAGGCTCTACGCCCAGGGCACGCAAGAGATCGCTCGCCGGAGACGACGGGTCTCCGGTTTCGCCGAGCACCGGGTGCAATCCGCTGGCGACCAGGTGATCAAAAACCAGGTTCACCACACTCCACGGATTAAACGTTTGCGTCTTGTTGGACATCTACACCTATCCTCCGACAAGCAATAGACATAAACGCTAATACATCTGCAATATGGTCGTCCAATTCCTGCTATGTCAAAACCATCTACGTTCGCGAACTGCGACATTGATGGCATCGCTTTTATCGAATTCTACAAAATGAGACGATCTCTATTGGCGAACGAGTCGACTCATACCTATCACTGCCAGAGAATCCAGTCGCCCACTACGATCGCAATTAGAGAACTCGACCACCTGCGACGATCGCTAACAGAGAATTCATTTAGCTATTGAAGCGGACACCGCTGGCGAACTGGGCGTGAAAGACGGGACCTGCTATTGTCGCGATTTAGAACAAAAACGGCGTCGATGGCGTCGGCCACTGCGACCAAGGGGGTCATTCATATGTACACAAAGGATGGAGAGAGCTATTTCATTGTCGACTCTCACATGCACTTCTGGGATGCAAGCCCAGCGAATTGGGTGCCAGGTCAGGAGCAGTACGCCAAGGGGTGGATCGAGTGCTTCCACGCCTACATGGGCCTGGCGCCGGCCGAGACCCACTGGTCATTGGAGGACTTCCAGAAGTACTCCGAGGACAGGCTGATGAAGGATCTGTTCGAGGACGGCTACGTCGACGTCGGAATCTTCCAACCGACCTATCTTCGAGAGTGGTACAGCAACGGCTTCAACACAACCGAGCGGAATGGTGCGCTGGCCGAGAAACACCCTGGCAAGTTCGTTGTCAACACGAGCTGGGACCCGCGCAACGGCGATGCTGGACTGGAAGCTCTCGAGGCAAACAACGAGCGTTGGCAGCCGAACGGCGTCAAGCTCTACACCGCCGAGTGGAAAGGTGATTCCCGCGGGTGGAAGCTCACCGACCCTGAGGCCTATCGCTACCTCGCAAAGTGCGAGGAGCTCGGAATCAAGAACATGCACGTCCATAAAGGACCGACCATCTGGCCACTCGACAAGGACGCCTTTGACGTATCCGACGTCGACCATGCCGCCACCGACTTCCCGAACCTCAACTTCATTGTCGAGCACGTCGGGCTGCCGCGCATTGAGGACTTCTGCTTCATGGCCACGCAGGAACCAAACGTGTACGCCGGTCTCTCCGTCGTCATCGGTGGTTTGATGCACGCCCGGCCGCGGTTCTTCGCCAAAGTGATGGGCGAGCTGCTGTTCTGGGTTGGTGAGGACAAGATGACGTTCGGCAGCGACTACGCGATCTGGGAACCCAAGTGGCAGATCGAGGGCTTCGTGGACTGGGACTTCCCGGACGACGCCGAGTTCAGTGACTATCCCCGCCTCGGCGTGGAGGGCAAGAAGAAGATCCTCGGCCTCAACGCTGCACGGCTGTACGACATCGAGGTCCCGGCAGAAGGGCGCCTTGCCGAGGCGACCGCCGGGGCTTCGGCGTAGCGGCCCGGTTTGACAATGACGATGCTTCGCGACGACGTCATCGCTGCACTGGGGACGGTGCGCGATCCCGAACTCGACGAACCCCTGACCGATCTCGGCTTCGTGTCGGCATGCGAGGTTTCGGCTGAAGGCGACGTGACTGTCAGAGTTCGGCTTCCGACGTTCTTTTGTGCAGCCAACTTCGCCTTCTTGATGGTGGCCGACTCCTACGATGCGGTGAGCGGCGTGCCTGGCGTCCGCCACACCGAGGTACTGCTCGACGATCACTTTGCGTCCGAGCAGATCAACAGCGGTGTGGCGGCGAGAGCTGGCTTCGGTGACACGTTCGGAGCCCTGGCCGCCGGGGAACTCGATGAGTTACGTCAGGACTTCTTGCGTAAGGCGGTGCTTGCGGGCACCGACCGCGCCTGCAAGCCGCTGGCGCAAGGCCGCACCTCAGAGGAGATCGTGGCGTTGTGCCTAGGCGACGTGCCGGACGCGGCCGAGCGGGAACGGTTACGGGAGCGTCGCTCCGAGCTGGGCCTACCGGCCGGCGACGACGATCCATTGCTTATCGATCCGGTCACCGGAGATCGGATCGAGGCCGACGCCGTGTCACCCCACCTCAGTCGGGCCAGGCTGACGCGAACCAGCCTGGAGGCTAACGGCGGGATCTGTCGCGGGATGTTGCGGGAACGCTACCTGACCATCGGGGTCGGAGAGAAGGACGATTAGCGGTAAGCGCCAGTGAACTAGTGAGCGCAATGCACCACATTCGAGGCGGTGGCC
>CALJMD010000034.1 GCA_937981915.1 uncultured Acidimicrobiales bacterium
CGCGAAGAACCACAAGGAAGGTCGACAGTGCATCTTGAACGTTTGACCTTGATCCTCGAGATTGTGGGGCAAAAGGACGAGGCCAGCGTGGCCGACATCTGTGCCCACTCCGACCTTCCGCGGCCAACCGCTTACCGCTTAGTCAACGATCTGGTCGATGCGGGCCTTCTCGATCCAGTCGGACAAGGCCGATTCGCTGTCGGCAATCGACTAAAGAGAATCACCGAATCCGATCAGTCCGACGCAGCACTGGTCGAGACAATCGCTCCGGTTCTCCGCCGGGCCGCCGCCGACCACGGCGCAACGTTCTTCCTTTCTCGCCTTCGGGGCAAAGCCGTGGAGATTATTCACGTCGAAACCCCAGATACCGGAGTGTCGTACCTGCACCCGGGTCTGGGCAAACGGCCGCTACATGCCTGCTCATGCTCGAAGGCGGTTGCCGCCTTCTCCCCGAATCTGGCCGTCGAAGCGTCCAACCGGTTGAAGTCCTACACCGAGTTCACCGTGACCGACGTCGACGACCTCACCGCCGAGTTCGCCAACATTAGAGGTCGGGGCTTCGCCGAGTGTGTCGAGGAACTGGAGCGCGGAATGTGTTCGGTCGCCGCTCCCCTACACGTCGACGGTCAGACGCCGACATTGTCCATAGGGGCCACCGGGCCGGTTCGGGTTTTCACTGCCGCATACCGAGACAACGTTGGCGCCGAACTGATCTCCAGTGCGAGCGACCTCACCGAGCGTCTCGGATGGGCCACGTCTCAACCATCTGTCTCTTCGGCGTGATTACGTCGATGCAATCGACGAACGACTATCGCTCGCCCGTCACCCCCTACGAGAGGAAACCATGACTCAACCGCAGGAGTTCGGCTTCGGCACCCAAATCCGCAAGTCGCCGTACTTCGACGCCACCGTTCGATGGGGAGCCAAAGACTTCTCGGTGTACAACCACATGTACATCCCCCGCGACTTCGGCGATCCCGAGCAGAACTTCTGGAACCTGGTCAACGACGCCATTCTCTGCGATGTGGCTGTTGAACGTCAGGTGGAGATCACCGGTCCGGACGCCGCTCAATTCATGCAAACCCTCACCTGTCGAGATTTGTCGGCGATGAAGGTCGGACAATGCAAGTACATCTTGATCACCAACAACGACGGTGGGCTGCTTAACGATCCGGTCCTGTTGCGCCTCGGCGAAAACCACTTCTGGATTTCCCTGGCCGACAGCGACATCTTGCTGTGGGCTCAAGGCGTGGCCGTGCACGCAGGCATGGATGTCACGATCACCGAACCTGACGTGTCCCCACTGCAACTGCAGGGGCCCAAGTCAGGTGAGATCATGAAGGCACTCTTCGGTGACGGCATCAGCGACCTCAAGTACTACTGGCTTCGGGAAATGGAACTGAACGGCATCCCATTAGTGGTGTCGCGCACCGGGTGGTCAAGCGAACTCGGCTACGAGATCTACCTACAGGACGGCACTCGGGGCAACGAGCTGTGGGACCACATCATGGACGTGGGCCAGGCATTCGACCTCAAACCCGGACACACCTCGTCTATCCGCCGCATCGAAGGCGGCATGCTGTCTTACCACGCCGACGCTGACATCAACACCAACCCGTTCGAGCTTGGTCTGGATCGCCTGGTAAGCCTCGACATGGAGGCTGACTTCATCGGTAAGGCCGCCCTGCAGCAGATCAGCGACCAAGGCGTCAGTCGGCGCCAGGTCGGCCTAACCCTCTCTGGTGAGCCGATGGCCGGACCAAACACATCGTTTTGGCCGGTGTGCCATGGCCCATCGACCGTCGGCAAGGTTACCTCAGCCGTGTACTCACCTCGGCTGAAGGAGAACATCGCGCTGGCAATGGTGGCGGTCGAACAGTCCCAGATCGGCAATGAACTGACGGTGCAAACCGGAGCAGGACCGGTTACGGCCTCAGTCGTCGAGTACCCGTTCTACGATCCCAAGAAGTCACTGACCACGCAGTAGTCGACCGATGGAGGAAGCTGCCGCTCAGCGGCCGTCGCGACCTAGCGGCCTGCGAATGCCCGCTCGATAAGGGCGAGCCATTCGGCCGCTACCTCCTCGGTCCCACTCACCTGAACACGCCAGGGACTGCGTCCCCAAAGCGCAGTCAGTACGTCCTGCGCCGGACCGGAAATCGTTGCCGCCGACGGTTGATGGCCGATGTCGAGGTGCAGGTCAACATCGGGGGCAGAGACGGTCAAGCCGGTGGACGGCTCACCCACCATTCGTGTCGCCATCGGCAATGCAAACTCGATCGTCTCGTCGATGCCTTCGATGACCCGCTCTTGTGCGATCGGCTCGGACTGACCGCCGAGTGCCTCCTGAACGTCCAAGAGGTGCAGCGTCGTTTCGACGGCCGCTCGACGAAACCAGAACTGGGCCACCCCCGGGCCCGCGTACGTCCAGACAGGCCGCTCAGGATCGGTGGTCCGGAACGTGGCAAGGCACTCTCGCATGTTCTGGGCGAAGACCTTCTGGGCCTCGCCACCAACCGCATAGATCTCGGGGCGGGCAACATCATCGAAGACATGTTTATCGTCGGCGTCCGGTGGCTGGGACAGCGCAGCGGGATATCCGAGACCGAGTCCGTACGACAAGTGGTTCAGCACCTCTTGAACCGTCCACCCCGGGCAGTTTGGCACGTCCTGTTGTAGCTCGGCGACATCGACATCTTCGAACCATGTGATGTTGTCTTCGAACCACTCGAGGTATTGCAGCGGGGCCATCGATACAGTCTGCCGGTTCCGCACGAGTCACCGGTGCTGTCCCGTCAGCGGCAGAGCCCGCATCTACTTTCGAACACCCAAGTCGCCGGTCAACCAAGCCGTATGACAAGCTCACATGATGAGCAGCAACTTGCGGATCGGTAATCTCTTCGGCGGCGCCCCCGAGCGAGGCTTCTACGACATTCCTCTCGCCGAACCTGGCGCACTCGACACCGCCGACATGGTTGTCCTCGGCGTACCGACCGCCACGCCTTACAAGTCGGTTGGCGCCTACTGCGCTGATGCACCATCAGCCATCCGCAACGCAGTCGGATGGCCGGGGATGGGCGAACACTTCGACTTTGACCTCGGCGGTGTCCTCCTTAAGTCGACCCACGCCGTCGACTGGGGAGACGTCACCGTGTCCGATGATGACTTCGTCCACAACCGACAGTTGATTACATCAACCGTCCGCCAGGTACTCGACGGCGGAGCCGTAGCGGTGGTACTAGGCGGTGACGACTCCGTGCCGATCCCCTGTCTGCAAGCCTTTGACGAACATGGTCCGATCACCGTTTTACAACTGGACGCTCACATTGACTGGCGTGACGAAGTGCAAGGTGAACGCTTCGGTTTGTCCAGCAATATGCGCCGCGCCTCGGAGATGGCTTGGGTCGACAACATCATTCAGGTTGGGGCCCGAGGGTCAGGAAGCGCTCGACCGACCGACGTATCCGACGCCCGAGACTGGGGCGTTCACTTCTTCCCCATGACACAAGTCAGAAGCGGTGGGTTCGATGCAATCGTCTCGGCCGTTCCCGAGGGGGCACGGCTGTACATCGCCTTCGACATTGACGTAATGGATCCCTCGGTGGTTCCCGGCGTCATCGGCCCGGCCCCAGGCGGATTTCACTATGGCGAGGTGGCTGACTTACTAAGCGCGGTTGCCGCTAAAACCACCATCGTCGGGTTCAATCTCGCCGAGTACGCCCCGGCGGCCGACGTCGGGAACCGAGGTGCCTTAGTGGCATCGCGGTTGACGGCGACCATCATGGGTCTCATCGATCGACAAAGGGGCTGATGACAATGGCAGCATATGATCTGACTGTATTCGGGGCGACCAGCTTCGTTGGACAACTGGTCGTCGACTATCTCCTTGAACGCTCTAACTCTGATCGACTTCGGTGGGCCGTTGCCGGCCGCAATCAGGCCAAGCTCGAACAGTTGTTGAGCGACCGGAAAGCGGATGTTCCCATTGTCGTCGCCGACGCCGCGGACCGTCGGGCATTGGATGCCATGGTCGCCGACACCAACGTCGTGATCTCTACCGTCGGACCGTACGCACTGTATGGATCAGACCTGGTGGCCTCGGTGGCCGCCGCCGGCATCGACTACTGCGACCTTACCGGTGAGCCACTGTGGGTGCAGGCCATGATCGATGCCCACCACGATGAGGCGGTCTCCAACGACGCCCGCATCGTTCCGAGTTGCGGGTTTGATTCGATTCCGTCCGATCTCGGCGTATGGTTCACCCAGCAAAGGGCGATGGAGCAGTTCGGTCAACCGTGTGATCAAATCGCCATGCGGGTCAAGGCCATCAAAGGCGGGGTCAGTGGCGGCACGGTGGCCAGCGGACTGAATGCCGTCGAAGAAGTCTCGAACGACCCGTCGCTACGAAAGGCGCTGGGCAACCCGTACAGTCTGGCCCCAGATGGTCAGCGGTCAGGGGTGCGGCAACCCAACGTCATGGTTCCTACCAACGACGACCTGTCTGGTTCGTGGCTGGCCCCGTTCATCATGGCTTCGGTCAATACCAAAGTCGTTCACCGAACCCACGCATTGCTCGGCCGTCCGTGGGGCGACAACTTCCGTTACGACGAAGCAATGATGACCGGATCCGGTCCGGCTGGCCTGGCTCGGGCCACGGCCGTGACAGCAGGCATGGCGGCCATAGCGGGAGCGAGCGCTGTGGGCCCCGTCCGCCGCCAACTCGAGCAGCGGGTACTCCCCAAGCCCGGCACCGGTCCCGATGCGAAGGCCCGCCAGTCCGGCTTCTTTGACATTCGGTTCTTCGGCCAAACGATGGACGGACAATCGATCGTCACCAAGGTGACCGGCGATCGAGACCCCGGCTATGGCTCTACCGCCAAGATGCTCAGCGAAACAGCGTTAGCGTTACTAGCGTCCAAATCCGTGCCGGATCAGGCCGCCACCGGTGCCATCCAATCAGGGTTCCTAACACCGGCGGTAGCACTCGGAGACAGTCTCGTGGCGAGGCTTACCGAGAACGCCGGCCTGACCTTTTCAGTCCTGGACTAGCCGGGTGCCCTAGGCGTCGTAGCGTCGGGCCTTAGCTCGTTTGCCCCGGATGCTGCTTCCGTTGACCGCCCGGATTACTTCGTCAACGGTTGATTCCGGGACGCCGACCACCGAGTAGTGCTCGGAGATCCTGATCGGTCCGATGTCGCTGCCTGAGAGCCGGGTTTCGTTGGCGATAGCGCCCACGAAGTCGCCGGGACGGACTCGCCCCCGCCGGCCGACACCGATGTAGACCATCCCTGTGTCCGCTCCGCCGAAGCTTGAGGAGCCGTGTTTGCCGCGGCCTTTCTTGTCTCCGCGATGCGAGCCGCGTGGCTTGCCGCCCTCGTACTTACCGCCCTTGCCTTTGCCGTGGCTCTTGCCTGACTTGGACCGGCCTTCGGCGACTTCGGGGATGAAGGTCTCGTTGGTCTTCGGGTTGCGTGACTCATGAATGAGCTTCACAGCAGCTACGGCAATGTCCCGCAGTTCTGCTACGTCGGACAGCTCGTGAATGACGCGGTAGTACTCATCAACATTGTCGGCACCGATTTCGTCACGGATGGCTTGGACGGTGAGCTCAAGTTGTCGCGTGCGTAGTGCATCAACGGTTGGCACTTTGGCCACCTCAAGCGACCGCCCGACCAGGTGCTCAATGCGTTTCAGGAGGCCACGGGAATTCGGGCCGGCCAGCGTGATGGCAACGCCCTCTCGGCCAGCCCGGCCTACTCGGCCGATCCGGTGAACGTAGCTTTCGGGCTGGGTGGGAACGTCGTAGTTGACGACGTGCGTCAAGGTGTCGACGTCGAGACCTCGGGCGGCCACATCGGTGGCCAACAACAGGTTGGCAGTGCCCTCGCGTAGTCGGGCCATGACCCGATCGCGCTGTTGCTGATCCATGCCCCCGTGCAGCGCCTCGGCTCGGTAGCCGCGAGTGTTCATCGCCGCCGTCAGTTCGTCCACTTCACGACGGGTCCGGCAAAACACCAAAGCCGATTCGGGTGACTCGATGTCGATGATCCTGCCCAGGGCAGCCGGCTTGTGTTTGTTCTGGACCATGTAGACCGTTTGGCGAACGAGATCGTTGGCCGGTGCGTCTTTACCGAGGCCGACCTTGACGTGCACCGGGTCATTCTGGTGGCGATTGGCGATGGAGCGAATTCGCCCGGGCATGGTGGCAGAGAACAGAACCGTCTGGCGATTGGGCGGAGTCGACTCGAGAATGGTTTCGATGTCCTCGGCGAATCCCATGTCGAGGATCTCGTCAGCCTCATCGAGGACGACGGTAGCGATTTCAGCCAAGTCGAGCGAGCGACGCTTAATCAGATCGATGGTTCGTCCCGGTGTTCCAACCACCACGTGGACGCCGCGCTTGAGATCACGAATTTGGTCTCGAATGTTGGCCCCGCCGTAAACGGCGATCGCCTTGATCTGTTGCTGGCGACCGTAACCGTTGACTGCGTCACATACCTGCACGGCCAATTCTCGGGTGGGAACGATTACGAGCGCCACCGGGGCTCCCGGTCGACCCGACTCGATCTTGTTCACGATCGGCAACGCAAAGGCTGCTGTTTTGCCGGTGCCGGTCGCCGCTTGGCCGAGAAGGTCGACGTCTTGAAGCAGATGAGGGATGGTCTCGGCCTGAATGGGAGTCGGAGTTGAGTAGCCGAGCTTGTCCAGCGACTCCAGCAGTTCAGGGCGCAGGCCGAGTGCGGCGAACCCGTCTTGGGCGGTTTCGATCTCAAGATCGTCAGACGGAATGTCCGACTCATCGTCGATGTCGATCGCCTCGGTTGCGTCAACCGCCTCGATCGGGTCGACCGCTTCGATCGGGTCGACCGCTTCGATCGGGTCGACCGCTTCGATCGGGTCGACCGCTTCCGTCAACTCAGCGTCGTCGGGTGATTGGGACGGAGACAGCAAGTCGCTCACGGCGGCATCAGCCGCGCGGGCAGAATCGTTCAACATTGGTTTGGCTCCCTGATATGCGTTGCATCTTTACTGCAACTGGCCTTTTGCGGCCCAGCACATGCCAAACCTTCTGTACCTACCGTAGCGCG
>CALJMD010000035.1 GCA_937981915.1 uncultured Acidimicrobiales bacterium
AAGGCGAGTGATTACGCGGCGCGCAAGCCTCGCACTCCACCGGCTCGAGTCAACGCAATAGTCCCAGCGGTCAACGCCGACATGGCGGCGATACCCACCACCAGCGGAGTGAGCGATGTCGACACTGCTTCGCCGATGACACCACCGATGAACGCTCCTAGGGCGATTCTGGCCGCCCCGGTGAGAGCCGACCCGGAACCGGCGATTGCCCCCAACGGCTGCATGGCCGACGAATTCAAGTTGGGCATGAGGAACACGAAACACGACAGCGTGACCCCGAGCATCGGCATGAACAGCCAGAACCCGGGACGGCCGTCGAAAGCCAATGTCACTGCCAAGAGCAGCAGCGACAGCCCGACCACGGCGACCGAACCTCGGACCAACACCGTGTCGACACCCAAGCGCTCAACGATCCGACCGTTGGTGACCGCAGCGACACCGAACAGGATTGACACCGCGCCGAAGATCAGGGGGAACTGTGCGCCTCGGTCGAAGATTTCCGACATCAACAACTCGGCGCTGGACAGATACGCGGTGAACGCCGCCTGCAGGAAGACCGCCGCCATGGTGAACCCGAACGTCACCGGGGTGCGAGCCACCTGCACGTAGCCACTGATGATGGCCCCGGTGTTGAGGGGTCGTCGGTCGGCCGGGTTCAACGTTTCGGTCAGTCGAACCGTCCAGGCCAGCACCGCTACCGCGAACACCGCGCAGAACCAGAAGATGATGCGCCATGAACCCAACGTCATCAATCCGGCTCCCAGCGATGGCGCCACCACGGGAACAATAAGGAACACCGCCATGACCTGCGACATGGCTTTGGCCATCGCTTCGCCTTCGAAGACGTCACGCACGATTGACATGGCCACCACGCGGGCGCCAGCCGCCCCCACACCCCACACGATTCGCCCGGCCAACAGGAGGCCGAACGTGGGGGCCAGCGTGGACATCACCACACCGATCAGGTAGATCGCGGTCCCCATCACCAGCGTGCGCTTGCGGCCAAACCGGTCGGCCAACGGGCCGTAGAACAAATGCCCGAACGCCACCCCGAAGAAGTAGAAGGTGACCACCCTGGTGGTCTCCGGCGACGACTCGGCTAGGCCGTACGCTTCGCGGATGTCGCCGAACGCCGGGAGCATCACGTCGACGCCCATCGCCATGAACGCCATCATGGCCGACACCATTGCCAGCAGTTCGCCTCGACTTACCTGATCGCTGGATTGATCGCTGGATTGATTGCTGGTCGAACTGGTCGATTCGACTCGCTTGGCATCAGTCACTTAGGCCTACAAACATGACGGTCAACGGTACCGAGTTGCCAAGGTGACTAGCCGTTTGGTCAGCCGTGCACGATACTGGAGGCATGGCTCAAGTTGATGAGCAGCGATCGCTGGCCGGTCGCATCGTAGGCGGAGTCGGCTCATCGGCGTTTGCGATGGTGGCGGCGTACATCGTGGTGATCTGGACGATCGAGATCGTCGACACGTTCCTGCTGGGAAGCAGTCTCCAGCGGGGAGGCATCCTGCCCCGAGAGCGCGAAGGCTTGGACGGCATCCTGTGGGCTCCGTTCCTACACAGCGACTGGGGACACGTGCTATCCAATACGGCCCCGTTGGCCTTTCTCGGAGGTCTGGTGGGGCTTCGAGGGCGGGCACGCTGGTTGACGGTTACCGTTGTCGCTATTGTTGTCGGCGGTGGACTGACCTGGCTGCTCGGAGGATCGGGCAATCACATCGGAGCCAGCGGCGTGATCTTCGGATACTTTGGGGCCCTCCTGGGGGCGGGCCTCTTTGAACGGCGCCCGATCGCTATCGCCCCGGCCCTGGTCGCCATCTTCATGTACTACGGCCTGATTGTCGGACTCGTTCCCCAAGACGGCATTTCGTGGGAAGGTCACCTCTTCGGCATGATCGGCGGGCTGGTGGCCTCCCGGTTGTTGGTTGACCCCAAGCCCGACCCGGTCGATGAAAACGAACTGGACCTAAGCGCATTCCCCCCAGATTTCGATTTTGGCGCTGCTCCCGAATAGCAGTCGTTGATGATCGAACACACCGGCAATCCGGTTCTGGACGAGGTGCGCCGTATCGGGCCGGCCATTGCCGCCCGTTCACCGGAAATTGAACAGAACGGCACGCTCCCCGGCGACATCGTCGAGCTGATTCGACCGACCGGCGCCTTCCGCATGTACGTGCCGGACGACCTGGACGGCCCCGACGTTGACGCCTGGCAGAGCCTGGAAATCCTCGAAGAACTGGCTTTTCATGACAGCGCCTCCGGCTGGTGCGCCATGATCGGTTCGACCTCGTCGCTGCTGTCGTCGTTCCTGCCGGATCGCTACGCCAAAGAAATCTTCGGCGGCGCTGACGCCATTGTCGGCGGCTTCGCCATGCCGCGGGGTGCGGCGACCGTCGTCGACGGTGGGCTTCGAGTCACCGGCACCTGGGCGTGGGGGTCGGGCACTCGGCATTGCACGTGGATTGGCGGCGGCTGCCGAGTGGTCGACGAGAACGGCGATCCTGCGTCCCGTGACGACGGCCTGGCCGTGCCGTTTGTGTTCTTCCCGGCTGACCAGGTGGAATTCATTGACAACTGGCAGGTGTCGGGGATGAAAGGCACCGGGTCCGGCGACTACCAGGTCACCGACGTGTTTGTGCCCGAAGGTCGCTGGGTACAGATGGGGCGGGACCCGGCGGTGCGCAAGAATCCGCTGTCGACGTTCTCGTTCTTCGGACTGCTGGCATGCGGCGTAGCGTCGTGCGCCATGGGAATCGGACGACGCTCTATCACCGAACTGATCGCGCTGAGCGAAAAGAAGCCACAGGGTAGCCGACGCACCTTGGCTGAACGCTCAGCCGTGCAGGCCGACGTGGCGGTGTCGGAAGCCAAGCTCGCTTCGGCCTGGGCGTACCTGCAGCAAACCGTGACCGACGCCTGGGGGTCGGCTGTCGGCGGTCAACCTCCCTCGGTCGAACAGAAGCGGCAGTTGCGGCTGGCGGCCAGCCACGCCACCCGGGAGGCCGCCGACGTAGTGCGCCTCATGTACACGGCCGGTGGAGGCGACGCCGTGTACGCCACCAGTCCGCTGCAACGCTGCTTGCGTGACGTGTTCGTGGCCACCCAGCACGCCATGGTGGCTCCCCGAACGTTCGAGGCGCTGGGGGCCATCGCCCTCGGACGTGACTCAAAGACGGACTGGCTGTAGGTCGGTGTCGGAGTGAGTCTTCAACTGGGGGTCACCACACCGTGGGACCTGCCTGAGTTATCGCCGGACGAACGGCGAGAACGAATGATCGAAATCGCCGACGCCGGTATCGACTTCGTGTTCACGGCCGACCATGTGAGCTTTCACGGGGGCACCGGAATCGACGGGTTGATGCGCATGGCCGCCGTCAGTGGGATGGAACCCCGCCTTGGCCTGTACGTCGGCGTGTATCTGTTGGCGTTGCGTCACCCGATGGTGGCCGCCCGCCAGATCGCCGAGTTGGCCTCGTTCGCCGGTGACCGTTTGACCGTGGGCGTCGGTGTCGGCGGCGAAGATCGCCACGAGTTCGAAGTGTGCGAGGTTGACCCGGCCACCCGAGGTCGGCGGACCGACGCTGCACTCGTGTTGTTGCGACGGTTGCTGGCCGGTGAAACCGTCGACGGTGACGGCGAGTTCTTTCACTTCGAAGCCGGCCGGATCAAACCTGTTCCGCCCCACCCGGTACCCCTGGTTGTCGGCGGTCGATCGAACGCTGCGTTGCGACGGGCGGCGAACCTGGGAGACGGTTGGTTGGCGGCGTGGTGTTCGGCTCGTCGATTCGCCGAAGGCATCAACATGATCGAATCTCAGGATGATGATCGCGACACTCCGTGGCGCCACGGTATTCAGCTGTGGGTCGGTGTCGGCGAAGGAGCCAACCCGCAGGTGGATGCTCGCACCCATGTGGCCGAGCGCATGTCCCGGTTCTACAAGCTCGACTTCGAACTGTTCGCCAAATACACG
>CALJMD010000036.1 GCA_937981915.1 uncultured Acidimicrobiales bacterium
GGGGTGCTGGACCAGGCCCGCCATCTACTCAATCATGAGTACGGGATCGCCCACGGTACATTCCAGGTCGAGCCCGGCAGCCACGTTGGGTGCGAAGAGGTGACGTGGTGAATACCGCTGGGCTGAGTATCACACCAGCCAAATAGACCAGCGCAGGCTGACGTACTCCCGGGGGAGTAGGAGCAAAGCCTTCCCTCGGTGGATTCGCATGTTCTCGTCGTGACGCACGATGAGAACATGATTGAAGTCACCAACCTCACCAAGGCCTACGGCGAGACCCTCGCCACCGATGATCTGACGTTCACCGTCAAACCCGGTATTGTCACCGGCTTTCTCGGCCCAAACGGCGCCGGGAAATCCACCACCATGCGGATGATTCTGGGTCTCGACGCACCAACCTCGGGCACCGCGACCGTTGCCGGTCGAGCACTGGCTGAACATCGCCAACCGCTCGCTTCGATGGGAGCGTTGCTCGACGCCAAGGCCGTGCACCCCAGTCGATCGGCGTACGATCATCTGCGAGCGTTGGCCGTCACCAACGGCATCGCCACCTCTCGGGTTGACCAGGTACTCGACCTCGTCGGACTCAGCGACGTGGCCAAGCGTCGCAGCGGCGGATTCTCCCTGGGAATGGGCCAACGACTCGGCGTCGCCGCCGCCCTACTGGGTGACCCTGAAGTGGTCATGTTGGACGAGCCGGTCAACGGACTGGACCCCGAGGGAATCTTGTGGATCCGCCACCTGCTTCAAAATCTGGCCTCCGAAGGCCGAACAGTGTTCGTGTCCTCCCACCTCATGAGCGAGATGGAATTGATGGCCGAGCACTTTGTCATCATCGGACAGGGACGGCTGATCGAGGACATCTCAGCCGACGGACTACGAGCTATGGCCGCCGGTGAGCGCACCGAAGTGCGGGCCGAGCGCTTGGACGAACTGGTCAACCTCATGCGGGCCGATGGCGTCGAAGTGACCTCAAATGACCGCAACGCCGTACAGGTACGGGGTCTCGAAGCCGGCGAAATCGGCCGGATCGCTCGTGACGCCGGAATTGCCCTGCAGTCGCTGATTCCCGAACAGCAAACACTGGAAGAGGTCTTCATGTCGCTGACTGCCCACTCGGTGCAATACCACGGCGGCGACCAGCTACAGCTGGCTGCGTGACGGCTAGCTGCCTGAACCGACACGTGACCCCGAACGATACGAGAGACGAGCCTGACATGACCATTACAACGCCACCGGCTGCCCCGACAACCAACCGACACCAAACGCCCGACAACCTTCGAATGGACTCCACAATGACTGCTACCGCTGCTATCGCCCCCTCTTCCGCCCCCGCCCCTGCACGATCCACTGCCTCGCCGAATCGCCGAGCAAAGGTTGGCACCGCCAACGTGGTCAGAGGCGAATGGATTAAGTTCTGGTCCGTTCGTTCCGTCTGGATCACCCTGATTTGTGCCGGCCTCGCCCTGGTTGGGTTCGGCATGATCTTCTCTTCCGTGGCCGAATCCGGGACCGCCGGTCCAGGCCCGGCCGCCTTTCTCACGAACCCGGTTGACGTTGCCCTCGGAGGCGTCGGCCTGGCCGAAATGGTCATCGGAGTGGTTGGCGTGCTGGTCGTTGCCGGCGAATATTCAACCGGGCTGATCAGGACGTCGTTTGCCGCCGTCGGTCGGCGGGCCCGGGTGCTTAGAGCCAAAGTGGTGGTTGTCGCCGCCTCCGTCTTCGCTGTAGCGCTTGCCGCAGTCACCGCGGCGATTATCGCTGGTCAGGCCGTCTACGCCGGTAGTGAAGCGACAGTGCCGGTCGGTGAGGTCACCGACATCATCTTGGGGACCTCGGTGTACTTGACCGGTATCGCCCTCATCGGCGTCTCGTTTGGTTTCATCTTCCGTTCAACCGCCGGTGCCATCGGCACGCTGGTTGGCGGTGTGTTCATCGGCCCTAACCTGTTGAACCTCCTGCCGGCCAGCGTCACCGATTACTTCATGAAGTATCTGCCTTCGGAAGCCGGGGCTGCGATAATGACCCAGGTGTCCGACCCCGATCTGCTCAGCCGAGGTGCCGCCTACGGTGTCTACGCCGCTTGGGTCGTTGGTCTCCTCGGGGTAGCCGCCCTGTTGGTTAACCGCAGGGACGCATGAGCGGTTCCCCCGGAGCCAGGTTGGCGAGCTGGCTACGAGCCGACCTGCGTCGCTTCGACGTTGCCGTCGCCGTCTTGGTGCCGGCAGGGGCGATGACGCTGCTCTATCTTTCCCCCGACCGGTTCGACATCGGCGGTCCCGAATGGGCCGCCGGTGTCGGCGCGTTCGTACTGCTGCTGGCTCGTCGCCGGGCACCCCTGGTCCTGCTGGGCGTAGCCCTGGTCGCCGTTGCCGTCCATATCGGTCTGCTGCAGCGCCCGACGCCGATGATCTTTGTGGTGCTGGTCCTGTTGGCAACGGCATGCGTTCGCCTGGAGCGCTGGAAGGCCATCGGTTTGGGATTGTCTGTGGCCATCAGCCTCTACGTGCTGGGTTTGATTAGCAACGACGTGGAGCTGGGCGATGCCCGAGTCGTTATCTGGGTGGCATGGACTGCCGGTGCGGTCGGCATCGCCGATGCTGTTCGGTCATGGCGGAGCTACCGGGCGTCAGCGGACGCTCAGATTCGCTCAGCCGTCTTGGCTTCCGAAGCGCAGGCTCGCCAGCAAGTCAGCGAGGAGCGTCTGGCCATCGCTCGTGAATTGCACGATCTCCTGGCCCACAATCTGGCGGTTATGAACGTGCAAAACGGGGCGGCTCTCCATTTGTTGCGAAGCGACCCGGATCAAGCCGAACAGTCACTGATTGCGGCCCGCGATGCCGGTCGGTCTGTCCTCGACGAACTCCGAGAACTCCTGTCGGTGCTGCGTCACGATGGCCCAAACGGCGACGATGCGGACACGGCACCCGTGAGCTCCCTTCCAACGTTCGATGATGTCGAACGACTGGTGGAAACGATGCGGTCAGCCGGCTTGACGGTGAACTGGCGTCGCGACGGTTCGGTCCGGTCGCTGGCCCCGGCGGTTTCATTGGCCGCCTACCGGATTGTCCAAGAAGCATTGACCAACGCGGCCAAGCACGGCGTTGGTGTCGCTGAACTGACCACGAGTTGGAGCGACGATGGACTTCGGCTGTCCGTCGTCAACGCCGCTTCGGCCGGCTCTCCAGCCGATGGTGCAGGCCTTGGCCTTATCGGCATGAGGGAACGGGCGTCGGCCAACGGTGGCCGTCTTGAAGCCGGGTTCGGTACCGAGTCGACCGACACTGCGGGCATGGCAAGTAGCAGTGTGTTCACGGTGCAGGTCTGGTTACCGACCGCCGCCGACGAACAGGTCGGTCTACTCAACGATGAGGAGCAACAGTGACTATTCGAGTTGTCCTGGTCGACGATCAAGCCCTGATCCGAGCGGGCTTTAAGGCCATCATCGATTCGGCTACCGACCTGGCCGTGGTTGGTGAGGCCGACGACGGCGCTGAGGCTATTGCCGTCATCCGGGAGACCCGGGCTGACGTTGTCCTCATGGACATTCGAATGCCGGGACAAGATGGCATCGCAACGACGAAGGCCATCTCCGACGATGATGACTTGGCCGGGGTACGGGTCATCGTCTTGACCACGTTCGAACTGGATGAGTACGTGGTGTCGGCAATGGCCGCCGGGGCTAGTGGATTCCTGGACAAGGGCGTCGAGCCCCAGGTGCTACTTGACGCCGTCAGGGTGGTTGCTGCGGGGGATGCGCTGTTAACTCCCAAGGCCACTCGGGCGCTGCTGGCGTCGATCAACGACAGTGATGTTGCGGTCGTTGACGAGGAGGCTGTCGGCTACCTGACTGCCCGCGAACGTGAAGTGGTCGGTTTAGTTGGGCGTGGGCTGTCCAATGATGAGATCGCCGAAGAGCTGTTTCTGTCGCCGTTGACGGCCAAGACACATGTCAGTAGAGCTATGACCAAGTTGCATGCCCGTGATCGGGCGCAGCTGGTGGTGATCGCCATCAAGTCGGGGCTTACCCGGGTGCAGGACCTGTAAGGTCCGGGCCGGTCTCGGCGACCTATGTTTGTTGCCGGTATGTCCGAGCGTCATCGGCGTCGAGCGTTGCCAGCTGCTCTTCGTAGAGGCGTTCACGCTCCGCTCGGCGTGGATGATTGATGCCGGCCCCGACGACGGTCTCACCTTTGTCGCGTACGATGTAGCGGCTCAGTCGCTGGGCGTGGGGTGACAGTGTGTCCCACATATCAAACGACATCGAACGGATCAGCGCTTCGCTTCGAAACCATGGGGCCATGAACTCCACGTTTGGCATGGCCCGAACGTCTTTCGACAGGTTGGGTGTTCCGCCGTGCCAGCAGCGAGCGTCTCGAATGATGGCCGAACCCGCAGGCAGAGGGCACACGGTGCTGAACCGCATCCACTCCGGCTCGTCGGCCAGCGTCGGTATTGGAGCCCGGGAGCGGTGGGTGCCCAGGACTTGGCGGATCGGCCCGTTCTCGGGGGTCAGGTCGATGAGTGGAAAGTTGATGTGAACCACCGGGACCGGCAGATCTCTCATTGACACCCCGCCGATCGGGTCGTGAAGCTCGGTCCACACGTTGTCGGAGTGCAGACCCTGGTATTCGATAGCTCCGGGCAAAGCCAGGTCTCCGCCTGCGCCGTAGACGATGTAATCCGGCGATCCGAAGATCGATGTAAGAATCGGCGTGGTGGTCGGAAGGTCGATTAGCCGGCACCACTCCGGTTGATGAAACATGTGTCGCGACACCGACGTGCCGCCGAACGAGTACCGGTGGGGTAGACCGCCAGCTCCGCCACCGACCGCGGCTTGCGGATCGGCTTCCACCAGTGCTGCCACTACCTGGTCAGCGGCCGCCCGCAGCCGGTCCAGATGGTCGGCCGTTAGGGCGTTGCGAACCGCCACGAATCCTTCTCGCAGGAACAGTGTTGTGGCGCGTTCAACTTCGTCGGGTGAGACGACCTCAAGACCCGGTATGCCGTTGCGTTCCCTCATGCGCTCCCGTAGGGCGGTGACATCGGGGTCGTCATAGGATCGTGTCCAGTTGGCGCATCGAGGGTCACCGGCCACCAGGTTGCGATGCTCGGGCGTGGTTTCGATGTCGACCTCGCCAACCTCGGTGGCCAAACCGGCCGGGTTGTCGTTGGTTGAGACGTTAGAGGCCGTGTCGGCAGTGCTATCAGCGTCGGCAGTGCGGTTGTGAAACCCGTTTGCCGGAACGTCGGCGTTCCAACCGATCATTGGCTCTCCTCCTGAAGGGTCCGAGTCGGGTCGAGTATGCCTCCCCGGTCGCCCGGGATGATTGAACCGAAACGTTGAGCGAACACCGGGTGGAGTTGACGGTCTCCGGCAACCGACATCCATGTCCTAATCAGGTGCCGAGGCCGTGTTGGCAGTGTTAGCAGTGCGGTTGTGAAACCCGTTTGGCGGTACGTCGGCGTTCCATCCGATCATTGGCTCTCCTCCTGAAGGGTCCGAGTCGGGTCGAGTATGCCTCCCCGGTTGCCCGGGATGATTGAACCGAAACGTTGAGTGAACACCGGGTGGAGTTGACGGTCTCCGGCAACCGACATCCACGTCCTAATCAGGTGCCGAGGCCGCTCGGCGTTGTCTACGAAGGCGGTCCGGTCGTGCAGAATCGAGTGGTTGTGGACAAACTGTATATCGCCGACCTCGAGGTCCATTCGGGCGTGAAGCGACCGGTCGTTGCAGGCGTCGTCGAAGGCGTCGAAGGCGGCAATCTGGCGTTCGGATGGCCGAGGTGCATCAGGGAAACGGTTGGCCGAGTCGATGTATTGACGCTGATAACGCACGGTCAGCCGTTCATCCCACCAGGTGAACACCGGAATGGTGAACCACGGATCGTGTCCTTCCGGTGTTTCGCCCCGCCGGTCGGTGGCGACCGGTGAGAACAGCTCGTCCACTAGGTCACCGTGTCGCTCGGCCACGGCGTGATAGACGGCGTTGGCGCTTATTACTAGTGACTCACCTCCCTGGCGGGCTTTGGCCAAGGCCAGAAGGCCGACCACGTCGGTGGAGTCGGTGTGGAACGTTTGTCGTTCAGAGGTTTGGTAGACCCGGACGTTTGGGTCGGCGGAATCCAGCCCGATGTTGCGCACGTGGCCGACAAGGTCACCGTCGGCGTTTTGCTGCCGCAACGATCCCAGATGGGCCGACAGGGTCAACATGGCGGCGGTGGCGACGTCATCGCCGAGCTCATCGACCGGTAGGCCACTGATGAGTTCAAAGCCGATTCCGTCGAGAAGGTTTTGCCGCAGCCTGTCGAGCCGGTTGGTGAAGGTATTGAGCGTGGGTGGGTGCAGGTGGAGAGCGGAAACTGCTTTGTGGTCGTGGATGTCCAGTTTGTGGCCAGCCCGAACCAACTCGTCGATCTGGGCATCAGTGAGCGTCCATCGCCAACGGTCGCCGAGCGTTGCAGCTGTCCAACCGGTCGGAACGTCGGCTCTGGTTGGAATGTCGAAGTCGTGTAGTCGATCCATTGTGTTCACCGAGCGTTCTATCGGCTACTGGTCGGTTTCTGCTGCGTTCAGTAGGTCGAGCACAACTTCAACCGACGGTTGTTGCGTCGAACGAAGCTCCGAGAGTCGAGAGTAGACCTCGGCGGCGGCGTGATGGAACCCGGCCGGCAAGCTCGCTCCGGCCATCGAAGCGGCGATTTCGTTCATCTCGCCGACGAAACGCCATCCTTTGGGCCCGACTCCGGCTGCGGTGCGTGCCACCCGTTCGGTAAGGCCCGGTTGGCTGACATCCCATTCGCCGCGGAGGCTGTCAGCTACGCCTTCTGCTTCGGCCAGCGCCAGCGACGAAAGCAACAGCGCAGCGGAACCCTTGGTCCACGAGGCGTACGCCATCTTCAACGCCGATGCCGCGGCGGTTCCCGACGTAAGCACAATCGGTTCGAGCTTTGACCCGACCCACAGGGAGGCAACCGTTTCCGCCTCCGCCCCTGACAGGTAGAGGCGAGCTTGCCCGGGTTCGGTCGGCGGAGGGCCGATGACCGAGCCGTCAACAAAACGTCCAGCCAATTCTGACACCGATCGTGCCGTCGCCGGCGAGATGGCATTGGCATCAACGTAGATGCCGTCGAATCCGGCATCGACCACCTGTCGTGCCACGTCCTCGGCGGCATGAGGCGGACAGATGGAGACGATAATGTCGGCCGCCGCAGCCAGCTCCGCGAGCGACGCGGCCGCTTCTATCCCGGCGTTGGCCGCCCGATCTGCGCTTGCCGGTGAGCGCCCCTGTGGAACCCACAGCCGTCGACCATGACAGACAGCGGCCATGGCCGAGCCCATCGCCCCCGGGTGGAGAAAGCCAACAGTGGGCTGGTGGTTGGAAGGCGAAGGTGTAGGTGTCGGTGAGGCTTGGGTAGTTGCTTGGTTGATCGTCAACGGGTCCTCCTGGCCGGGCAACGGCCCGGGTGCGGTATTCGGTCATTATCGTTGGTGGGATGCACAGAGACCATCCCGTCAACGATTTCCAG
>CALJMD010000037.1 GCA_937981915.1 uncultured Acidimicrobiales bacterium
AACGACAGCGCCGTGGCCCGAACGTCGGACTCGGCGTTGCGGTTCGTCCAGGCATCCAACACCGGCTCGATCGTCTCCCGCATCACGTCCCGGGTGGCCCAACCAACCACAGCCACCGCCAGCGGGCCGACGGCCATCAACAAGATGCCCATGCCGCCAATCAACGTGAGCGCCGCCACCGTACTCGACGACACCGCATCGGAATGCTCCAGATCCCGACCGTTCAACCAGGCGATCACCGGGATCGTGGCTAACGTCATCGCCAACCAGGCCAAGCCGAACCACACCGCCGTCTCATCGCCCGACACCGCAGGCGCGCCCAAGTCAACCAGGCGAACCAGGTCCAGGCGATCCACCATCTCGTCCGACGCTGAAATGAGCACCGTCACCAACACGATGACACCCAACACCCGGCGGCTACGCATCAACGCCAAGCCGTCACGCCACGTCGCCACCACCGACGCCAAACCACCCGAGGCAGACTCGCCGGGAGCAGACTCGCCACGGTCCTTGGCCGCAGTGAAATGCTTCTCCGGCATGATCACCGCCAAGATCACACCGAACACCATGACCGATCCGCCGGCCACCATCATCACCGTCTCCACCGACGTGTCCCAAAACGCCAGCGCCGGAACCGCTAACCCGAGCCCGCACGCAACACCAACCAGCCGCCAAATGGCGTGACGCAACACCAGCCGCTCGTTGGCCGCCGCAACCTCGGACTCTGAACGCGCTCCGCTTCCATCAGAGCCACCAGAGCGGTCCTCAGCGCGGCTGTCGCCCCGCATCTCGTCGGTCACCCACGCCAAATCGGCGCCGGACTGAAACGTGTAGCCCAACCCGAACAACGCCTGCCAGACCAACAGCAGCAGCAAGCTCGGCACCAGCGGCGTGGCGAACGCAGCGAACCCCATCAACAGCCACGAAATCACCTGCGACCACTTGCGGCTGAAGGTGTCTGCCACCGCACCCGTCGGCGACTCGGCCAACAGCACTGTCACCTCCAACGCCGTGCCCAACAGCACCAGACGCAACGGAGACAACTCCAGGTCCACCACCCACCACGCCAGGGCCGACAACCCCCACGCCGCGAACAACGCCCCTTGCACCCACCCGGTCAACAGGTAGATGCGATCGGGGCGACGCGCCGTCAATTTACTAAGCAAACTAACAGGCGACCCGTCAGGCATTTAGCCGGTCAACTCAACAGTGCGGGGGCAAGACGACGCCAGCCGGCCCGCACCTCAGCCGGATCATCAGCCAACACCTGCACGCACACGTGATCGGCTCCAGCGTCATGATGCTCACGCACCCGATCGGCGATCGCCGCCTCATCGCCCCACACCACAATGGCGTCCACCAGGCGGTCCGAGGGCCCCGAGTCGGCATCACCAATGTCGTCGTCAGAGAAACCGAGACGCTTCAAGTTGTTGGCGTAGTTGGGCAAACCAAGATAGACCGCCATGTTCTTGCGGGCCGTGGCCCTGGCCGACTCGGCATTCGAATCGAGAACACACATCTGCTCGGGCGCCAGCAACGGGCCGTCGCCCAAAATCTCCCGGGCCGTAGCCGTGTGATCGGGCGTAGTGAAATACGGATGAGCGCCGGCCGCCAACTCGGCTGACAACGCCATCATCTTCGGACCCAACGCCGCCAACACAATGTTGCCCGGCAACTCCCGGGGACCGACACCACGGAAACGAGATTTGTCGATCATGAACGAAAGGTAGTCCTTCATAAACGAGTACGGCTTCGAATAGTCGTGCTTGCGAACCCACTCCACCAACGTGTGGTGGCTCACCCCCAAACCAAGCAGGAACCGGGCCGGAAACGCCGCCTCCAACGACCGCAACGTATTAGCCATCGTCAACGGATCACGAGCATAAATCGAGGCGATACCGGTAGCCACCGGCAAACGGTCACACGCCGACAGCAGCAACGTCGCCATCACAAACGGATCCCGGCCCACCGTCTCGGGAATCCACAGCGCGCCAAACCCAAGCTCGTCCAACTCGGTTGCCGCCTCCTGGGCTTCTGCCACCTCCATGGCATCCAGCACACCGGTCCAAATGCCCACAGAGCCGACGTCCACCGTCAAACCAGAACCGACTGTGTCTGAAACGGCTGTGTCTGATACGGGCAAATCCGAAACAGGTTCATCCGACACATGTACTCCCATCCTCGTAGCAACCCCCGCGCACCGGGAGTCGAGTGGAGTCTAGGGGTCCTGGCCGGTACGGACGAACTCGTCGGCGCTAACACCGGCCGCGAACACCGAGCACCAACGGCCGCTCAATCAGTGAACGAAGTTGACTCGGTCCCCACCGGCCCGCTTGGCCGCATACATTGCCTTGTCGGCCCGGTTGATGGCGTCCTCCGGCGTCTCTCCTGCCTCGATCACAGCCGCCCCAATAGAACAACGCAGCAGCGACCGCGAATCCGACACCGTCACCGGCACCCGCATCGCCGCCCGCAGACGTTCCGCCAAGCGATCCAACTCGTCAGCGGCAATAGCCTCCGGTAGCCACACCACAAATTCGTCGCCACCCCAACGGGCAACAGAAGCAGCATCAGGAACCGTACTCACCATGTGCTCGGCCGCAGCGACAATCGCCCGGTCACCGGCAGCGTGACCCAACATGTTGTTGACCCACGAGAAGTCGTCGAGATCAATTAGAAGAAGACCGGAGCCCGCCAGCGAAGGACACTCAGCCATGTCGCCAAGCAGTCGACGGCGGTTCAACAAGCCGGTTAGTGGATCACGATCGGCGGCGAATCGAAGCTGCTCGTCAAGACGGCGACGCACCAACATCATGCTCACCAGCTGCTCGACCGTCCACAAGACCATACAGTCGTTGCGATCCAACAGCCCGGTCGTCGACCTAAACCCTTCGATGAAACCCAAGAGCGTTTCATCATCATCAAGGGCAGCGACCGTCACCCGACCGGGAATCTGATCGTCGCTTACACCAGGCGCATACGAGTCGCCCCCAGGAGCAAGGCGAGCCTCAACCGCAGCGGCAACATGCGGTGGAGGAACAAGCACGTGGACAAACTGGTTCTCCGCCAACACCGACTGAGGTACATCGGGGCGGTCGGTGGTGACCGACGAACCGTCCGACTGGAAAGCGGTGATGGACACCGTCATGTTCTCGATATGACGTTCAGCGAACTCGGCAATGCGATCCAAACTCTCAGACAGCGGAGCGGGCGCAACCAGCAGCTGCATCATGCGGGCCAACTCGTCAGCGAACACGTCAACTCGAGCCGACAAATTCGGCTCGAAAATTTGAACGGCCAACGCCCCATCGAAACCTGGCAGGTTGATCGCTCTCACCTCAAACGGCTCATACTCCCCCGGCCTGATCTGCAAGCGATACAACGCCGGGAGTCGAGTTCCATCAATGGTCAACGACTCAAGCAACGCCGAGGCGGCGCGGGCAACATCGTCCGGATGGATCATGTCCAAAGCATTCATGGACAACAGCTGATCCCTCGTGAACCCGCTGCGATCCACGACCCCCTGGTCAACAGCGCGAACGGCAAACTCAGAATCAACCGCCGCAGCCCCCAGATAGTCGGAAGGCAAGGCAGCCAACAACGCGCCCCACTCGGCTGAATCGGTCATCAAATCTACAATCGGACTCCAAACAAGAGCCCTTAAGAAACAATCTGAGCTACCGACGCCCAGCGGTTCCAGGCACAGCCCAACGATTCTGTTGTAGATCGGGACCGATCAGGTCGACGCCGACGCCGAATCGCTCGCCGCACCATCCGACACCTGATCAGGAGTCTCTGTGTCAACCGCCTGCCGTCGCTCAACCCGCAGGTTCTCAGCCACCAACACCAGCAAGAACAACAAGTCGATTGCCACCAGCAGCCACACCGCAGCCCACTCACCGGCCAACAAACACAACAAGATAATGGCGCCAAGGCCGATGACGCGTTCCCACGTAATCACCCGGAAGGCACGGAAAATGGCGATGCCGATGCCGCCCAGGAACAAGACGAACCCGGCAGCCAACATCACCCGGAACTCAAGGTGCAACGGGTCGGCCGGGTGCAACAACGCTTCCTCCGCCGCGGCGGCGGCCACAATCACCCCGCCGATAATCGGGGCGTGCGCATAGGTGTAGGCGTCACGACCAAAACGACCACGATCCGCCTCGGAGTACTGCTCCGCCCGGTACTCCAACGCCGGGAGAACCCGATCGAAATACGACCACCACAACAAACCGGCCAACGCACCGGCCGCCATCAAACCAATTCTCGTATACGAAGTC
The DNA here is from genome assembly GCA_937981915.1 of uncultured Acidimicrobiales bacterium. Lineage (GTDB taxonomy): Bacteria > Actinomycetota > Acidimicrobiia > Acidimicrobiales > SZUA-35 > JAHELU01. Next base: position 4,284 of record CALJMD010000037.1, read on the forward strand.
AGACCGCCGTCGCCCAAACCGCCAACCACCGAAATACCGATGGCAACAACCACCTCACCCAAGGCGATGATCAGAATCAGGCCATGCCGCTCAGCGAAATGCCCTGAGCGCAAGATCCACTCGTTGTTGCCCGCAGCGATTGTGGCGCCAAGAAAAATCGCCAAGGTCAACAGCCACAAGGCAATCCGGGCACCACCCTCAACCGTTCCACCGATGACAAAGATGGCGATGGCAATAAGGTTCGGCCACGTTAACCGCAGGGCGCTACGAAAGAACTCGCTCTCCCGGTCAAACGCCACCAGCTGCAGCAATGCCGCCATCAACATGATTACCGCACCGGACGAGGCGAACGTCAAACCGCCGGCACCGAACGCCGTCTCCACCGACGCCGCCATCGGCACCGTCACCGCGGTGGCAACCAGAAACACCAACCGGACCAAACGGCCGTTACCCGAAACCGAGTTGGCGCTCCACGTAAACAGCGACCATGAGAACCAAATCAACAAGAACAACAGGCTCGCTTCGAACGCACCAAGCCAATCCGGGTGATGAACGAGGTGCGCCACCAAACGGGAAAACGCGAACACAAACGCCAGGTCAAAGAACAGCTCGACCGGATCAGCGGTGAAGTCCTCTTCGATGTCGGGGACGGTAATACCTTTCATAGGTTGAAGATACCGCGCAGACGATGCTGCGAGCTGCGCCATCAACAAGCCGATCCAGCGTTGCGGCACCGACAGCCGTCAACGGCACGTCGACCGGCGAACCTCGGACGCCACATGCTACGTTCAACACGTCAATCGAAAGGTCCAACGATGAGCGACGGCTACTACGACCTCGGCCCCTACAGCCGCACAGTAACCACCACGTCAGCCGACGCCCAACAGTGGTTCGACCGGGGCCTCAACTGGCTCTACGGCTTCAACCATGAAGAAGCCATCGCCTGTTTCGACCACGCCATCAACGCCGACCCAGGCTGCGCAATGGCGCACTGGGGACGAGCCGTTGCCTTCGGTCCCAACTACAACCTCACCTGGGACAAGATGGACGACAAGGGCCGGGCCGAAGCACTGGCCAACGCCTTCGCCGCTACCACCGACGCCACCACGCTGACCGACAACAGCGAAGCCACCTTCACCGCAG
>CALJMD010000038.1 GCA_937981915.1 uncultured Acidimicrobiales bacterium
GTAAGAAGGGGAAGAAGTCAGATGATCTCATCGTGCGTCGTCGTCGCACCCGCGGTGGTCGGAGGTAGTCATGCCACGCAGTCTTAAGAAGGGTCCATTCGTCGACGACCATCTGTTGAAGAAGGTCGACGAACTCAACACTAAGAGCGAGAAGCGGGTCATCAAGACCTGGTCTCGTCGCTCGACCATCATCCCGGACATGGTGGGTCACACCATCGCCGTCCACGACGGTCGCAAGCACGTGCCGGTGTACATCACCGAATCGATGGTTGGTCACAAGCTCGGTGAGTTCTCACCGACTCGTACCTTCAAGTTCCACGCCGGCCAGGAGCGGGGAGGTCGTCGCTGATGGCCGCCGCTACCGAAGACACTGCAGTGGACTCAAGCGCCCGACCCGGTGCACGAGCTCACGTCAAGTTCGTCCGGATGTCGGCCTCCAAGGTCCGTCTGGTTCTCAACTTGATCCGTGGCAAGTCCATCGCTGAAGCCCTCGAAATCCTGGACTTCTCTGAGCGCCTCGCCGCTCAAGAGGTTCGCAAAGCTTTGGTGTCGGCTGTGGCCAACGCCGAGCACAACGAGGACATCCCGGCCGAGGAACTCTACGTTTCCGCCTGCTTCTCCGACAAAGGACCAAGCCTGAGCCGCTTCCGGCCCCGTGCCCGTGGTCGAGCCGGTCGTATCGAAAAGCAGACCTGCCACATCACCGTCGAGGTCAGCCGATACACCGACGACGAGATCTCGCAGCGTTCAACACGCTCGGAACTCAAGGAAAAGAACCGCTCCACCCGTCGCAACCAGAGCAAGTCCGCTGGTGGCGACCGAGCCAAGCGAGTGGCGAAGTCCAAAGCAGCTACCGACGAGGTCGCCGAAGAAGCAACCGCTGAAGCAGCGGACGCACCCGACGCAGCAGCTGCTGACGGGGAGGAAGAATAATGGGTCAAAAAATTCATCCCTACGGCTACCGCCTTGGTATCACCACCGATTGGAAATCCCGATGGATCGCCGATCGTGAGGAATACCGGCAGTACCTCCTAGAGGACAGCAAGATCCGCAAGTACCTGATGGACCAGCTTCCTAACGCTGCTATCAGCCGGATCGAAGTTGAGCGCACCCGAGACAAACTGCAGGTCGACGTGCACACCGCCCGTCCCGGCATTGTCATCGGACGCAAAGGCTCCGAGGCTGACCGTCTTCGCTCGGGTCTTACCGAGCTGACCGGTAACCCCCGGATCAAGCTCAACATCGTCGAAATCAAGCAGCCCGAGTTGGACGCCGCCCTGATCGCTCAAGGCGTAGCCGACCAGCTGATGGGTCGCATGGCGTTCCGTCGTGCAATGAAGCGGGCCATGCAGAACGCTATGAAGGCTGGCGCCAAAGGCGTCCGCATTCAGTCATCCGGTCGCCTTGGTGGCGCCGAGATGGGCCGCACCGAGTGGTACCGCGAAGGTCGAGTGCCTCTGCACACCCTGCGAGCCGACATCGACTACGGACTGCGTGAAGCCCACACCACCTACGGCCGAATTGGCGTCAAAGTGTGGCTATACAAGGGCGACATCTTGCCCTACAAGTCGAGCGCAGCCGACAAGGCCACCCTTGAAGCGGCCATGGCCGTCGGTGAAACCGCAGGCACCGTCGAGGCTCCTCGCCCCGTCGTGTCGTCGTCCCGCCGGGCCCGAGCCGAAGCCGCAGCCGAGCCAACAGCAGAAGCTGCAGCCGATCCGACTGCTGAAGCGCCGGCCACTGACGCCGCCGCAGCTGAAGAGCCAGCACCGTTGGTCAAAGAAGCCGATCCCGAGTTCGAGCGTCTCCTGGCCGAGGAAGAGGCGATCGAAGAGTCCCTCAAGCGCAAGCCGGGTGGCGACAACCTCGACTTCCGACCCGAGGATGGTGACTAACCAATGCTGATGCCCAAGAAGGTCAAGCACCGCAAGCAGCACCGCGGCCGGACCACCGGTAAGGCCAAGGGTGCCACCAAGGTGGCCTACGGTGACTACGGAATTCAGGTTCTCGAACCCGGCTGGCTAACCGCTCGCCAGATCGAAGCTGCCCGTATCGCCATGACCCGTCACGTTCGTCGTGGCGGCAAAGTATGGATCAACGTCTTCCCCGACAAGCCGGTAACGGCAAAGCCGGCCGAGACCCGCATGGGTTCAGGCAAAGGCAACCCCGAACACTGGGTGGCCGTCGTTAAGCCCGGCCGAGTCGTCTTCGAGCTGTCCTACCCCGACGAGCAGATAGCCAAAGAGGCCATTGACCGGGCCATTCAGAAGCTGCCCATCAAGGCTCGAATGGTCACCAGAGAGCGAGGCTTTGATGGCTGACGCATCAATCCAAGACATCACCGACTCCGAGCTGGTCGCCATGCTGAGCACCGCCAAGCAGGAGCTATTTAACCTGCGCTTCCAACTGGCCACCGGTCAGCTTGAGAATTCCGCTCGCATCGGTCAGGTCAAAAAGGAAGTTGCTCGGGCCAACACCGAGCTCCGTCGCCGGGAGATCCTGGCCGCCGAGGCAATGGCAGGAGACGCATCATGAGTGACACCGAGATCCATAGCACGGGCGGTGAAGTGGTAGCCGCCGACGCGGCACCCGAAGCCGTTCAGGCCAAGAAGAACCGCAAGGTTCGTGAAGGCATTGTCGTGTCCAACAAGATGGACAAGACCGCCGTGGTGGCCGTCACCCGACGCTCACGCCACCCGCAGTACAAAAAGACGGTCCAGCAGACCAAGAAGTACTTCGCCCACGACGAGGAAAACGACCTCAACGAGGGTGACCGAGTACGCATCATCGAAAGTCGACCGCTGTCGGCCAAGAAGCGCTGGCGTCTGCTGGAAGTAGTGGAGCGAGCCCGATGATCCAACAGGAAACACGCCTTCGGGTTGCCGACAACTCCGGCGCCCGCGAGGTCCTCTGCATCAAGGTGTTGGGCGGCTCACGCCGTCGCTACGCCGGCATCGGCGACATCTTCGTGGCAACCGTCAAGGACGCCATGCCGGGTGCCGCCGTCAAGAAAGGCGAAGTCGTCAAGTGTGTGGTGGTTCGCACCGCCAAGGAGCGTCGCCGAGCCGACGGTTCCTACATCCGCTTCGACGAGAACGCCGCTGTACTCATCAATGAGAACCGCGAACCGCGGGGAACTCGCATCTTCGGCCCGGTCGGTCGTGAGCTGCGCGAGAAGCGCTTCATGCGCATCGTGTCCCTCGCCCCGGAGGTGATCTAGTCGTGAAGATTCGCAAAGGTGACCAGGTCCGAGTGCTGTCCGGCAAAGACCGCGGCTCAGAAGGAACCGTCGTCGAAGCAATCCCGGCCCGAGGCAAAGTGATCGTCGAAGGTGTGAACACCGCTCGACGCCACACCCGCCCCCGAACCGGTGAAGACGAAGGCGGCATCCTCGACAAGGACATGCCGATCGACGCCTCCAACGTGGCCGTGCTGAGCCCCAAAGACGGCAAGCCGACACGAGTTGGCTACGTCATCGAGGACGGCAAGAAGTACCGAGTCTGCAAGCGGACCGGTGAGAAGATTCCGGAGAACGAGGTATGAGCGACACAGCCGCACCGACGGCAGCGAACGTGCGCCCTGCACCGCGCCTGAAGCAGGTCTACAACGACCAGATTCGGGCCAGCCTTCAGACCGAGCTCGAACTGGGCAACGTCATGCAGGTTCCCCGCATGAACAAAATCGTGATCAACATGGGCGTCGGCGAGGCCCTCAGTAACTCCAAGAATTTGGAGTCCGCTGTCAACGACCTCGCCGTGATCGCTGGCCAAAAGCCGGTTATCACCAAAGCCAAGAAGTCACTGGCCAGCTTCAAGCTGCGTCAGGGCAACGCCATTGGCTGCAAGGTCACGCTCCGAGGCAACCAAATGTGGGAGTTCTTCGACCGTCTCCAGACGCTCGCCATTCCCCGCATCCGTGACTTCCGTGGTCTCAACCCACGATCGTTCGACGGCAACGGAAACTACACCTTCGGACTGACCGAGCAGATCGTGTTCCCCGAAATCGACTACGACACCGTCGATGCCCCCAGGGGTATGGACATCACCATCGTCACAACCGCAAAGACCGACGCCGAGGGCCGGGCCCTGCTTGCCGCATTTGGCTTCCCGTTCCGTCGTGAAGGGCAGGACCAATAATGGCTAAGAAAGCACTGCGTAACAAGCAGCAGAAAACGCCTAAGTTCAAGGTACGGGGCTACACCCGCTGCCAGGTGTGCGGACGTCCGCGCGCCGTCTTCCGCAGGTTCAACCTCTGCCGTGTCTGCTTCCGCGACATGGCCCACGCCGGTGAGATTCCGGGTGTCACCAAGGCCAGCTGGTAGGAGGTTCGCGACAATGACAATGACTGATCCGATCGCTGACATGCTGACCCGCATCCGCAATGCCAACATTGCTATGCACGACGAAGTCGCCATGCCATCATCCAAGTTGAAAGTTGCCCTAGCCGAGGTTCTTCTGGCCGAGGGTTACATCAGCTCATTCGACTCCGCTCCCAGCATGATCGGGACCGGTACCACCCTCACCATCGGGATGAAGTACTCGCCCGAACGTGAGCGTGTCATCAACGGCCTGAAGCGGGTATCGAAGCCCGGTCTTCGGGTCTACAGCAAGACCGACCAGATCCCCAGGGTTCTCGGCGGTCTCGGTGTAGCCGTTCTGTCCACCAGCAAGGGACTCCTCTCCGACCGTGCGGCCCGCAAGGCCAAAATCGGCGGCGAAGTGCTCTGCTACGTCTGGTAGGAGACCAACATGTCACGTATTGGAAAAGCCCCCATCACCGTTCCGTCCGGTGTAGACGTCTCCATCTCCGGCGACGCCATCACCGTCAAGGGACCTAAAGGGACGTTGGAGCACTCCGCTCCCGAGGGCATCACCATGGCCGTCGACGATGGCGTGCTGAGCGTGTCCCGGGACACCGAAGAGCGCAACGTCAAGGCTCTGCACGGCCTCACTCGGTCGCTGCTCAACAACATGGTCATCGGCGTAAGCGAAGGCTTCCGCAAAGACCTTGAAATCGTCGGCGTCGGCTACCGTGCCACCGCCAAAGGCAAGGACAAGCTGGAGCTGGCCCTCGGGTTCAGCCATCCGGTCATCGTCCAAGCCCCTGACGGAATCGAATTCGACGTACCTGAGCCAACCAAGATCGGCGTTGTCGGAATCGACAAGCAAGCCGTCGGACAGGTAGCAGCCGAGATTCGCTCCTATCGAAAGCCTGAGCCCTACAAGGGCAAAGGTGTGAAGTATGCCGGTGAGCGGATCATCCGCAAGGCCGGCAAAGCCGGTAAGTAGAGCTGGGAGAGGTAAAGAACTATGGGTAACAAAACCGCCCCCCGCCAAGCACTGCGGGCCCGCCGCCAGCGTCGGGGTCGTAAGAAGCTGGATGGCACCACCGAGCGTCCCCGCTTGGCCGTGTACCGGTCTAATAACAACATAAGCGTCCAGGTCATCGACGACTCCAAGGGCACGACCGTCTGCTCGGCCTCAACCTATGAGCCCGCAGTCAAAGGCGACGGTGGCACCGGTACGGTGGCCGCCGCATCGAAGGTCGGCCAGCTGATCGGCGAGCGAGCCAAAGCAGCCGGCGTGGAAACAGTGGTCTTCGACCGTGGCGGCAACCGCTACCACGGCCGGATCGCTGCAGTCGCCGACGCAGCCCGCGAAGCCGGACTGGAGTTCTAAATGCTGGGAATAGCCACGTTGAGTAGCAGTCACGAGTTCGGCGAGAGCCGAACTGCAAGCGAGGCGCTCCGCGCCGAAGCCGGACTCGAGTTCTAAGGAAGTAGAGAGCAATGGCTGACAACAACGATCGACGAGACCGAAACGACAACCGGGAACGGGAGTCACGGGTCATCACAATCAACCGTGTGGCCAAGGTCGTCCGAGGCGGCCGCCGGTTCGCCTTCACCGCTCTTGTGGTGCTCGGTGACGGCAACGGCCGGGTTGGCCTCGGCTACGGCAAGGCTAAAGAGGTTCCCCTCGCTATCCAGAAGGGAACCGAAGAAGCTCGCAAGCTGATGTTCGACGTCCCAATGGCTGGCGGAACCGTCACTCACGAAATCATCGGTGAGCAGGGAGCAGGTCGGGTCATGCTGAAACCAGCCGCCCCCGGTACCGGTGTTATCGCCGGTGGTGCTGCCCGCGCCATCTTGGAAGAAGCCGGCATCCGCGACGTGCTCTGCAAGTCGCTCGGTTCGGCCAACCAGATCAACGTGGCCCGAGCCACCATCAATGCGCTTCAGAGCCTGCGTCGACCCGATGAGGTCGCCCGCCTTCGTGGCCTGGACGCCTCCGAGTTCACCCCCAAGGGGATGCTCGAGGCCTACACCGAGCGCGAGCGTGAACTCAAGAACAAGCCGGCTGAGAAGGTCGAAGACCCGATCGCCGCAGCCGGAGCGAAGTCATGAGCGATCTCCGTATTACCCAGGTCCGTTCCGCTATCGGCTCGAAGCCGAAGCAGCGGGGCACGCTGCGATCCCTCGGTTTGGGTCGCATCGGCAAGTCAAATGTACTTCCCGACAAGCCTGAGGTCCGTGGCATGATCGCCCGGGTCCCTCACCTGGTGGAAGTCACCGAAGATTCAGGAGAGGCCTAAACCATGAAGGTCCATGATCTCAAGCCCGCAGAGGGCTCCCGCAAGCGGGCAAAGCGTAAGGCTCGTGGTATCGCCGGTAAGGCCGGTAAGACCGCAGGTCGAGGTACCAAAGGCCAGAAGGCCCGTAACACGGTCCGGGTAGGTTTCGAAGGCGGCCAGCTGCCGTTGCAGCAGCGCATGCCCAAGCTCCGCGGCTTCAACAACCCGTTCCGCGTTGACTACCAGGCCATCAACCTGGACACCATCGCAGACAGCGGTCTGACTGATGTCAGCCCCGAGACTCTGCTGGCCAACGGCCTGGTGTCCAAGGGTGCATTGGTCAAGGTGCTGGGACGTGGCGAAATCGCCCGACCGGTCACCGTCAAGGCCCACGCCTTTTCCGCCAGTGCTGAATCAGCCATCACCGCCGCAGGCGGTACGGTGGAGAAGTTGCCCCTTCCCTTCAAGGTGCGGCCGGCGGCCCAGGGCAACCAACACATGAATCGATAGGCCCCTGTTGCCCGGTGGAGACCGGCAACTTCAGCCTCCGTTCTCAGTGGGGCTGACCGACAAGCCAAGGATTAACCAGTGACGACGCTGATCAACGTCTTCCGAACAACTGAACTTCGGAACAAGATCCTGTTCACGATTTTCATCTTGTTCCTCTACCGGCTGGGTGTTCAGATCCCGGCTCCAGGCGTCAGCCTGGACGGCATCGAGGCACTACGTCGCCAAATTGACGACAGCGACGGCGGTGGCGTTCTTGGCTACCTGTCGCTGTTCACCGGCAACGGTGGTGTGCTGAACCTGTTCGGCCTCGGCATCTTGCCATATATCACGGCCTCAATCGTCATCCAGATCTTGACGGTGGCTGTTCCCAAGTTGGAGGAATGGCAGTCGCAGGGAGCGGTGGGTCAACGCAAGATCACCCAGTGGACTCGCTACCTGACGATGATTCTGGCTCTAGTTCAAAGCGCCGGTTTCGTCTTCTTGATTTCCCGCAGCCCGGAGCAGATCTACGGTTTCGATCCGAACCTGTTCCCGGACGACTCCCTCGGCTTGAGCCTCTTGGCAATTCTCTGCATCACCGCTGGTGTAGGAATCTTGATGTGGATGGGCGAGCTCATCACGCAGCGAGGCATCGGCAACGGAATGTCGGTGCTGATCTTCGCCTCCGTGGTGGCTGGTCTTCCGGCCTTGGCCGTCAACATTCAGCGAGTCCGGGGTTGGGCCTGGTTCGTGGTCACAATGATCGTGTTGATCCTGTTGTGCGTCGGAATCGTGTTCATCGAACAGGGTCAACGTCGCATCCCGATCAACTTCCCCAAGCGGATGGTCGGTCGTCGCCAGTACGGCGGCAACAAGACCTACATCCCGCTGAAGGTCAACCAGGCCGGCGTTATCCCGGTCATCTTCGCCAGCTCGCTGCTGCAGCTGCCGTCACTGATCTCCAACGTGTTGCCGACAAACGCCACCCAGGATTCCTGGGGTGACTCGGTTCGTCAATTCATCCAGAACCGACTGTTCACGCCAACCGACCCGGCTTACATCTTGGTCTTCGGTTTCTTGATCATTGGCTTCGCCTACTTCTATAACTCGATCGCTTTCGACCCGGTCCGCCGTGCCGACGAGTTGCGCAAGTCTGGTGGCTTCATCACCGGTATCCGCCCCGGCCCTCAAACCGAGCGGTACTTGAGCAAGGTTCTGAACCGGATCACGCTGCCGGGTTCAATTTTCTTGGCCGCCATCGCCCTGATCCCCTCCGCGCTGCTGTTCACCTTGTTGGGCAACAACGGCAGCCTGGGACTACTGGGCTTCTCCGGTGTGTCGATCTTGATCGGCGTGGGCGTTTCGCTCGAACTGATGAAACAGATCGACGCCCAGTTGATGGCCCAGAATTACGAGGGCTTCTTGCAGTAGCCTGATCTGAGGTAACCTTCCGATCCCTCGGACGACCGCGAAAGAGAACGTGCAATGGAGCCAAAACGACTCGTCATCTTCGGGCGACAAGGTGCCGGCAAGGGCACGCAGTGTGATCGGATCGTAGACAACTTCGGGGTTATTCACTTGAGCACCGGCGACATGTTCCGTGCCGCCGTTGCCGCCGAAACCGAACTTGGCCAGCAGGTTGCTCCAATCATGGAGTCGGGCGGCCTCGTCAGCGACGAGATGACAATTGCCATCGTCAAAGAGCGGATTGCTCTCGCCGACGTACGCGAGAACGGTTTCGTGCTCGACGGCTTTCCCCGAACTCCCGGCCAAGCTGAAGCGTTGCTCCAAATGCTCGGCGACAACGGCCTCACCGCTGTCATCCATCTCGACGTCCCTCTTGCCGAGGTGACGGCGCGGATGAAAGCCCGGGGACGAGCCGATGACACCGACGAAGGTATCGCCAAGCGGCTTTCCCTCTACGACCAGGAAACGGTTCCGACCATCGAGTGGTTCGGCGAGCGGGGTTTGGTGTTGACCGTCGACGGTTTGGGCTCCGAGGACGAGGTAACTGAGCGCCTTATCAAGGCCATCGCCAGCGCGTCTGGCGGCTAGCTGATCAGTTGACTTGAGTGGCCGTCGCTCAATCTTTGCCTTGTGACGGTTCGGTAACCTCCAGTTGTCTTCTTTCACAGTAATGAGCCAAGTGGTCGTCGCCGTTTGTCGACGGCGGTAGATTGTCCCGTTGACACGTCGGGATTGACTTTCCCGTCGCGTCCAGCGCCGCTTTGAAGTCCGGAGTGGTGTGGGAGTGCCGGAGACACCGGCTGGAGAGAGTGAGAGAAGGTTCAACTATGAGCTTTTCCCGATGGAAGAGCCTTTTGGCTCTACTGACTGTCGCAGTGCTGTTCCTTGCAGCATGTAGTGGCGACGAGGTCACTGACGCAGCGGAAACCGTTGCCGATGAGGCCGAAGAAGTAGTCGATGAGGCTGCTGAAGAGGTCGA
>CALJMD010000039.1 GCA_937981915.1 uncultured Acidimicrobiales bacterium
GGCCCCCGCATCAACGATGTCGACCAGCTCGGGTCGGGTGGTGCCGGTCCCCCCGATCTCGGTGGTGACGAACGGTCGACCCGAGCCGGAGACCAACGTGTCCCACATGCCGAGCGAGTCGAGTTCCACCAGCTTGGTGACGAACGGCGCGGCGAACGCTTCGGCCGCAGCCTGGGCGGCGGCATCGACGTCGGGTTGGTTGGGCGTTGCCACTGACGACGCCATTGGGATGAACTCAAGCGTCCGTCCTCCGTCGTGAATGTCAACGACGGCGTCGGCCATCGGAAGCAGGTAGCGGCTGAAGTAGTCGGCGATTCGTTCGGTGTGGGTGCCGTCCGGGCGGCCGGGGAAGCTGCGGTTCAGGTTTCCCTTGTCGATAGGGGAGGTGCGGGTTCCCGCCGAGAACGCCGGTTGATTCATGCACGGAACGATGATCACCCGACCACCGATATCAGCCGGGTCCAGCGTGTTGGCCAGCTTGGTAAGCGTCAACGGGCCCTGATATTCGTCGCCGTGGTTACCGCCGGTCATCAGGACCGTGGGACCCTCACCGTTGCGAATCACCGCCAGCGGAATCATCACCGCTCCGTAGGCCGCATCGTCACGGCTATAGGGGAGTACCAGGTGGCCGTGGTGGCGCCCGTCGGTGTCGAAGTCGACCGTGGGTGAGATGGGGCTAGCGGGCAAATCGTTTGCTGTGGCATCGACACTGGTCATCTCAACAAGCTAACGCCACCGGAGAAAGTGCGCCGAGACCCAAATGAAGGAATACTGGACGGGTGACCAGCGATCCGGCACCTATTCGGGCCTTGCATCCAGCCGCTGAGCCGTTTGAGTTCATGCTTGGAACATGGGCCGGTTCAGGGGAGGGTTCCTATCCAACGATTGACAGCTTCGCCTATGTCGAGGAGGTCACGTTCGGTCATGTTGGCAAGCCGTTTTTCGCCTACAGCCAGAAGACCCGTCACGCTGAGACCGGGGCCCCGTTGCATGCCGAGAGCGGTTTCTGGCGGTTCCTGGCTGATGACAGCGCTGCAGATGGTGGCGTCGGTGTCGAGTTGGTTATGGCTCACCCAACAGGTGTGGTCGAGCTCCTTGCCGGTGCCTTCATCGCCGATGAGGCCGGCGGCACCTTCGAGTTGAGTTGCCCCAACGTGGTGACAACGGCCAGTGCCGTCTTGGTGGAGCGCACGACTCGCCAGTTCCGTTTCGACGGTGACACGCTGAGCTACGACGTGGCGATGGCCGCTGTGGGTCAACCGTTGACCCATCATCTGTCGGCCACGCTCACTCGTCGCTGTTAGCCTCCGACTGGTGGGTTGGAGAGAGTTCTAATGGTGCGTTCCCGATCACAGCAGCTTTTTGTTCGCAATCTCGGCGGTGGCCGTCAGCCCGACGATCTTGTGGTTGAGGAGCCGATGACCATTCAGCTCGACGGTCACGACGTTAGTTCCACCATGCGGACGCCGGGCCACGACTTCGAGTTGGCCGTTGGTTTCCTGCTGGCGGAAGGACTGATCACCGGAACAGAAGTGGCCGGCATCCGCTATTGCGGCACCGGCTCGCCGGTTGACAGCGAGTTCAATGTGGTCACCGTTGAAACCGGCGGTCAAGTGGACGCCCCGACCGCTCGGATGGGGACGATTTCGTCGTCGTGTGGGATCTGCGGGATCGATGCAATCGAAACCTTGACCGAACGACTCCGGGTGCTTCCGCCCTACCAGAGGTGGGACTTGGAAACCCTGATCGCCGGTCCCGATCTGATGCGGGCCGCTCAACCGTTGTTTGACGCCACCGGGGCCGTCCACGCCGCCGCGTCGATGAACCGTGCCGGTGACATTCTTGTGGTGCGCGAGGACATTGGCCGTCACAACGCCGTCGACAAGGTGGTGGGTCGAATGGTAATGGACGACCTGATCCCGGCCAGCCCCGATGCGGGCACTCCCAATGAGGCTGACGGCGGCGCTCAAGGCGATTATGCCCTGGTGGTCAGCGGGCGTGCCTCGTTCGAAATGGTGCAGAAGGCGTGGGCGGCCGGGTTTACGGCCCTTGTCGCAGTGTCGGGGCCCTCATCGCTGGCGGTGTCAACCGCCCGTCGGGCCGGTCTCACCGTGCTGGGATTCGCCCGGGACGGTCAGGCCAAGATCTACAGTCCGCTGGAAATTGTGGACTAGGTGACTCGGTAGGCTGGATCGGGTGACCGAGCATTCTGCCCCCGCCCACGATCAGTCCGAACCGGCGGTCGAACTTGCGCCTGAACGGAACGAGAACGGCTCCACCGAGATGTCAATCGGCATCGGAGTTGTTCACCTGTTCTTCCACCTGTCGGTGGCCAGCGACTCTGCTGCTGTCCTCGCCGCGGTGGACAAGGCCGAAAAGAACGAGGTGCAGATTGTCACCGCTGCCGTGTTGGGCCACAAGGCGGACCTGGCGGTAATGGGCCTGCACCGGGATCTGAAGCAGCTGCGTCGGCTGCAAACCGACCTGGTGGCTGCCGGTCTGGAGTTGGTCGACAGCTACGTGTCGTTGACCGAGATCAGCGAGTACGCCGCCGGGGTGCCTGATCGCATGAAGCAGGATCGCCTCTATCCGGTGCTGCCGCCGGAAGGCAAACCGGCCTGGTGCTTCTACCCGATGAGCAAGAAGCGCGAGCCGGGCCAGAACTGGTTCACCACCGAGTTCGATCGACGCAAAGAGCTCATGTACGAACACGGGGCCAGTGGCCGCAAGTTTGCCGGTCGACTGGTTCAGCTGATCACCGGATCAACCGGTGTCGACGATTACGAGTGGGGCGTCACGCTGTTCGCTCAGCATCCCGACGATCTGAAAGATGTCGTCTACACCATGCGCTTCGATGAAGCGTCGGCCGTGTACGCCGAGTTCGGGCCGTTCTACACCGGCCTGGTCGACCAGCCGGCCACCGTCTTGGCGGAAATCGGTCTCGGCGATTAGCGAACATTCGGTCCGGTCGGGGGCGACGCCGGTGGTCGACCATCTTGAGCTACCTTATTTGAGCTTACTGCTAACTGCGTTGAGGTTCTGACCGCGACGCAGGCAGCGGATCGAACAATTGAGGTGGTGCAGGGTATGTCGAAGAGTTTGATGTTTTGGCGCGTTCGGCGCGCTCCCCGAGCAGGGATGTTGGCGGCGGTCTTCAGTGTTGTCGTCCTCGGTGCTGTTGGGGCCGGTTGCGGTGTTACCCAGTCCGGTGAGGTGGATCAGGCGGTGCTTGAGTCAAGCGAAGTCGCCGACGCCGCTAGCGGATCCGACGGGTCCCAATCCCAAGACGACAGCCTGGTGGTCAACACCGGCGATGAAGATGCCGACCCAACGGACGGCACCGACGGTGCTGATGACGGCGCGGCATCGACCGGGTCTCAACTGGTAGCCGTGTTGGCCGCTGGGACAGAAGATGAATTGA
>CALJMD010000040.1 GCA_937981915.1 uncultured Acidimicrobiales bacterium
GGAGACGCCTTCAGCGATCTCGAGGACGTCCCACCGTTCACCCAAGTGTTCGTCGACTGCAGAACGCTCTGCGCCGCGGACAGCAAGTGGTTCGCTGTTGTAGCCGGGTTCGGCCTGCTGAATACGGGTGGGTGCCCCAGCTCCGTCAGGCCGTGGCGGCCAAACGTCGCCCTGAGCGGAGAATCGTCCCTCTCCATTCAAGTCAGCAGCGTGATAATGGTTGCCGTGATCGGGGTCAACCCCGGCCTCATGAGTATGGGTGTTGTCGTTTGCTGCTGCTCCGACCAGGGAAGTCCCTGTCAGTACTGCGCCACCTGCGCCAGTTATGGCCACCGAAACGGCGACAGCAGCAGCACGCTTACGCCCTAAACGTGTGCTTTTCATGATCCCAATTGAAGCAGCTGGGTGCTTCGGCAGGGTTTCAGTTCAACAACTTTCCACAATTACCCATCACCGTGGCGCGAAGAGCCGCTGGCGGAGCGATCCGCTCGATGGTTAGCGGGGAATCCCGAACTTCTGCGTCCAGTAGCGGTCCGCGTAACCCACCCCGATCTCGCGGAAGCTGCAATTCAAAATGTTGGAACGGTGACCGGGACTGTTCATCCAGCCGTCCACGACAGCCTCAGCGGAACGGTAACCCCAGGCGATGTTCTCGGCCCAACCCCGGTGGTCGTAGCCTGCACGGGCTATGCGGTCACCAGGGTTTGAACCGTCGAGTCCGAAGTGATCGAAGTAGTCGTTGTCTGACATATCGACACTGTGAGCGAGCGCGGCGTCGTGCAGCAGATCGTTGTGGGCCAGCGGGCCGCACCCGGCCGTCGTGCGAGCTTGGTTGGTCAGGTCGATCACGTGCTGTTCGAACAGTCGATCCTGATAGGCCGGGTCGCAGTGATCTAGCTCGCTTTGATTGATCCCGGTGGCGCTGAAACATGTCCCGGTGGTGCGCATGTACTCGTGCAGCTCGGTGAAATTCAACAACAGATCTGATCGGGTGCCACCGTTGCGCAGCCGTGACGCCCAGTACGCCAACCCGCTGTCGACGGGGCCTCGGCACAGCACGTTGTTGAATACCAGCTCTACGAACTGGGTGTCGGAAACCGTGCCGTAGCGGTTGGCGAACTCCTGGCTGTCAGCCATGAACGACTGGGCGATGCTCGACATCGAGGCCCCCGACTCCCGCACGGCAACCCAGTAGTCGAAGCCTGACTGTCGCGGCTGTCGAAGGTAGATGGATTGATAGAGGCGCCAGACCTGTGCCGCTGCTGCGTTCTGTTCGACGTCAGCGGCGAACGCGGCCGAAGGCGCCTCGATCAGACACTCGTCCTCGGCCGCTGCGGCCGAGCCAGGTCGACTGAACGTCAGGGACGACGCTAGTACAAGGCCAAGCAGCAGCGCGATGAAAAGACGACCTGGCATACCACCCGGTATCGGTTCGCTAGCCGACGATCTGAAACCGTCAGTCGCCTTCGAGCGACTCGGTGACAAAAGCGCCCCGGGGTTCAAACCGGAAGTTGGCGAAGTCCTTTTCGAATTCAAGGTGCACGTCCACCTCTCCCCGCCGGTTCTTTTCCACCGAGAAGATCGTACGCCGTCTGGCGTCGTCCATCTGGGTTAGGTCGAACTTGAGGTGCCGCTCTGAGGTGGCCGTCACCTTTGGGTTCATCAAGATCGCCACATCACACTCATGGGCCAGAGCATCGGAGCCCCGCAGGTGCTCCAATCGGAGCCTGTCGACTCCGATACCTCGACCGGACGCCGCCGAGATAGCCACCACCGACACCTGGTGGCTGATGGCGAACTCTTTCATGATCTCCACCGCCCGGTACACCCGTTCCTCCACGCTGGGAACACCGGGAACAGGAAGTTTTTGAAGGTAGTCGAGTACCAGCAGGCCGCCGGCTTCCAGGTGGGGGAGGCTCTGCAACTCGATTTCTTCCGGTGTGGTGCGCTGCGACGAGGCACGGAGAAACTGGAGGTTGTGAGCGTATTTGGCCACCGAGCGTAGAGCCGACTCGACGATTGGAGATCCGACCACGGCCTCTCGAAGGTCGATGACGCCCAACATCAGATCCCTGATGGCAGTGCGGGCCTGGACTCGATCGCTGAACGGGGCGTCGGCGTCCGGCTCCTGTAGGACGGTGGCCATTTCCTGGACCAACAAGCGGTTCAGGAGGGTTGCCTCGTCGTGCTCGAAACAGGCGTAGGTGGCCCGGCGGCCGGCCATGGCCATGTTGCGGGCCCACTGGAGAGCGCAGATGGTCTTGCCCTGGCCTGGTTGTGCCCCGAGCAGGATGACTTCGCCGGGCAGGAAGCCACCGTTCAACACCGAGTCCAGCGGTTCGAACCCAGTGGGGATCGGATTCATGCCAACGGTGGAGAACGTGCCTTCCTTCAGCTGGAAGAGAAGGCTTGAGACCCGGTGGGCCTGCGTGCCGCTCTGGGTGTTGACGGGATCGAAGACGGCCATGGTTCTCCTAGAACAGTTCGATGAACTGGATAACGGCGGGGCCCAAAATCACGATGAACAACGCTGGGAGAATGCAGAGGCCCAACGGGAAAATCATCTTGATCGGGAGCTTGTTGGCCTTCTCCTCGGCTCTGAAACGCCGTTTCTCTCGCATCTCGCCGGCGACGTTTCGCAGCGACTGGGCCAACGGCACACCGAGCGCTTCAGCTTGACGCAGCGTCAGGACCACGGAACGTAGGTCGTCGACCTGTGACCGTTGAGCCATCGCTTCAAGGGCGTCGCGCCGTGAGGTGCCCAGGCGGACATCTTGGAGCATCCGGCCGAATTCGTGGGCCAGAGCATGATCCTCCGATTCGGTGATGCGAGATAGAGCGGCCTCAAATCCGAGTCCCGCCTCGACCGAAATGGTCAACTGGTCGAGAACATCGGGGAGCAGAATAGTGATGTCTTCGGCTCGCCGGTCGGCTTTGGCCCGGATGGCCAGATCGGGGACCACAAATCCGACCGCTGCCGTCACGAGGGTTACCACAACGCCGCGGGTCGTTGGGTCGCTGGCGGACCCCAACAGGCGGAGTGCCCCGTAACCGGCGACTGACAACGGCAACAGGATCTTGACGCCGAGGACCTGTTCAGGCGTCACCCTGCCGGTCCATCCGGCCTTGGCGATAGCGGTTGCTCGACC
>CALJMD010000041.1 GCA_937981915.1 uncultured Acidimicrobiales bacterium
CCCAAGTTGAGCGTCAACGCCCGGTACAGGCCGTCTACTCGACTCCGGTAAAAGTCACTGAACGACTCTGTGGTCGACAGCTCGACTGCCCGAGATCGGTTCCACCCGAGGTCGGCCACCATTTCGCTCCGCACGCTTGTCATCGCTACATACACGCGCCAAGCACCGCTTTGGTTCCATCTCGTTCAGATTTTCTCTAGCAGGAAGCGACCCGAAGTTCCGGGGTCCCAGCATCGTCAACTAGTTCACCTTCTCGGCCGTAGCTCTACCCTCTAACCGATGGGGCATGGCAATTTCGATGACCTGACGATGGCCTCGGCCACTGAACAGGCAACGGCGATACGCGACGGTGAAGTGTCGAGCCGCGAGCTGCTCGACGCCAGCATCGACCGGTACCAGCAGTACAACGACACGGTCAATGCCGTGGTGGTGGAGCGAATCGACCAGGCCCGACAGCGGGCCGCCAAGCTCGACGACCTACGGACCACCATGGGTTCGGACCAACTTGGTCCGCTGCACGGCGTCCCAAGGACCATCAAGGACGTGATCGACTGGGTTGGCACCCCGTCCACGTGGGGCGACCCGGCGGCCGCCGACTACCACCCGGCACGAAACGCCGTACTACTCGACCGGCTGCTCGACGCCGGAGCGGTTGTGTGGGGCAAAACCAACGTTCCCTATCAACTGACCGACTGGCAGTCCTTTAACGACATCTACGGCCGGACGAACAACCCCTGGGACCTCGAACGAACGCCCGGCGGGTCATCCGGTGGTTCAGCTGCCGCCGTTGCCACCGGCATGACAGCATTGGAAATCGGCAGCGACATCGGCGGTTCTATCCGTTTCCCCGCTCACTACTGCGGCATCTTCGGCCACAAGCCGACCTTCAACGTCGTACCGAGCCGGGGCCACAGCTACCCCGGGCAGGAGGGAGAGGTCGACATCAACGTGTGCGGTCCACTGGCCCGCACCGCAGCAGACTTGGCTCTTTGCATGGACATCATCGCTCATCGCGGGTTGCCGTCCGACGAACGCCGCTCCCCCGGAGACTTCACTGTCGGGGTCATGTTGGAAAACCCCATGGGCACCCAAGACGATGAGCTGACCGCTGTCCTCGATGACGCGGTCGAGCGATTGGTGGCCGCAGGGGTGAAGGTTGCTGCCCCGCCGCTCGAGATCGACCACGTTGCCGCTCAGGATCTGTACGCGAAACTGGTCCGGGCGGCGACGGCGGCTCTCGACGTCCAACCCGACGACGCCATGCACGCCGCCCGCTACCAACTGGGAGCCCGCGACTACCAGGCCGTCGGCAGCCGCGGGGTTCTGCTGTCCCACGTCGAATGGGTTGAGCTACACAACCAACGCCAGCGGCTGCGAGACCAGTGGGTCGACTACTTCAGCACGGTCGACGTTCTGCTGTGTCCCCCTGCTGCTTCCGCCGCTCCGACCCATGAAACGGAGGTGCCGTTCGGGTTGCAGTCCATCGACGTCAACGGACAGCGGGTTTCCATCATCGAACAGTGGCTGTGGGCTGGTATCGCCTCCGGCCCCTACCTGCCGTCAACGGTCGCCCCAGTGGGGTTCACGGCAGGTGGCCTCCCGGCCGGAATCCAGATCATGGGCGCGGAGCGGCGTGACCACACCACCATCGCGGTAGCGGCCATGGTCGAGCAGACGTTGGGCGGATTCGTCCCGCCGCCAATGACATCAGGCGTTCAAGCCTGAAGCTTGCGCAGAACCCCGATTCGCACTTCGACTCCCGGCGACCAGTGGCAGACAGGGTCACCTTCGGGTTGCGGTAGCCCGCTGGCGGCGACCAACTGGTCGTCCAACTCAAGCACCTCGGCCCGGTGCAGGGGCCACGGCTCATGCCACGCCAACGCATAGCGAAGACCGCTGGGATAGGAGCTGTAGAGTCGCCACCGGGCGGACAGATAGTGCTCAAACGAGGTGACCTCGTCCGGGGCAATAGGGTCGCCGATACGCATCCGGACAGTTGACCGGGCGTTGGGAACGGCAACCTTTCGACCAAGCCGGTCACCGTCAGGCCAACGTCGTTGACAGCGATACTCCACCTCGTCGCCGTTGCGTTCGAACGTCATCTTCGACCAGTAGTAGGGCAGACGAAAACCCTGTCGAGCCGCCACAACGGGCGGCAGTGCGGCGGCGTCGAGCGACAGGAACCACACTCCCCTGGTTCCATCCGGTGCGGTTACGTAGGTCCTAACGTTGGTCTCGCAGAAGTGGGAAATACCGGGAATGGCCGGACCCTTGGGCGGACGCACTTCCATCATGAACGGCACCAGGCCAACCCAGGCTCGGGGACCGTCGCCAGTGCCGTCGTCGAAGGTCTCAACGGTGAGGCCGTCCGGCAGTAGCGCCTGCACCACTTCGGGTGGGTACGACCAGTGCAGGAAGGTCAACAGATCCCAGCGGTGCATCATGAGCGGCCATCGGACTTCGATCGGACTTACCGGGCCGTACTCCGGCTGACCTGCGTCTTGGAACACTTCCTGATTCACATCATTGCGAGTCATACACTTGTATGATAGTCGTTGATTTCGCCCAAACCTCTCAACCAAGAGCAAAAAGTAACCCGGGACCCCTAGAGGGTCCCGGGTTAGCTAGAAGAGAGTTCTATCGGTGGACGGCTAGCCTGCGGTCAAGTTCATCACCGAGGGACCGTTTCCGGCCACGTTGGTGCAGTCATAGCTACCTGAGCCTGCATTGAACAGCATCCCAAGACAGGTGCCGGTGGCTTGTTGACCAAGCGCATTCGGGTGCATCGACTCCTGGGCTACGCCCTGGGTCAGGCCGGTCACCAGGAACCGGGCCCACTCGGCATCGGCACCGGGACCATGATCGGTGCTGGTGGAGCACACTTCACGGTCCTCAAGTTGATCTTGAAGGTCGAGGAACTCGACGCCTTTTGATGCAGCGACAGAAGCGAGGTTGGCCGAGATCTGCGGCACCAGCGAATCACGAGCCCAGTTGGCGTCGACGTTCCAGAACGGGCAACCGCCGGTGTTGGATCGTGACCAGCCGCTTTCGCTGTAACGGAACTCGCTACCTCGCGGGATCGGCGACGGGTAGCTTTGCAGCACCAGACGGTAGCTGTCATCGGCTTGACCGGCGTCGCTCATGACCGCCCGAATCTCATCAATGGCTTTGGACACGCCAGCCATGGCGCCCGGCATCAGCGAGTCGATGCTCGACTGGCCCGACTCGTTGCAGGTGTTCTGCCACCATGACGGGCTGGTGTTGTAGCGAACGGTGCAGTCGATGATGATGTCGGCGAAACCGAGGTCGTTACCACCGATGGACAAAACGATCATTTCCACATCGTGGTCAGCGGCTACACCGGCCAGCTGGTCGGCCTGCGGGGCTTCACCCTTGAAGGAGACACCGCCGCTCGATGCTCGGTGGACGTTGGCCGCAACGGCTCCGGAGCAAGCCAGGTTGATCTTGGCGTCAACGCCGATCCCGTTATTCAGTACCTCGGATACATCCGATCGGTGACATCCATCGACGGTATTCCCGTAGACCCGGGAAGCGTCCCAATACCAGATGCCTTTGCGTTTGTAGGCGGCCCGGTCAGTGCCACCTCGGTTGCCTTCGGCGGTGGCCCAGTTGCCTTCCCACCTTCCGGCTTCGCCGGAGATGTAGCTGTCGCCCAATGTGACGATGGCGGTTGGCTGAGCGGTTTCGCCGCCGCCACCTCCGCCTCCGCCGCCTTTGCCTTTACCGTCCGGTGGCGCGGCAGCAGCCATTCCGGTTGTGGCTAACGTTGTTATCAGGATGGCAGCGAAAAAGGTCGCCAATTTACGCATCGTCTTCATTCCCCTTACATCACGGCGGTGGTTTCGGGCCTATGTCGCCTCTTACTGGTGGCCCTATTGACGATTATTACCGGAGAGTAACTATCTGTCAAGGTGGGAATAGAAGACGTTATTTCCGGCAGAAAGTCGCGACTTAGCCCAATTGCCGGCGAACCTCGCCGGTCAAACCGATCGACTCAAGGGCCATCGGCTGCGGCACTTTCATGGTTCTGACCACGATGTCATCCACGCCGAGCGACCCCAATTCGGCGAACCGCTCGGCCACACGTTCCACCCCACCGAAGACCAGTTGACTCTCATCGAGGCCTCGGTAACCGGCGGAAATCATCTCCTGTCCCATCTGCATCGCCTCGTCATCATCGGGCCGGAGCAGGACATCACGCCGCAACGCCACCCTCGGCTTCGTGCCGTATTCCTCACACAACTCCCGGTAACGGGAAACGGCGACACCAACCTCATCAACGGCCAAACCTGGATGGGCATACCAGGCGTCACCCTCCCGAGCGGCCCGACGCAACGGCACCTCTCCCACACCGGACCCAATCCACCACTCGACCGGCCGCGGCGGGCGAGGTGAAATCGAGGCGGCGTCAACGTTGAGCATCTCACTGCTAGCAACGTCGCCCGCCAGTAGGGCTTTGATGACCTTGATCGATTCATCAGTGCGGCGGCCACGGTCAGAAATGCGTGCGCCCATGGCGGCAAAGTCGGCTTCGCCCCAGCCGATCCCGGTTTGCAAGATAAACGGTGCGTCGGTCATGGCGGCCAATGTCCCCACCTGCTCGGCTACCAAGACCGGGTTCCACAACGGCAACAAAAACAGTCCCCCAATAGAACGATCAGCCGGCCAGTCAGCCAGGATCCGCCCGATCATGGGCACGTTCTGCACATAGTTGGCGTCGGGGCCATTGGAATGGTGGTCACCCAAACTGATGTGATCCAACCCTGCTTCGGCAGCCGCTTGGGCCCGAGCCAAGGCGTTGGCCACGGCCACGGTCGGTCCCGCCCCGACATAGCGACTGGTAATACTGATCCCGATACGCATGCCGGTCAGGTTAGGCACCACCCACCAGCCTTGCGCCGCCACTGACGGCCACCTCCAAACCGACCCTGGCAAGACTGACCCTGGGCTACCATGAGAGAGGCGTTGCAGCACGCCACCAGTTCGCGGGAAGGGCAAAGCCCAGCTGCACGATCGGCCTTCGATCGAGCAAGCAACAACGACAGCAACCTCTTTCGGCCCGGTAAGCGAACGGCGGGCACCTACGAAAGGGATCCCTGTGCCTGCAATTCCACTTCCTGAAGACCCGTCGCTCGATCACCTCAAGAACCAGGCCAAGCTGGTGCGTGATCTCGTCCGTTCTGGCGACGAAGGCGCTCTCAACCTCATCGACGAGTTCCACCCACGGCTAGACGCTGAGCAGCTCACCGCGCCGGACCAGGCTGCTGGGTTTAAGTTGTCTGACGCCCAACTCACCGTCTCACGACTGTATGGATTCGACAGCTGGACCAAGCTCCGGGCCTACCTTGAGACAATCGAGGGGCTCAGTCACCGTCCCCTGGCCGAACAAGGGGTGGACGTTGGCGACGAGCCGTTTGTTTCCGTGGCCTGCCTCAACTATGCCGAACAAGGCCCCAGCCCGGCCGACCGCCTCGAGCTGGCTCACGCCATGTTGGCCTCCGACCCAACTCTGGCCGAGGGAACAATTGAAGCCCTCGCCGCGGTGGGCGATCACGTCCGACTCGCTGCTGCACTCGACGCTGAACTGGACCGCCAACCCGAACTGGTCAACAAGTCGTGTGGACCCAATGACTGGCCGCCGCTGCTGTACGCCGTCTACTCCCGCATTGATCCGGCACGTTTCGCCTCGCACCCGACGTTGGCTCAATCCGCCGAACAATGGTCGACGATCGAAACCGTGCAAGCGCTCCTGGACCGGGGCGCCGACCCCAACGCCGGGTTTCTGTGGCGAGGCCTTGTGCCGCCGTTCACGGCTCTCACCGGAGCCTTCGGCGGAGGTGAAAGTCACCAGTCGTGGCACGGCGATCGCCTGGAGCTGGCTCGGCTGTTGCTGGACGCCGGGGCGGATCCCAACGACGGTCAAGGTCTGTACAACAACGGGATCGGCGGACAGAACCACGATGATCCTTCAATGCTTGAGCTCCTCGTCGAATACGGATTGGGAACCGCACAGAACGGCCCGTGGTATCAACAGCTAGGCAATCGACTGCGGGAACCAGCCGAGTTGCTCTACGACGAGGTCGAGGCGGCGGCCCGTCGGGGACGACCGGGCATCATGAGCTTCCTGGCCGGGTTAGGTCTGAATCTGGACCGACCGGTCGGACGTTCTCAGATGACCCCGGTGCGGATTGCCGCCGAAGAAGGCCACCAAGAGGTCTTGGATGTCTTGGCCTCCGCCGGGGTCGACATCTCAATCAACCCGGCTGAACGTTTCCTGTCCCTGGTTCGCAGCGGTGACGTCGCCGCCGTCGAAGCGCACGTGGGACAACACTCGGGACTCGTCGACCAGATGCTGGGCCGCTATCCATCCATCATCGGCACCGTCACTGCTGAACACGAAGACATGCTCGTATGGCTCATCGAAACGGGCTTCGACATCAACGCAAGAGACGACGGTGTCAACACCGCCTTGCACAGCGCCGCTCACGACAACAATCTCCCACTGGCCCAACTGTTGATCAGACACGGCGCTGACCCCAATCTCAAAGACACCATGTTCGACGCAACCCCGTGGGGCTGGGCCAACCACTTCGGCCAAACCGATGTAGCCGAGTATCTTCGACCGCTCACCGCTGACAGTGGCGGTGACAGTCACGCCACAGACTAGGCGAACGCGGTGCTGGGCAAGTCCTTGGTACCGTCAACGACGGCGGAAACAATCACGCCGGCGACATGGTCGGGGGTCAAACCTGTCGGGAACTTCGGGGCATCCCCTTCAATAGCCCGATCGGCGAGGCCGGTCTCCGTGTGCCCGGGGCGAGCATCTACTACCCGAACCTTGCGGCGGCGGGCCTCCCGAGCCAACGCTTCATCAAACGATCGAACTGCGGCCTTTGATGCCCCGTAGGCGGCCATGCCGGGCAGATTCTGCTCGGCGATAACGCCCGAAATGTTCACGATTACGCCGCCTTCGTTCATGGGGCCAAGCGCCGCCTTGGCCAACATGACGGGCACGAACGTGTTGGTCATGAACAGTTCTTCCATTGCATCAATCGACAGCTCATCGACCGATCCGAAGGCCACTACCCCAATGGCGTTAACCACGATGTCCAAGCCGCCGCCGTGGTCGATGGCGGCGGCCACTGCGTCGGCGCAGCCTTGCGGATCTCGCAGGTCACGGGCCAGCCGACGACCGTTGACCGGCAGCCGGTCGAGCTGATCGCCCGAGCGTGCCACCAGGGTCAGGGCGGCGCCTCGTGCCGCCAACTGCGTGGCGATGGCCGAACCCAACCCGCCGGTGGCGCCGGCGACAAGGGCGGAGCGACCGGCAAGGTCCCCGGTGTTACCAGCGTCTGTGTCACCAGTGTCGGGGGTGGTGTGTGCGGTCATAGGATCTCCTGTCGGGTGGCGGGATGGGGGCTGATCTCGTCGTCAGCTGGCACGGCTGTGAACCAGCCAACTTGAACGTCGACGCCAGGCGAATACATAGCATGAGGTGGGCCGACCGGGCGTGAAAGCCCGGCCGCTTCAACCAGGCTCTGCTCGATGTCGAAGTTGGTGAGGTGATGAAGCGGCCAGCGGGCGTGGTCGACCGAACCGTGCAGCAAGCGTCGCCCTCGCCGGGTGATCAGACCCCACCGGGCGGTCAAAAAGTGTTCCAGCGGGCCGATCTCGCTTTGCTCCATTTCCGGCCCGACCTGAAAGTCGATGCGACAGGCGGCCGCAGCAGAACTGGACTTAGAGCTGGGACGGAGCGCGGGCCAGCGCCGTTCAGTTTCATACACATGACTGTCGCCGTTGACTCGGTGAGTGCTGGGGCCAAAGCAGTACGGCAACGAGAACACGCCCCGGGCCACGCCGACGATGATCGAACGTGGCACGTCAAGAGAGAAGAACCACACCGAGCGGCGTCCAAGCGAGTCGACAACGTAAGTCCGGACGTTGATCTCAACAAAGTCACCCAGGTACGGAACGGCCGGGGTTGACCCGAGCTGCACCCGACGCATGTGAAACGGGATAAGGCCAATCCAGGCCGAACCATCAAACACGTCAACTCGCAGTCCCGGCGGCAGGAGACGTTGCACCTCGTCTACCGGGTAGCGCCAATGAAAGTAGGCCAGCTGATCCCACCTCTGACGCAAAACGGTGCGTTGCTTCCAGGCGGGCGGGTCGGGGGTGATGGCGTCGCACGCCGGGACCAAACTGTTCACACCAACGGTTCGACCGTTGCCGACAGATTGGATTCAGTTCTCGCCGCATCGGTGTCTGATTTCACGCTGACCTCCGGCCTTGGCGACACTCATGCCATGCAAATCTTTCGCAGCATGGATCATACGGCTCATCACGTGCTGGAGTTGGACGGTGGTCGGCTGGTCGACTCGTGGGAGGGCCCCGACCGGGCGGCGATCGTCGATTCGGCCTGCGACGCCGCCGGCTTGCCGTCTACCCTCGTGCAGCCGGACGTCACCTTCGACCGGGCGCTGGCCGAACGGGTGCATGACCCGGCCTACGCGGCCTTCCTGGAGACAGCCCATCAGCGGTGGGTCGAACAGGGCCACAGCGAGCCGTGTGCCATGGCGTTCGGCTGGCCGGCCCGGCGCTTTCGCGACATTGTTCCGGCGACGCTGGAAGCGCAACTCGGCTACTACAGCTTTGCCGCCGACTGCTCAATCGGTGCCGCTACGTGGACGGCGGTTACGGCCTCAGCCGCCACCGCGGTAGCGGCCGCCGATTACGTGTCGGCTAGCGAATCGACAGGAATGGCTCCGGTGGCGTTCGCCCGCTGCCGACCACCGGGCCATCATGCGTCTCGTGACCAGTTCGGCGGCTACTGCTACCTCAACAACTCGGCGATGGCAGCCCAACGGCTGCTGGACAACGGCGCCAACCGAGTGGCCGTGGTCGACGTTGACTACCACCATGGCAACGGAACCCAAGACATCTTCTACCAGCGATCCGACGTGCTGCACGCGTCCATCCACGGTGATCCGGCTGAAGAGTTTCCGTACTTCCTGGGCTACGCCGATGAGAACGGCGACGGCCCGGGCCTGAACGCCAACCGCAACCTTCCCCTGCCCAGAGGGTCGGCGGCCACAACGTGGTTCGACACTCTCAACGAAGCCTTGAAGTGGGCGGTAGGTGGAGGCGGTACCGGTGGGCCCGCGCCGGACGCGCTGGTCATCCCCTTGGGGCTCGACACCTACGTTGATGACCCCATCAGCCACTTTCGCCTGGAAAGCGACGACTACTTGCAACTGGGAAAGCGTCTGGCCGCAGTTGGACTACCCACTGTGCTCGTGCTCGAAGGCGGGTATGCCACCGAAGCCTTAGGCGTCAACACGGTCAACGTGCTGACCAGCTTCGCTCAGGCAGGCTGAAGGTAACTCGCCCGTCAGGGCACTTCACCGGTCGGGGTAGATGGCGCGAATCAGAACCACCCCGACTCCAACCGCGACAAGCTGGGCAGCGATGAAGCCCGGAGCGGAAGCGGGCTCGATCCCGGCGAAGGTGTCGCTGAACATTCGAGCCACGGTCACCGCGGGGTTGGCGAAACTAGTGGATGACGTGAAGTAATAGGCACCGGCGATGTAGCCGCCGACCGAGAAGGCGGCCAGTCGAGATGGATGCCCGCTACCACCGGCGCGGACAACGCCGAAGATCACAAGGAGCAACCCGACTGTGGCTACCGCTTCGGCTAGTAACAGGTTGCCGGCCGACCGATCGGTGCTCGACCAGGTCACTGCCGGCAGATCAAACATCAGATTGGCAACGACAACGCCGACGATGCCGCCGGCCACTTGGGCCACGATGTACAGCAAAGCGGTGGCGGTGTCGATCCCGCCCATCAGCCGGTCGGCGATGGTGACCGCAGGGTTGAAGTGGGCACCGGACACAGGGCCGAGCGCCAGAATCAAAGCGGTCAGAACCCCGGCGGTGGCAAACGCATTCTGGAGGAGCTGCAGCCCTACGTCGGTAGAGAGCCGCTCAGCCATAATCCCCGAGCCGATCACGGCGGCCAACAGGAACGCCGTCCCGACAAATTCTGCCGTCAGCTTTGATGAGACACCGACAGGCGTCGGTTCTGTACCGGCCCCTGTCACCCGCTCGATACTACGGCCTTCAGCGCTATCAAACCTCGACGAAACGCCAGTTCTGGCTTGAAGTGCCGTCGCAAATCCGAACGCCGACGTTGTCCGTCTCAGCCGAGTTGGGTCCGTCGGGGTCCATGCAGAAACCGGTCGTCATTGACTTGATGTTCCACGCGCCGTCGGGGCCGAGATCGACCCTCCACTCTTGCGTGTCGCCGTCGTTGCAGGGCGCAAGGTACACGTTGATGGTGCTATGGCGGTCGTCGGAGTGACCGCGCTCCATACACTTGCCGTTCGCTGCGCTGACAATCCAAAAGGCGCCACCTTGTCGCTCGATGATCTCGAACTTTTGCGCCATGTCATGCTGGCAGTTCCGGTTGACCACATCGACTCCGTCGGAGGCCACGGCCGCACACCGTTCAAGGCGCTCGTTGCGGAGAAGCATCAGAGAGGGGAATCGTCGCTGCCCGACCGTCGCCACGGTTTCGGCTGCCGTGGTGGTTGTGCTGGCCTTTGTCGTCGTCGACGGGGCCACAGTGGTGGTGGCTTCCTCCACCGTGGTCGGACTCGTCTGCTGTTCGTCGTCTTCATTCGGCGGCCGCGTGCCACTGCGAACGTTGAGCGAAACCTCATCGTTGCTGGAACCGTTGTCGACTTGCAGCTGCCCGGAGGCGGCGTCCGCCACCCTGGCTGCCGCTGGTTCGTCGGTTGCTGCCTCGACCACTGACGAGGTCGACGACGAGGAGACGTCGGCCGTCGTGGTTATCGGCTCTTCGGAGGCGAGGATGGTTGTGGTCACAGCAACCTGAGGGCCTTCTTCGTCACTGAACAACTCAACGGCGAACGGTCTGCGATCGGCTCGGTCTGGATCGGTGATGTCAAGACCGTTCTCCTGAACATCGGTCCCATCGCCGTCGGAGCCGTCGTCAACACCGGTAGGCATGTCGGTCACCACTGACTCTGTCGTCTGGCTTAAAGCGACACCACCGGCGATAAGTAGTAGCACCATTGCCACGAGGAGCGACGCTCGAAGACGGGTCAGGCCCTGAAACTGGAGTTGCTTGACTGCGCCAGGTGAGCGACCGAGCCGGGCAGCAGTCTCGGCGACGGAGAATCCACCGAGGAAACGGTGGACGATCACGTCTCTCTGCCCGGGACTTAACCCGTCGAGCAGATCATCAAACCCTCGCTGGGCGACCACCGTTTCCTCAACCGATCCTGGGGCGGCGAGGTCGAGTTCGTCATCCAACATGACGGTGTCAACGGTGTTCCGCCGGTAGTCACCGCTTATCCGGCTTCTGGTTGCCTGGTACGAATACGCCCGGAACACCGGTTCGGTCCATGACCGCATGGAGGGAAGGGCATTGATGGTGTCGAGGAACGCCAGGTCGGCGACACCCTCGGCATCGGTGGCTCCACGACGCTGAGCGTAATGCACAAGCGCCGGCACATAGCGACGGTAGAGATAGGCCACGGCATCGTCATCACCGGAAGCGGCGCGCGCCAAGACAACGTCAACGCCTTTTTCGCTCCCAGTCCAAGTCTCCGCTGCGACAGCCATTTCCACCTCAACTCCGCATTGTCGATATCATCCCACCGCCCCCGGCAGAGAGCGAAGTCTATAGGGCTATTAGCCCATGAGCCCGTGCCGTTGACTCAAGATGGGGACTTCTTGTTCACAGATCCTTGGATTCGTTGTCCTAGAGGTGACGAACCTTGAGAAGGCTGCAGGGATCCTTCACGGAGGTGGCCCGATCCAGACCCCTGCAACCCGATTTTCCAGGCCGACACATCGACGCAGGCCAGGAAATATAGGTCCGCCGCCGACTGGTTTGGAGCCCAACGGCTTTGCGAACGTCAA
>CALJMD010000042.1 GCA_937981915.1 uncultured Acidimicrobiales bacterium
CTGAAGATGGTCTCAATCAACCGGGGCCACGATCCCCGCGACTTCACGATGGTGGCCTTTGGCGGCGGTGGCCCGATGCACGCCGTGGCCCTGGCTAAAGAACTACAGGTTCGTCGAGTGGTAGTCCCGGCAGCTGCCTCGGTCTTTTCAGCCTGGGGGATGATCATGTCTGACCTGCGGCGGGACCTGTTCGCCACCGCCCTCTACGACTTGGAGGAGACATCGGTGGACGCTATCGCCACTGCGCTGAACGAACTTCAGCAACGGGCGTCGACGGCAATTCGCAGCGACATCGGACCGGAGATCACACCCACCTTCCAGTGGTTTGGCAACCTGCGCTACCAGGGTCAAGAGCACGCCACTGAGGTAGCAATCGAGCCTGAGGATCTCAACCCGAACGGCCTCGGAGCGCTACAGGATCGGTTCAGAAACCAGTTCGAGGCCGAGTACACCTATCGGCTGGAGCTACCCATCGAGATCGTCGGCCTCCACCTCGTCGCCACCGCACCCAGCGGCTCCACTCTGCCCGAACCAAGCCCACTGGGCGACCCCGACTCGACCTCGGCCAAGACCGGATCTCGCCACGTTGACTTCGCCGAAGACGGTGCCCACGAGACCGACATCTTCGCATTGGATCTGTTGACCCCGGGGATGCGGTTTGCCGGACCGGCGATCGCTGAAGGCGCTGGCACAACCGTTGTGGTGAACCCGGGCGCTTCCGTCACCGTCGACGGATTCAACAATTTGATCATCGACGTGCCGGCGTAAATCGACGAGTAGAAGCTGACACGCGAGCATTGATTACGCCGACAACAACCTTGAGCCGCTACAAGAGCAACGGGAGCAAGCAATGAGTTCGACAATCGACTACGACCCGATCACCCTTGAGATCATTCAGAGTTCACTGCAGTCAACGGCTGATGAAATGTTCTCGGTAATTCGCCGAACAGCCATGAGTTCGATCATCTACGAGGTCCTCGACATGGGCACCGCTGTGCTCGACGCCGATGGCGAACTGGCTTCTTCCGGGGCCGGCATCCCGGCCTTCGTCGGAGTGCTGGACAAGGCCTGCAAGGAGGTCATCAAAACCATCGGGCTCGACGTCGGCCCCGGCGATGTGTTCTTGACCAGCGATCCCTACCACGGCGGCGTCACCCACCTGAACGACATTGTGGTGATAATGCCGGTCTTCGGCGCACCCGGGCAGCTGGTGGCGTGGACAGCCAACATCGCCCACAACTCCGATGTCGGCGGCATGGCGCCCGGCTCGGCCAGCGGTGACGCCACCGAGATCTTCCAGGAAGGTATTCGGCTCCCTCCGATCAAAGCCATCTCCGGTGGTGAGCCGGTCAGCCAGGTGTTCGACATCCTCCGACTCAACTCGCGGATGCCCGACGCCCTCGACGGCGACCTGTGGGCTCAAATCGCCTCAGCCCGAACCGGCGCCCGGCAACTTCAAGCCGTGTGTGAACGCTACGGCGTCGGGGCATTCCGGGAGGCCTGCCGAAGGTACATGGACTACGGCGAGCAGGTGTCGTTGCGTGCGCTGGCCGACATGCCAAAGGGGACATTCAGCCTCACCGAAGAAATCGATGACGGGCGGGTTCTTTCGGTCGAAGTGACAATAACCGACGACGAGTTTGTCGTCGATCTTCGAGACAACCCGGAGCAGTCGACCACCCCCACCAACTGCACCCGGGACGCCGCCATGATCCCCGTTCAAATGGTGTTCAAATCGTTGACCGATCCAGGCATCATGGCCAACGGGGGCACGTTCCGGCCTGTTCGCTTGCTAACCACACCGGGAACCGCCGTCGACCCCATTGAGCCTGCGCCTATGGGCTTCTACTACGATCTGCTGCTGCCGCTCTACGACCTACTGTGGCGTTGCATGGCCCAGGCGGTACCGGAACGGCTGGGGGCCGGGCACTTCGCATCGGTGTGCGCAACCCTGATTGGGGGCACCCACCCGGACAATGGGCGACCGTACTCGATAATCGAGCCTCAAGTTGGTGGCTGGGGAGCGACCGGACGCCGTGACGGCAACTCAGCGATGTTCAGCGGCGTGCACGGTGACACGTTCAACTGCCCGGCCGAGATAAACGAGGCCCGAAATGGCCTCTATGTCAATCGAATGGAACTCAACACCGAGCCCGGCGGCGAAGGAAGGTGCACCGGCGGTCGGGGCATCGTGATGGAGTACGAGATCCGCGCTGAGGACGGTCACGCCACGCTGGCGTTCACCCGGTCCAAGTATCCACCGTGGTCAGCAGAGGGAGGCGAGGGTGGATCCCCCAACTACTTTGAACTGATCAAGGCCGAGGATGGATCAACCGAGCGGTTGTCGTTCGCTGCCGGCGTGCCAACCAAGCCTGGGGACGTAATCCGTATTGTCACCGGGAACGGCGGCGGACACGGCGACCCCAGCGACCGCGATCCTGACTTGGTTCGCGACGACATAGCCAACGGCTTCGTATCTCCCGAGCGGGCAGCTGAAATCTACGGCGTGAACGTCAATTGATCCGGACGCTACTGGAATTCGAACTGGCTCCTGGCAAGGCGGACGCCTTCGTCGACTTCTTTGACCGTCACGACATTTTGGCGACCGCGGTCGCTCAGGACGGGTGTGGCAGCGCCGAGCTGATGCTGAGTGCTGACGGCAG
>CALJMD010000043.1 GCA_937981915.1 uncultured Acidimicrobiales bacterium
GGCATCGATCCGCGTTATGACACAGCGCCGACCCATGGGGGGTCTGGAGAACGAGGTTATGGCCCACCTCTGGACGACATCAAACGCCGAAGCGCCCGCCGAGGTGCATCAAGCGGTCGCCCCAGATCTTGCGTACACCACCATCATGACGGTTCTAACGCGTCTGTGGGACAAGGGCATCCTCCAGCGAGAACGTAAGGGCCGCGCCTACGTGTACACGCCTATCCGCAGCGAAGCTGAACACCGGGCGGCTGAAATGCAGTTGGCACTCGACGGATGCGGCGACCGGCAAGCAGTGCTTGAATCGTTCCTTCAAAAGCTGGGCACGTCAGATCGCCGTCAACTTCGAACCCTGTTGGATCGAGTCTGACCGAGACTGTCCCTTGATGTCGGTGTTGGTGTTGATGATTGGCCACACAGACATCGCCAAGCCAACTTGTTGACCTGTGGTAGCGTCAGCCCTCCGGCGGGCGAGCGCAAGGATCACCTATGGTCGCCTCAGCAGGCACCCGGTGGGCATCCGCCCCGCCGATACGTCTTCGGTCGCTGCTGATTTCAGTCGCATTGATAGCAGTGGCTCTTGTGCTGCTCGTAGCGGCTCCAGCGGCCGCCCACACTGCGTTCGATTCGTCGGACCCTGCAGACAACTCGACTGTCGTCGGCCCGGTCGACGAGGTACAGCTTCGTTTCGATGGTGCAGTCGTTCCAACTGGTGAGGGTTTTCTGGTTCGCGTCTCCAACGGTGATTTGCGAACCCCGGACCGGGTGGACGAACAAGACGGTGGGGAGAGTTGGCTGCTCGGATTCGACCCTCCATTGGAGCCCGGCTTGGTCGGTGTCCGCTGGACGGTCCAGGCGCCAGACGCGCATCCGATCCAGGGTGGTTTTCGTTTCACCGTGCTCGACACCCCAACGCAAGAAGAGGGTTCGACGCCAGCACCGGCACCGGACTCCGGGTCGACCCCGCTCGACGAGGCCACATCAGAGTCGGAGAGATCACAGTCCGAGAGCCCGACGGTCGCAGCCGATGACGATCAGCCACGTGTAGGTTCAATCGACGACTTCCTTATTGCCCCCGCGCAAGTAGCGTCAGGGGCAGACGCCGTCGGTGCCGTAGGTCGGGCCGTTGGCCTGACCGGAACCGCGTTGGCCATCGGAGGGCTCATCTTTCTTTCGAGGGTGGTGACCGACCGACTCCGTGACGAACAGATTGTGCTGGGCGGTATCACATGGGGCGGAGCCTTTATCGTCCTCGGCGGGGTAGTCGAACTTGTCGCCTACCTGGCCGGGAACGAGGAACGGTGGGCGGAACTGTTAACTCGAGACGCCTTGGAGACACAGGTGGTGATGCCGTTCGGCTTGGCCGTTGGTTTGCGGATGCTGTGCGGGTTTGTCCTGGTCATTTCGAGCCGCACCCGAATGCTGGCGTTGGCGACAGTGACCGGAGCATTGGGGGTGGTGGCGTCGTACACCTTCGACGGCCATACCGTGACCACTCAACCCATGT
Organism: uncultured Acidimicrobiales bacterium; assembly: GCA_937981915.1. Classification (GTDB taxonomy): domain Bacteria; phylum Actinomycetota; class Acidimicrobiia; order Acidimicrobiales; family SZUA-35; genus JAHELU01. The sequence goes on from CALJMD010000043.1 coordinate 1,508, forward strand.
GGCTGGTCGTACCGGCCGATGTCGTTCACGTCGTGACCGGTAGCGCCTGGGCCGGCGGTGTGATGATGCTGGCCATCGTGCTCTGGCGCCGCCGCCGCTCGGGGCAACCCGTCGACGCACGGTTACTGGTGACACGGTTCTCGACGGTGGCTTCTCTAAGCGCGGTAGCGGCCGGATTGAGCGGGGTTGCCATGACGTCGGTCATTGTCGATGACCTGAAGACGCTGTTCGACAGCACATGGGGTCGAGCACTGCTGGTGAAGGTCGGGCTGGTGATTGTTGCCGGGCTGCTGGGGGCCTTCAACCACTTTCGGCTTCGGCCCCAGACGCACCGCCTCCTGCGGACAGTGCGGATCGAAGCCTTCGCCTTTCTGGCCGTGTTGACTGCCACCGCGATTCTCGTTGCTCAAGGCACCGCTCGGCTGTAGTGGCCTGTAGTCCTCAGCGGGCTTTAGCCGCCGGGGGCCAGTGGGGATGGCGTGTAGCCGTCAGGCCAGAGCGGTGGTGTTGACGGTGTCCAAATCGCCGCGCTGAGATCGGCGCCAGTAAGGTCGGCTTCACGAAAGTCGGTCCCGTTCAAGATGGCGCCGGTCAGGTTGGCCTCGCCCAGATCGGCGCTGTTCAGTCGGGCGTTGCCAAGGTCGGCGCCGCTCAGGTTAGCTCGGCGCAGCGACGCGCCGCGAAGATCGGCTAGGCGAAGTTGAGCGTCGACTAGAGTGGCGATGCTCAGATCGGCTTCCCGCAGGTCGGCTTGGCTGAGTCTGGCCCCGGTCATGTTTCGCCCCGTGAGCACCAGGCCTTGTAGATCCTGGCCGACCAGATAGATCTTGGTCAGGTCATCTCGAACCGCTAACTCGGCCGCCAGGTTCTGTCGAACCTCTCGTTCGGCCAGGCGTTCGTCGCGTTGGGTTTCGAAGGCGAAGCCAACTCCGGTCACCATGCCTCCGACCATCAGGGCCAACGCTGCGTCTCGGATCAGCACGTCTCGCCATTTTGCCCAGAACCTGCTGAGTGGACTCGAAGTGTCACTGCCGGTGTTGCGGAGCGCGGTTGACTGGTCAGCTCGGGCTGACGCCATGTTGTCCAGCCGTCTACGGCGAACCAGCTCCTGTTCCTGTGCCGCACGGATCGACATGCCTGGATCCTAGTTGGAGCGCCGGTCCAGTGTATTTCAGTAGACTCGTCGCCGTCTGACTGCATGAGGCTAACAAACACCTCGATCCACCCGGAGGGAACTTGTGGACCTGACTATCGGCACCTTCAATCTGAACAATCTTTTCTCCCGCTGGAACTTCCAAGCTGAAGTTCCCAAGGGAACAAGACTGGAACAGGTCATCGAGTTCGACTCCGGTGACCAGCGCCGGCTGCGAACCTTCAAAGGCCGGGTGGTGTCGTCCAAAGACTCAGCCGACACCGAAGCCATTGCCGACCGGATCAAAGCAATGGACGTCGACGTGCTGGCCGTCCAGGAGGCCGAGAACATTGAGGCGCTTCGCACCTTCAACCGGGAATCGTTGGGTGGGATGTACCCCAACGTCATTCTGGTGGAAGGCAACGACCCTCGACTCATCGATGTCGGCTACCTCTCACGGTTCCCGATCGGCCAAGTGGTGTCGCATCAAACCGAGCCCGACCCGGAACGGCCCTTCAAACCGGTGTTCGGACGCGACCTGCTGCGGGTGGACGTGCTGGCCCCCAACCGCGACCGGCGACTGCTCACCGTGTTCAACAGCCACTTGAAATCGAACTTCATCGACAAACTGGAGCATCGCACCGCCGACGCCCAGGCAGCCCAGCGGGTACGAAACAACGAGCGTCGACGCCGCCAGGCCGCCGCCACCAAAACCATCATCGAAGCCGAAACTCGACCCAACTCGAAATACGTCGTGTTGGGCGATATGAACGACGACCCGGACTCGGAGTTCCTCGCACCGCTCGTCCAATCGAACCTGAAACTGGTGGACGCTTTGGCTCAGGTAGCGGAGACTCGACCGTCCAAAGACGAAAGCCTCGGCCCTCAACCCGGGCCGAGATGGACGAGCCGGTTCAAGCCGTCGGGCAAACCACCGGAGCATCGGTTGTTCGACCAGATTTGGGTGTCGCCGTCACTGAAGAATCGCTTGGACGACAGCTTCATCGACCGTCGAACCAAGCACGGTGGCAACGGCTCTGACCACGATCCGGCCTGGGTCATGGTCCGAGATCTCTAATCGCAGGCGGTCCAGGCGACCCGGTTAACGCTCTAGGCTGACGTGGTGGTAACAGAGGAACCGGGGTTCCTAGAACGAACCCGCCGCCGACTAACTCGAACCGGTGACGCTGCGCTGAAGCGCTTTCAGCGCCACTCACCGGAGCTGCCCGAACGCGACGCCAAACGGCTCGCCGACTCGATCGAACGCTCTGTCGACCCGGCCACCGGAGAGATGGTGGCCCGAGCCGAAGCCGACGAGATCGGGGCCCGCTACCGAACGTTGGACGAGACCGGTCGACGCAACTTCTTCGAGCTGCTGGCCAACTCGTTCGGTCGAGACGAAGCTGCGGTGGAACAAGCGCTGGCCCGGCGGGGTGAACTCACGGCGGCCGGAACACCGGACGTTGACGATCTGCTGTCGGC
>CALJMD010000044.1 GCA_937981915.1 uncultured Acidimicrobiales bacterium
GACGGCACGCTATGGTCCACCGCCCCGACACCAACGCGGCGAGCACCCCCGGCTCCCGCCGTCGCAAACGGACCATCCCCATAGACAGCCCTTGAACACTTGGCGAGCCGGACAAAGCTTGTGGTAGTAGCGCCCGCTGCCGTCTTTGCCGATGGTCAAACCGGCTACCTAGGCCTGACGACTGGGACGCGGCTACTCGGCCGCCGATGCTGGAAGCGGCTGGCGAAACAGGCCGCTGGGGATCGGGGCGTTACATCGAACAAGCGACACCTGCCACGCTGGTGAAGCCCCGAGCGCCCAACGGAGCGCAGCGGTTGCTTTCTCGCCGGTTCCGGCTGCTCGCTTCGCCGGTTCGACCCCCAGTTGAGTGCGGATGTCGGGATGAATAGTGGTCAGCGCCGCTTCGAACAGCAACCGATAGCCAAGCTTCACCGGAGGGTTCAGCGGCGGATTCCGGAGAAACGAGATGGCGCTGTCCTGGGCCTTGGTAGCGACTCGGTCCGGGTGATTGACAATCCAGTCCGTGAGACCCTGGGCTGTTTCCGGCAGAGGATCGGCGCCAAGCAGCCGGCCGATGCGGGTTTGTTCGGCCACGAACTGGTCGGCCTCAGCTTCGGTGAGCCGGTCGGGGCCAAAGGCCTGATAGCAGGCCAAGAACGAATCGGTCAGCACATTGTGGACCCAGGCCGCCATTTCCGGTCGGGCCGCGCTGTACGGGAGGTCCCGTTCCGACGTTCCCCGCACCGGGCGGTGAGCCTGGCGAACAACCTCAACTGCGCCCTCAACTTCGGGCATCGCACCGTAGGTGGTCTCGGTGACGTAGACCGATGTGCGGGACAGCCGACCGAGCGGATCGGTCCGATACGTTGAGTGGTCCTCCACCCCGGCCACCACCTCGGCGTGAGCGGCTTGAACGACGAGCGCACGGATACCGCCGGCGAACACCGACGCATCGCCGATGACCCGCCACGACACCGAGCCGGGCCCGAGAAGACCGGGGTCGTCGGGGAAGTCCAGCGTGTTAGCCAGCGGGGTAGGCCCGTGTGAAAACAGCCCGGTCATGGCTGACACGACCGGATCTCGAAGCCTGCGACTCAGGTCGCCCAGATCGGACACGCTGCTATCGACTGACCGGCGAGTCAGCGCTGCCGATGCTGGTTAGACCCATGGACCCCACGCTACCGGTTGACGAGCGGGTGATGTGAGAGGGCAGGGTGAACAGGTCAGGCCCCTCCACCCATGCCTTCAATTAGGAAGTGGGCGAACGATTCGATGTTCTCATCGAGCGAGGCTTTGGTCGTTCCCGTGTCATCGGCCACTTTGTCCAGCAGACCGGATAGCTGCACCAAGCCTTGAATGGAGGCCCAGCAGAAAGTGCAGGCCGCGTCGACGTCAAGGCTGGGGTTCAGCTCATCGCGGATACCAATGATTATCGCCTGCAAGGCCTCGTAGGCTCGGGTTGCCTCAGCTACGAACGCCTCGTTGGTGTCGCATATCTGATCGTTCGAGATCATCAACGCAAAGTGACCGGGCTTCTCCAGCGCGGTGTGAGCATAGGCTCGACCAGTTCCCAGCAGCCGCCCGATCGAGTCGTCTCCTGAGCGAGCCGCCTCCTCCATTGCGTCGGCCAAAATTCGGTAGCCCTCGGTGGCCAGCGAGGTGAGCAGACCTTCGGTGTCCCCAAAGTGATGGGCGGGAGCGGCATGGGATACACCTGCCCGTCGTGCCACTTCTCGCAGGCTGAAGCCGGACGTGCCCTTTTCGGCGATCAGCTCGGCGGCCGCTGCTCGCAGCGAGTCCGGCAGGTTGCCATGGTGGTATGCGCCCTTGGCTGCAACTTCAACCATGCCCGCCACTGTACCGCTCCAACTTGACACCGTCTAGAAACTTCTTGACAGTGCCAAGATCAAACTTTACAGTGCCAACATCCGCAGAACTTGACAGTGTAAGAATGCAACAAATTTCAACGGTCAAGGCCACTCGCCCAGAGAAACTCACCCGCGGAAATTCTGTCACCCGCCCAAGCACAGAGGGAACCGAGCATGGAACACCAATCGCCCCCCGACAGTCACTCAACCGACAGTCAATCGCCCGACAAGCACTCGCGCGAAAGTCAATCGGTCAACACCCGCTTCGAGAAGTTGCGCCAGCGCACGCCTCTACTGATCGCTGTGATCTTGGCCGCAACCGCCGCTCTCGTTGTGCCGTTCCTCACCATGGCACCGACCGAATCGGCGTCGACCGAACCCGACGGTGATGTCTTCACCGCCCGGGACCTGGTCGACGAGTCGTTCGTCTCGTCGGTCTCCCCGGTGTTCTTTGTGGCCGAACACAACGATGGCGACGCCCTACGGGCAGAACCGATGCGTCAACTGTTGGCCGCCGGCGAACGGCTCCGCACCGACGACGACATCGGACCCACCTTGTTTAACTACTTCGACGCCGACACCGGCCGTCAAGTGACCGGCATCCAGTCGCTGGCCGACCTGATCGACGCTGGACTAGCCGACCAGGGCGGCCTGGCATCAGCCTCCGACACCCAGGTCAAACAAGCCGGAGCCGCCCTGGTCGAGCGCTACGGCGAAGATTCCGACATCTTGGGTCTTTCGGTTGCCACTACCACTGACACCGACGGCAATTTGGTCGTACCCGCCGTCACCATGTTGGCGTTGGCCGACAACGAACTGCTCGGTTTCGGGAACGCCTCGGTCACCCTCGGCGGCGACACCGACAAAGAAGAATACGACCGGTCGGTCCAAGAGATCCTGCGCACCGCCGACGGCTTCGACGTCTTCGGTGTTGCCATCGACGTGAACCTGACCTCGCAGGAACAGGGAGCGGTGGCCGGACCGTTCATCGGGTTCACCATCTTGGCGGTGCTGTTGATCGTCGGGTTGACATTCCGCAGCTACTGGGTGATGGCCACCGTCAGCGTCGCTCTCATCACCTTGATCATCTGGTTGAAAGGCATCTCCAACCTCATCGGCCTCAAAGACGACCTCGTCCTGTCCCTGATCGTTCCCATTGCCATGGTGTCG
>CALJMD010000045.1 GCA_937981915.1 uncultured Acidimicrobiales bacterium
GACTCAACGCCCGACACGCCGGTGGACCCTGTATTCCGGCGACCTTCTGGTCATGGGCGGCGCAACCCAGCATCACTGGGAACACTCGGTCCCGAAAGCCAAGGGCGCCCCGCCACGAATCAGTTTGACCACCCGCGCCACGAGTCGATCTCGGACAGTTGGAGCTTCGCCCCGCCGTTGACACCCCCTGCATCTTGTACCAGTATCATGGCACAAGATCTCGAAGGGTTCTCGATGAGCGAAACGGTGCGAGACAAGGCGGAACCGGAGGGAGCGAGGGAGACCACGCTCGACCTCCTCGACCAATTAGTTCCCCCTCTGCCCTCGTCTCGACGCCTGCTCTTTGTCGCCGCAAGTATCGTTTGCATCGCTTCACTAGCGAGTTGGGCCTGGGGTGGCGGAGGAGGGCTGATCATTCCCCAACCGTTCGGTGTTCAGAACCGAAGCCTCCAGGGCGCTGTGACCCTGGCAGCCGACACTGAATCCGACCTAGTGATCCTGGCCGGCATTACGCTGCCGAACTACCAGCGGCATGATTTGCGGGTCACCGACGTCAGGCTCGACGGAATCCCCGTCGACGTCGTTGGCGCTCGTTGGGCGTCCGAGAACGAACGACAAGGCAGCGACTACCGACCGTTCTTTGTCATCGGACAGCACCAGCTGCCAGCAGATGTTCCACCAACAGATTACGAAGAACGCAGTAGCGTGAAGCTTGACGTCTATCTACGACCGCACTGCGATGCCCAGTGGCCGGCAACGAACGCAGCAACCGGATCGATATCAATCCGCTACGAGTATCCGAACCGGCCGAGCTGGGTCCATAACTGGATCACTGGATCCGATCCGATCTGGGCGCCCGACCAGGACCCATCCGAAGAGGGGTACCACTCCACCGGCCTGATCGATGATCAAGCCCTTGGCGACGACGACGAGCTTATTCCGGTTATCGATCTCAAGTCGGCCATGTGCAAGCTGGCCGAGGAGAACCAACAATGAGCGATCCTCAATCGCTCGTTCTACTGGGACTTGGGGCGGCGCTGGCTTTGACAATCGCCTACCTGGCCTTCCACACCATCTTGCTTTGCAGCGGGGCCGACCCCAATGCCGAAGTCATCGCCCGGCGTCTAACTACTGGCCATCTCGAACAGGAGCTCGTAACTCGATGGCTGCAACGAAGCCGCTGGTCCCGCAACGTCGGCGGCATCACGGGATTTCTGGCAGGGCTGCTATTGCTGATCAGCGAAAACCCGATTGGTATGGCGGTGACTGGCGGCATCGCCGGGATCGCCGTCGGTTCACTCTTGGCCGAGTCCCACCTGCTCTCGACCGACGAGCGCTCAGCAGATCAACGCCGTGTTGTGGACCTTAGACCGAGGCGGCCGTCCGACTATTGGCAACCAAAACGCCAGCTCTTGCTGATTCTCGTCGGGCTAGCGGCAGCGTCGGTGGCGACAGCGGAGATCATCGGGGACGACACCATCGAAGTAAGCTCCCGTTGGTCCACGGCCGCGGCGGCAACTGTTGCTGCAGCAATGATCTTCCAGTGGCGGATCGCAAACCGCCGCCGGCCGGCACTACCCGAATCACTCCGAAGCGCTGACGACCTGATTCGCCATCTGGCGATCACGCGGGGCGTAGCCGATCCAGCGCTGATGTGTTCACTCGTCTTTCTGGCCAAGGCCACTCATCCAGGCCACGCCACTGTTTCGGCATTGTTGTGGCTAGCAGCACTCCGAGTTTTCTGGACCAACCGGCGCCTCGGCCTAGATTGGCTGATGGACCAGCCAGCAGACGGCGATGCCCAGGTCGTGACGGAGGCGCATTCTTGAAGCCGCGTACCAGCGAAGACCGTTGATTCTTGATATCGATCCGACTGCGGCGCTGCCAGTGTATGAACAGATCCGGGTCCAGGTGACTCGGATGGCTATTTCTGGCGTCTTGCCTGAAGGCTCTCGCCTTCCGACCATCCGTCAGTTAGCCAATGATCTGGGCCTGGCCAAGGGCACCGTGGCCAAAGCCTATTCGCTTCTGGAGTCACACGGCGTTGTGCACAGTCGCGGGACGCAGGGCACGTTCGTTCAAGCGGTCACCGAAACAGCCCTGGTTGACACCAAGGTCGACCTGGCCGAAGCAGCTCAAAGTTACGTGGCGGCAGCCCGACAACTGGGAGTCGCCTTGGCCACAGCCCACGAAGAGCTGGCCAAGCAGTGGGGCAACCTGTCCTGACGGTAGATTGCAGGCCATGACTGGCAGCGAAAACACCAACGGCAGCTCATCAAATGGCGAGACCCCGGTCGGCTTGAACCGCTTCTCGTCCCGGATCACTCAACCCCCCAGTCAGGGGGCCTCCCAGGCAATGTTGTTCGCCACTGGGCTGGACCACAGCGATTTGGACAAAGCCCAGGTCGGCATTGCCTCATGTTGGTACGAGGGCAACCCCTGCAACATGCACCTCGGCGACCTAGCCGACCACGTCAAAACCGGTGTTGTCGAAGCCGACCTCATCGGCATGCGGTTCAACACCATTGGTGTCTCCGACGGCATGTCGATGGGCACCGACGGCATGTCGTACTCGCTGCAAAGCCGTGACCTGATCGCCGATTCCATCGAAACCGTGACCGCCGCCCAGTGGTACGACGGCCTAGTCACCCTGCCCGGCTGTGACAAGAACATGCCCGGCGTGGCCATGGCCATGGGTCGCCTCAACCGACCGGCCATCATGGTCTACGGGGGAACCATCAAGCCCGGCTGTGTCACCATCGATGGGGAAGAACAAAAGCTCGACGTCGTCTCCGCCTTCCAGAGCTACGGCCAGAAACTGGCCGGAACCATCACCGAAGAACAACGCCAAGCCATCGTGGCCAACGCCATTCCCGGCTACGGGGCGTGCGGCGGCATGTACACCGCCAACACCATGGCCACTGCCATTGAGGTCATGGGCCTCAGCCTGCCATTCTCGTCATGCACTCCGGCCGCCGACCAGGCCAAAGTCAACGAGTGTGTGGCCGCAGGAAAGGCCATGCGCCAACTCCTCGAAGATGACCTCACCCCCCGCAAGATCGTGACCCGCCAGTCGCTGGAGAACGCCATGGTGGTTAGCGTCGCCCTGGGCGGTTCGACCAACGCCGTGTTGCACCTCATCGCCATCGCCAAAGCGTTCGAGATGGAACTCACCATCGACGACTTCCTGGCCACCAGTGATCGGGTGCCACTGCTGGCCGACCTCAAGCCGTCAGGCAAGTACGTAATGGAGGAGCTACACGAAGTCGGCGGTGTGCCCGGCGTTATGAAGTACCTGCTGGCCGAGGGCTACCTCGATGGCGAACAGATGACCGTCACCGGCAAGACAATCGGCGAGAACCTGACTGAGGTTCCCGATCTGGAACCGGACCAGGTTGTGGTGGCCAAGATCGAAGCGTCGGTCAAGGCCCGTGGCCACATCAGCATCCTTCGAGGAAATCTGGCGCCCGGGGGCGCTGTTGGCAAGATTACCGGCAAAGAGGGCTTGCAGTTCACCGGCCCCGCTCGAGTGTTTGACTCCGAAGAAGACATGCTGGCCGGACTCGAACAAGGTCGTATCCACTCCGGCGATGTGATCGTCATCCGCTATGAGGGTCCAACCGGTGGACCGGGGATGCCGGAAATGTTGACGCCGACCAGCGCGCTGGCCGGGGCCGGCTTCCTCGACGACGTGGCCCTCATCACCGATGGCCGGTTCTCCGGCGGAAGCCACGGTTTCATCATCGGTCACGTCGTACCAGAAGCCCAGGAGGGTGGACCGATCGCCCTGGTTCAAGACGGTGATGTCATCTCGATCGACGACGAAGCCCACACCATCAAAGTCGACGTGTCCGACGCGGAACTGGCGGCGCGAGCTGACGCCTGGACGAAGCCCGCCTACAAGGCGACCAGTGGCACGCTGTGGAAATACATCAAGAACGTGGCCGACGCCTCGCACGGCTGCATCACCGATGGCTGACAACGGCTAAGGTCGACTAGATCGACAACAGCAACCAGGGCAACAGCTACTAGGCGACAGTAACCAAGGGCGGCACGCATGCTTCCGTTAAAGGACGAAAACCCAACATCCACGACCCCGTTCGTGACGTTTGCCATTATCGCCGCATGTGCCGTCATCTTCTTTGGCCCACAGGGCGGCGCGTCCGACCCCAACGACGCACTCAACTTCAACCTTGAGTACGCCGCTATCCCCTGTGAACTTTTCACCGGCGAGTCGCTGAGCGTCGAGGAAATCGACAACACCTTCACCGGCGGCGACACCTCCGCCTGCCAGGACGGCGAAGCCAGCCCATCAGCGTTCCCCGACAAGAATCCGTTCTTAGGAGCGTTGACGTCGATCTTCCTCCACGGAAGCATCATGCACCTGCTGGGCAACATGTGGTCGCTGTGGATCTTCGGCAACAACATCGAAGATCGAATGGGGCACGGCAAGTACACGATCTTCTACCTGGTCGGCGGGGTGGTCGCCACCATCGCCCACTACCTGGTCCAGCCGTCGAGCACCATCCCGGTCGTCGGGGCCTCCGGTGCCATCGCCGCCATCATGGGCGCTTACCTGGTGTGGTTCCCGAATGCCCCGATCCGCACCATCGTCTTCTTCTTTCTGCGAGATATCACCGCCAAGTGGTTCCTCGGCATCTGGTTTGTGCTTCAGTTCTTTACCGGAGCCAACAGCGGCGTGGCCTGGATGGCTCACGTCGGCGGCTTCGTATTCGGTGTGGTCATCGGCTTGATCCTTCGAGGCAGCGAATTTGGAAGCCGCAGAATCAACCGCTCGGATGACCCGATGACGTGGGACAGCACCGGAGGCGCTGGCCACGGCCCGCTCCCCCATCCGTTCGAAACCCGCCGCAACACCGACACCCTCGGCTACTGACCGACCAGGCGGCCAGCTGGCTGCCCTGGCTAGCCCGGCTAGTGGTGATCGTCGACCGCAGGTTCGACTTCGGGCTCGGCCACAGCGCTTCGACCGACGCGAATCTGAGTGATCTTGTGGTTGTCCACGTCGATGACCGAAAGTTCATGGCCTTGGACCACAACGGTTGACCCGACGTCAGGGACGGTGCCGGTGGTAGCCAGCACCAGGCCTGCCAGAGTCGTGACTTCATCGCTTTCGAAGTGAAACCCGAAGTCTTCGCCTAGTTCGGCGAGAGTTGTCTCGCCGTCGAGGGTGATGGAGCCGTCGTCGTGGCGGATAGCTGGCAGGTCGTGGTCACCTGCCGGGTCGTCAATCACTTCGGAGATAATGTCGTCCAACGTGACCAGACCAATGGTGCTGCCGAGCTCGTCCACGACCAGGGCGGCGTGGATTCTCTCGCTCTTGAACCGTTCGAGCAATACGTCGGCTGCCGTGTTGCGGGTAACCGTTGGCAGCCGTCGAACCATTGTCCCGAGGTCAAGCTGATCGTCGCCCTGACACTCGCGGACGAAATCTTTCACGTGCAACAGGCCGACAACATTGTCGAGATCGTCCACGTACACCGGATAGCGGGAGGTTCCCGACCCGGTTACCTTGGCCGCTACCTCGGCCCGGGTGGCGCTTTGGGCGATGGCATGGATGTGCGCCCGAGACGTCATGATCTCTTCAGCGGTCAGATCTTCTAGGTCGAAGATGTTGTGGATGATGTCGCTTTGAAGTTTGGGGAGCTCGCCAATGGTGGCCGACTCCTCGGTCACGATGGCCAGTTCGTCGGCGGAGTAGAGCGACAGGGCTTTGTCCGGCTCGGGGATTCGCATCAGACGCATCAACCCGAAAGCAATCCAGTTGAGCAACGCAACGGCGGGGCGGAAAACCAGTGAGAACATCCGCATGATCGGGTTCACCGACAAGCTCGTGCCCTCCGGCGACTGCAACGCCAGCGCCTTGGGGATCATTTCACCGAAGACGACATGCAAGAACGTAATGATGCTCAGCGCAATGCCGAACCCGATGGTGTGAAGCGCTCCGTCGGACACGAGGCCTTTCAGCGGCTCCTCGATTAGATGGGCGATCGCCGGTTCGCCGTACATGCCGAGACCGATCGACGCCAGGGTGATCCCCAACTGTGCCACGGCGATGTAGCTGTCTTTGCCAGTGGGCCGGTCGAAGATCTTGAGCAGCCATTTGGCGCCGCGGTTTCCGTTTCGGGCCCGCTCGACGAAGCGGGCTCGGCGTGACCCGACGAGGGCGAACTCAGCGGCCACAAATACGCCGTTGATGACGACCAGGGCGATGATGGCGAGAATCGGAAGGATGATGCCGCCGAGCAACGTGATTTCGGACTCGCCAGCTTCGGCGGCCAACAGTGCTGCGCTCATGCTCGGGCCCCCGGCAAATCGAAGCTCACCCGATCGACCAGGGTTCCGTCGACCGAGTCGACCCTGAGGGGAGGGTGCGGTGGTGGCAACTCGGCATCATCGTCGCTTTCCAATGCCGCCAGTCCTTCTTCGGTGACGATGGGAATCTCGTCACCGACAATCGGCAAGCGGCCGAGATGATGCCAGACGTACCCGCCGATGGTGTCAACCTCTTCAGCCGGCAAAGCCAGACCAAAGCGTTCATTCAGGACTTCCAGCAGCACATCGCCGCGAACCGACACCAGCGAGGCCGTTATTGTGATCGGATCGGGCTCGACGTCAAACTCGTCGTTGAACTCTCCGAAGATCTCTTCGATGGCGTCTTCCCGGGTGACGAGCCCGGAGATGGTTCCGAACTCGTTCACGACGATTGCAGCGTGAATGCCTTCTTTCGAGAAAGTGTTGAGCAGAGGCGGAACGTCGAATACTTCACCGACCACCATGGCTTCGGTGGCGACGTCGGCGACCGTGTCGACATCTCCCGGGGCGGCGCCTTCGTCGGCGATGAACAGTTCACGCAAGGTGACGATGCCAACAACTTCTTCGCCCCCGTCGGTAACGGGGAAGCGGCTGTAGGGGCTGGCCGAGAGTTCGCGGAGCGCCTCACCTATTGGTGTGGCCTTGTCGATCATGACCAGCCGACGACGTGGAGTCATGATTTCGCGCACCACGCGGTTCGAGACCTGGAGCGCCCCGGCCAACATCTCGCGTTCAGCGGAGTCGATCAGGCCGCCCTCAGCGCTGTCACGGTACAGCCCGGCAAGTTCTTGTGGCGAGTGCACGTGACTGTGACTGTGGTCGATGTCAAGACCCATGCGCTTCATCAACCAGAACGCCGAACCGTTGAAGATGACGACAAGCGGCCGCAGGAGCCATTGGCTTATCCGCATCGGGGTCAGCGTGGCCATGGCCAGCGCCTCGGGGTAGCGCAGGGCAATAGTCTTCGGGAGAAGTTCGCCCAGCACGACCTGCAGGGCGGTG
>CALJMD010000046.1 GCA_937981915.1 uncultured Acidimicrobiales bacterium
GGCCGCTCAGAATCGTATGAACGTGCACAGGTCGCAGCCGTTGATTTGAGTTCGCCGTTTGAGCAGGTCAAGTTCCGAGACGGTTCGGGGGTTGCCCTACCACTTGAGGGAAGGTCTCTCGTTCAAGCCGGTATTCTGCTCAGTCCTCGGAGAGACTCGTAGCGATTGGACGACTAGTGTCCTGGGTCCATTCTGACCAGGACCCGGCGTACAGCACGCCACCGTCAATACCGGCGACTCGAGCTGCCAGTAGATTCTGGCAAGCGGTTACCCCGGAGCCGCATGTGGCTATCCAGGGCTGCTCACCGTCAATTCCGAGAGACTCGAACTGAGCTCGCAACTGGTCCGGCGGAAGGAAACGAAGGCTTCGGTCCAGATTCTTCTGCCATGGATGCGATCGTGCACCCGGCATGTGTCCTGGCGGTTGATCAACCGGATTCGGTTGTCCCTGGAAGCGTTCCGGTGACCTGGCGTCAACTATGGGTGCCGAAGAGTCGGCGACCACGGCTGAAACCTGGTTGGCCGTCGCCAAACGACCGGATGGCCAAGAGGCGTCGATTGACGTAGCTTGGCTGACGGATTCGATCGCGTTATTGATCGTGGTGGGCGTCGATGCCGCCGTTGCCTCGAGGTTTCCAGGCCACGCTCCCACTCCCCCATCCAACACGGCGGCATCAAAGCCGAGCGAGTCAAGCATCCACCACAGCCGGGCTGCAATGCCGCCACCAACGTCGTCGTAGCAAACAACCGGGAGCGAAGTCAGGCCTTTGGCCTCAAGCATCGCCAGGAACTGCGGCGCGGGTGGAAGTGGATGTCGGCCACTTCTGCCCGGTGTATCGGATATGTCGGCGTCAAGATCGACGAACACGGCTCCAGGGAGGTGGCCGGCATGGTAGTCACCAACCTTCGGTCCATCTTGCAGCGACCATCTCACATCGGCCAACGCGACATGACCATGGTTTTGCGCAAGCCACTCGCCGGTGACTAACGGACCAGGCAACGCAGGTTGCGGCACGGCGTATCGAGTCCTAGGGGGAAGCGACCGTAAAGGTCAACGTGGCTTGACGACCGCCGTCGTCCTCAGACTCATATATATGTACGTGTTGGCCGTCGGCGCCGAACACCGCAGTGATTACGTTGACCCCGAACGCCGCATCTTCGGGGTTCAGGTTCTTCGCCGCTCCAGCGGTCAGGGTCACGACCTGAGGGCCGACCGTGGTGCCGTCGCTCCGAGGCTCATGCGTGACTGTTCCCGACACGCCTGCGCTCAGTGCGATTCCCATGATGTCGTTGTGCCACGGGCCTTCGTGACCTTCGACCGCAAGACGCCCCCCGCCAGGACAATCGATGGTTCCGGTGAGCAGAAACGACTTGCGAACATCGATGGTGCACGTCGCCGGCAATGTCACGCCGGACGGCGTTGGCGTTGTGTCCGTCGTCTCCCCACCGGTTCCGTCGGTCGAATCATCAGCCGCGGCTCCGGTTGAATTTCCGGGTGCCGTCGTTGACGTAGAAGGTAACAGCGCCGTCGACCCATCATCGCCGTCGCTGTCCGATCCATTGCTATTGCCGTCAGCAGTGCCATCGACATTTGTGCCGGCCAGCTCGGAGTCGCCTTCAAGCTCGGCTCTGGCATCGAGCTCGGGGCCAGCGGGTGCTTCCGAACCCAGCGAAGATGCTACGTCGTCCAGCTCCACCGTCTCGCTTCCGCCACCGAGTCCACGAATAATCAGGATGAGAGGAATGAGCGCGATCAAGAAGACCGCAGCCAGCATCGCCCAACCCAATCGAAGGTCGCTGGATTGCACTTGTTGGCGGATCGGAACGTGCCTGTGCAGCTCGCCACTGACCTGCGGATACTGGGTGGACAAGAAGTTTACGATCTCGTCCCGGGCTTCCATTGGACGCCCACTCGGATAGCGAATCTGGGTAACCGGCGGGGCTTCGAGGCGATCCACGGTGTCTTCAACCAGTAGACAGACCTTGCCGCGCGACAGCCGGGCTTCGAGAAACCCTGCGGCGTGCAGCGTTCTCTGGATCCGATGCTCGGTGGCAGCCGCCACTGACGGGTCGGTGTCGTTCACCACGAGGACGGCCATGTCGAACTTGCTGAGCGAGACCTCAACTGGCATCGACGCGAAGGTCTGAACAGAGCAGCCCTCGGCCTCAAGAGAGTGCGCGAGCTCCTCAATGTCCTTCATCGATCCTGTCGGCCCCATGAGGATCCGTGGATAATTGCCGCTGGCGTTCGCTAACGTCACAGTTGAGGAGTATAACACCGGCTCTATACGTGGCTATGGTGTGACACCCAGTCGAGCTCATTGGACCAGATCAAGAATGGTCCGGACGAGAACATATGCCTATTATCTGCAAGTTCTCGTAGGCGCTCGTGGGTGTTTGTACACTCCGCTGCCTCGAGGTCGGCATCGGTGCGATCGTGGCCCCAAAACCATCTCGAGCTCCCTTGATCAACTAGGATCGAGAGGGATAAATCACCGAGGCGGAGCAATGACGGGAACAGCCCGATCAGCACAAGATGGAAGCCCGGCAGTTGCCGATGACCGAGGACTACGAGACAGCTCGCTCGTCTCCTGGCTGACCATGGCAGTCAGCTTGCTGATTGTTGGCTTGCTGACGTGGATTACGATAAGTGCCATCCGCGGCGGGGGCGACGAGGAGAACGACGCCGGTGACGGATCAGACTCGATTGCGTCGAGCTCGGGCGAGCAGACTGCGGTCGACGAGGTTGCGGTGACTATCGGAACCGAGGGCCATCAGATTGTTGTGGCATGTTTTCTCCCGACAGCGACAAATCCTCCGCTGATCGCCTTCGCCAGCTCCGCCCCCGTCCAACTGGATCTCACTGTCGAAGCAACCCTGATTGGCAGTGATGAAGGAAGGTTCAGAACGGTTGCTACTGCCGACGACCTTCGGCCCGGCGAACAACGCCAGTCCGTTCCGCGAACTACTGAGACATCGACGGTGGTCATCGACGGCGAAGTTGTTGGATGTGAGATCCAGAGCGTTCAGGCCGACCGTCAAGTTGTCAGGTTCGGGTAGAACCGGCGTCATGGGCGCCGATCCGTAGCGTGAGACCTCGCTGACGCTAGCCTTTCTACGTTATGGACTGGTTCGCAAATAACTGGCCGATGCTACTAGTGGCATTGGGAGTCTTCATTGTTCTGTCCGGCGTCATCCGGAAACTGGCGAAGATCGCTTTCTTGGGCGTCGGCTTAGCCGTTCTCGGCCTGCTGATCTGGCCTTCAGTGAGCAACTCGTTCTAGTTGTCGCCACAGGTCGCCCTCTACGGGACGAAAATGCCGCCGCTCAGCATTGCGAACGGCGGAATCGAGCCGTCTTGAGTTGCCGCGCTCGGCTCCACGGAGATTCGGCCGGGCGGCACGCCCACATTTTCTAACGTCGCAACCAACGAGTCGATCTTTTGGCCTTCGGAGGTCGCTGCGGAGTCACCGGAGCTACTCTCGAGGCCCGGAACAATAAGTGTGAGCCTGGCGTCAGGATAGACCGCCATTAGGGCTCCAGCGGTCTCCAGCAAGAACGCCGAAGATGAGTCCAGGGCCGCTGCGTCGTCGGCAAACACCAACGGCTGATCGATGAACAGCACGGGGCTCGCACCGTCGACCGCCTTGTCGTTGGCATCGGCGTCGAGCTCGATGTCGTACAGCACATTTTGAGAGCCGACCAGTATCGAAGCCCGGTCGCCAAGCGCTTCTGCGGCGGATTGATCAGCCCATCTCCCCAGAATGTGCAGTTGACCGGAGGCGAACACTCCGTAGGCGTCTCGTGAACGCGCTGCGGCTTCAGTTCTATACAGGTCCATTGATGCCGCGGGCGACAACTGAGCCGTCGTCGAGTCTGTGGATGTCGACGGGTCTGTTGAGTCGTCGGCGGTGTCGGTCTCGGAGGATGCTGCGCCAGTGGTGTCCTCTGTGAGTTGACCGGACACGTCTAGGGAGTCCCCCTCCCCAAGTTGCGTTGTCTGCCCGGAGTCACCATTGACGTTGTCTTCCGGAGCGGTGCTTGCCTCAACATCGCCGGATACAGAGCTTTCGCCGCTCTGGCTGTTGAGAGCCAATGCAGCCAGACCTAGGACAACAACGGCGCCGGCTCCGAACAGTGCGGCTGCCAGACGACGCGAACCAGCCCGTTCCGGCTGATACGGCGCCAGACCATGATCGCTGTCGTCGCTCCCTGCGCTGCCCGACCTGAGTCGCGGCGCTTCGGGGTCTTGGGGCGTCGGGTCGGCCTCGACCTGATCTGTCGATTGGCGTGCTTCGCCGGCTGAGGTCTCCTGCGTCGACAGCTCAGCCGTGTCGACGACCCGGCCAATCCACGTCGGCACTCGATCCGCTGTTTCGCTCAACTTCCCGCACCTTCACTAATCATGTTGAAGCTTTACCCATGGTAGTCCAAGCGCACCATGGGCTCTGTCGGCGGCTGTAAGCAAATGCACCATACCGGCCAGAACCGATGTACCCAGTCATCGGTGAGGAGACTCGCCTACCTCTGCGGCCCCCAAAGACGCCGCCTGATCATGGCGCTACGGCAATGGCCACCGGCACCGTCAAGGCCGCTGCCAGCGTGGCGAAGACCACCGTAGACGTTACGAGCTTTGGGGCAAGTTCCTGTTCCAGGGCAATCACCATGCAGAAGACTGCTGGGGGCATAGCCGACTGAATCACGGTCAACGCCAGCAGTTCGTCCTCCAAGCCAACAACGATGCCAGTCATGGCCGCAACCGCAGGAGCGACAACCAGCTTTGCCACGGTCGGGACCGTCACCGCTGGGACCAGCGAGACCCTCCCGGTCTCGGCTAGCTGAGCCCCCAGGGTGAACAGCATTACAGGAATCAGTGCACCGGCAACCAGGGAGATGGCCCGGGTGGCGATGAGAGGTGGGGTCGAGCCGGTGACGTTCACGGCGAAGGCGAAAAAGCTGGCTACCGGCATCGGGGCCAACAAGGCGATCCGAAGTGCTTGCCACAACGATCCCCGCTCGGCCTGCGCCAAACCGATTCCCAACACCATTCCAGGAACGTTCACCGCCAACATGAAGACGCCGGCTGCAGGCAAGATCTCCGGTCCCAGCGCAAAGACCGAGATGGCCAGGCCGGTATTTCCGACGTTTCCATAACCGGATGTCATCGCCGCCGCCGACCACTCCTGTCGGCTTCCTCCCAGTGTTCGAACCACGGCAGCGCCAACGGCAGCAGCTACCACGAGGCCGGCGACACCGGCGATGGCAAGGCGAACGGCAACACCCCCTGACAGGTTGCTGTCCCAGAGAATGTCAAACATGAACGCCGGTCCCAGAACCCAAAACGCCAGGCGCGACAGCGGTCGGGCCTCAATTCCGAGCCGTGGGCCCATGAGATATCCCCCAGCGATGACCACAGCCACAGGGCCCAGCACGTTGAGGAACACACCCAGGAAAGCCACCGGTTCAACGATAAAGCGGTGCGAGACCTTTCGGTGGCCGGATAGAAGTCGCTAAACTCAAGCCTTCTAGGAGGATGTGGTGGCACAAGTAGACGACCGCAGCCGAGGCGGATTTTCTCCCGAGGCGAAAGCACTATTTTCACGAGCGGAGAAGTTTCACAGCACCACCGTTCACGCCAACGCGGCGAGGTGGGAATTGCATGATCGGGCGAGTAACCAAGGAGCGATGCGTGAAGCAGCCAAATTGGGTTTCACCGGCATCGAAGTGGAGCGAGAGCGCGGAGGACTCGGCCTTGGGGCTCGAGAGAAGCTGCGCGTAGCGGAGATCCTCGGACGTTCCTCGCTCAGTTTCGCTCTCGGCCTTATGGCCAGCCAGAACGTAGCTGTCCGACTGTCGACCGCTGGCTCGGCGCGTCACCGTTCGGACCTTCTTCCCGGACTGCTCGCCGGTACACGATTCGGCGCCGTCGCCCCTCCCCCACAGCAGACCCCGTCGCGGGGCGCTGTTGCTCGACCGTTGACGGCCACCAAGAACCCGAGTGGTTGGGTCCTCAACGGCGAAGCGACCTGGATCGTCAACGCTGCTGTCTCCGATGTCTTTATCTGTTACGCCGACACCGGGTCATCGGGGGACAACAACGATCTTGCCTGTTTCGTTGTGCGTTCCGGGCAAGTCGGATTCAAGTTGGGGCAGCCGTATCGATTGCTTGCCGGCGCTCCAATCGGTGTGAGCGGATTCCAACTCACCGACTATCAGTGCCTCGACACCGACATGTTGGTCGGCGCCGGAGATGGGTGGCGGTTGGCCGACGAAGACAGGAACTGCGAACGTCTCGAAGTTGCGGTTCTGGCCTGCACGGCGGTGCGCTCGGCTCTTGCCTCCGCGGTCGAGAATTTGGGCGACACCGACGGCATTGGTGACCCGGCACTGGCAGATGCCGTCACATCGCTTGAGGCGGCTGAAGCGCTCACCTCGGCAGCCGTCGACGACTATTGCGCCGACCCGACTGCGACTCGCACTTCTTCGCTGGCGCTTCATGCCAAGCAGTTCTCCTGCAATATGGCCGAAGAGGCGATAGCGGCTTGTCTCCAGCATCTCGGCCGGTCCGGGCTGATGGAAACAGAGGCGACAGGCCGTCTCATGGCCGAGTGCCGAATTCTTTCCGGCCTGGCCGGAGAGACGGTGGCGCTCCAGGAGCAGGTACTCAGCGAACTGGCTGTGACGCATGGATCAACGGCATCCGCCGACGCCACCGTCACCCTCGAGAAATCGGCGGCCGAAGCAGTAAGTGTAGCCGAAGTCGTGGATCTTCGAGAACGTCCTAACGGTGACTCGCTGTCCTCGTGGGCCTCGCCTGAAGCGGGTGCGTCTGACGGTCCGGCTGTGCCACCAATGCCGCCAATGCCGCCAGCTGACAATCAGCTGTCGGCCGTCTCTCCTTCCCCCGAACCTGATCAAGCAGAACGATCTCTTCCCCCGATGCCACCGCCAGATCTGCGCCGTGCCGGCTCCTGAGCCGATCAGCTCGGGTTCCGGTGGAGAGTCCGTACCGGAACGGCGCGGTTGGTTCGCCGACCCATGGCAAGCGGGGCATTGGCGTTGGTTCGACGGGACCGCATGGAGCAATCATGTTGGGCGTGCCGGTGACGCCGCTCCTCGACTCCCGGCGGCGCTAAGTTGGCCGGTCGCTCTCAGCCTGGTGGCCACCTTGTTGGCGCTACTGGCCTTGGTGGTCGTGTCACCATTGGCCACGGTATCCGGCCTACTTCTGGGGACCGTTCCGATGGCGATCGTGCTCCCGGCGCTGGCCTGGCTGGATCGCGTTGAACCTGAACCGATCCGGTCGAGAGTGCATGCGCTGCTGTGGGGAGCAGTCGTTGCCGGCTTCGGATCTGGTGTTGTCAACACGGTGGTGGCGTTGGCTGCCAACGACGTTTGGGCCGCAGTAGCCTCCGCCCCGATTGTTGAAGAGGCGCTCAAAGGCCTTGGCCTGTTTTGGGCAATCAGGCGACGCGAACTTGATGGTGTCATGGACGGCATCGTCTACGCCGGGTGGATCGCCGTGGGCTTCGCTGCAGCTGAAAACGTCCTCTATTTCTCGTCGGCCGCCAGCGGTGGTTTCCTCCTCGAAGTCTTCATCGTCCGGGGCCTACTCACTCCATTCGCCCATCCGCTCTTCACCGCCTGGATCGGACTTGCCCTCGGCTTGGCTACGTCAAAAGGGCAACCTTTGGCCATCAACGCTGCTTGGGGCTACGGCCTTGCTGCCGCCTCGCACGCCGCATGGAACAGCACGCTCGCCTACACCCAAGACAGCGGAAGCACAATAGTGTTGACTGTTTCGATGCTGGCGTTTGTCGGTCTGTTCGTCGCCGCCGCAGTTACTGTCGTTGCGCTTCGGCGGCGCGATGAGTCTGCCTTCGTGGGCCTCATCCCCGTCCTGGCTCAGCGTTACGGAATGTCGGACCAGGAGGTGAGCAGCTTTGCCACATGGACCCGCGTCCTGACCACGAGACGGAACCTTGACCGCCAACGCCGAAAACACTTCGATTCAATCCACGCCTCACTAGCTCAACTTGCCGAGTGGCACCGCAGGCCGGAAAGCATCGACCCTGTACTTGAATCGGTACTTCGCCATCGTCTAGATGCTGCTAGAACCAATATGCGGGCGACAACCACCTAGACACAGAGCCCTGGGGGCGACCGAGCGGATTATCCGCCAGAGGTTCAAACGTAGGCCTGGGGCGGCCGATAGAACGACCATGGCGTTACGCCCCGAAACGTTGGCCCAGCTAAGCCCCCCGACCGATGTCGCCCAGTTGGGCATTCCGGTCGCCTTGGCCGAGGAACTCTATGCCCGACGCGTCTTTACCGACCGGTCGAGCACAATCGCACAGGTTGCGCAGGCACTGTGTATCTCACCCAACGTATCCCAGCAGATCGCCACCACCCTCCGTGAGAAGGCGTTGTTGGAGTTCCAGGGCATGGACGGCCGTGACTACCGGATAACTCTCACCGAGCATGGAAGAGCGGTTACGTCCGACCTGATGAAAACCGGTCGACACGTGGCCGCGATGCCTGTGCCGCTGGCTACCTATCGAATGATCGTTGAAGAACAGCGGCCGGATCTGGCCGTCGACCGAGCGATGGTTAAGCAGGCGTTCTCCGATCTCGTGATCGAGGACTCGGTTCTTGATCAAATCGGGCCCGCCTTCGTCAGCGGAGGGCCCATCTTCTTCTACGGCCCGCCGGGCACAGGTAAGACCAGCCTGGCCGAGCGGATGGGTCGATTTCATCAAGACTACGTTCTCGTCCCCCGCTTCGTTTCGGTCGACGGCGATCTCATCGGCGTCTACGACCCGGCCGTTCATGTACAGGCCAGCGGCGAACACGGCATCGACCCTCGATGGGTTGTTTGCGAACGACCGCTGGTTGTCGTCGGCGGCGAGCTGACCCTCCAGATGATGGATCTACAGTACAACGACCACTCTGGCCTTAGTTCAGCCCCGATCCAGATGCTGGCAAACAACGGGATCCTGGTAATCGACGACTTTGGCCGCCAAGCACCGAGACCTGACGAAATCCTCAACCGCTGGATTCTCCCCCTCTCGAGAGGCTACGACTTCCTCCGACCCAAGTCGGGCATAAAGGTCACTGTTCCATTCGAACTCAAGCTGGTGGTCTCCACCAACCTCGATCCGAAGTCGCTCGGCGACGATGCGTTTCTGCGGCGCCTGCGCAACAAGGTCTACGTCGGGCCATGTTCGGAAACGGCCTTCAACTGGATTTTGGTACGGGCAGCAGAAGAACACAGCTTGCAGGTCGATGCCGAGAGCGCGTCGTTTCTCAGCGAGCTGACAAGACACAACCTTGGGGAGCTTCGTCCCTACGTGGCCATCGACTTCTGCGAACTGGCCGGCAGTATCTGCGACTACGACGGGCTTCCAAGAGTTCTCGACCAACCGTTGATCCGGCGTGTTGGCGCGTTGTGTTTTGTCAACTCGAATCCAAACACGACGGCGGGTATGGCAAAATCCTCCAGCCCAACTACCGACAGTCGTCGACGGCAAATCGCCCCTGACACCGGTGAGGTCGCGCCGGGTGACCCCGATCAGGGGGCGCAATCAACCTCAGCGTCCAGCGTCGCCGCCAGGTAAGATCGGCTCGGTCGGTGGAGACGCCGCCGGTGTCGACCGCAACTCGTGCTCGGCGCTCGACGTCGAGTAGTTCTCGCCCCTAGTGTTCTTCGTCGAGAGCGTCGCTTACCAACGCAGCAATTGCACTGCGCTCACTGCGGGTCAAGGTGATGTGGGCGAATAGCTCATGCCCTCGCAGTGAAGCCACCACCGAAGCGATTCCGTCGTGACGGCCGACCCGAAGATTGTCGCGTTGCGCGACATCGTGAGTGAGCACGACTCGGCTGCCTGGACCCAGGCGACTCAGCGCAGTCAATAGGACGCTACGTTCGAGATTCTGGGCCTCATCAATGATCACGAAGACATCGGTCAGTGTGCGACCTCGGATGTAGGTGAGTGGGAGAACTTCGATGAGCTCTTGACGCTCGATCTCTTCGATCGCTTCACGGTTGGCGATCGCTTCGAGCGCATCGCCCACGGCATCGGTCCAAGGCCGCATCTTCTCGTCCTCGGTGCCCGGGAGGAAGCCGAGATCCTGGC
Organism: uncultured Acidimicrobiales bacterium; assembly: GCA_937981915.1. GTDB lineage: Bacteria > Actinomycetota > Acidimicrobiia > Acidimicrobiales > SZUA-35 > JAHELU01. The sequence continues at coordinate 10,137 of CALJMD010000046.1, forward strand.
CTCCAACGGCGTAGAGAGGACGAAAGATCATGATCTTGCGATGCGTGCGCCTCTCCAGAACGGACTCCAGTCCAGCGGCGAGGGCTAAGACAGATTTACCGGTTCCAGCCGGCCCGCCGATGCTGACAATTCCGATGCTCTCGTCACTCAGCAAACCCAACGCCAACCGTTGTTCAGCGTTGCGGCCGCGAACCCCGAACATCGGTCGATCACCGACAAGGCCGACTTTGTGACCTGGCCCCACGATGCCGAGAGCAGACTGCTGCTGGCTTTCGAGAATCAGCGTCGTATTGACCGGGAGATCGGCCACCTTGTCGGTATCGAGGACACCGGTCTCGTAGAGGAGGTCGATCTCCGGGCCGGTGACACTGACCGGCACCAGTCCACGCCACTCCAAGTCAGCGGAACTCTGGTGGCGATACTCGACGCTTTCGACGCCGACAACGGCGGCACGAAGTCGGAGCGGAAGATCTTGGGAGACGAGAACGACGGCTTGGCCCTCGGCCTGCAGATTGAGAGCGACTAGAAGGATTCGATGGTCATTGCCCGACGTGTCCCTCATCGATTCGGGCACCAACTCGGTCGAGCGGTGATTCAGCTCGACCCGGATCGTCGCACCGGAGTCGTTGAGCGGCTGAGGCTCCGACAGCAGACCCTCGCTGGATTCTCGAACTTCTTCAAGCCGTCGAAGTACCGAGCGGGCCGCCCAACCAAGCTCAGGGTGGTGGCGTTTCGCCTCCAACTCCGTGAGAACGATAATCGGGAGGACAACGTCATTGTTGCCGAATGCGTCGAGCGCAGTCGGTGCGCTCAGCAGGACCGATGTGTCTAGTACGAAGGTCGTTCTTGTGTTGATAGGTGGCACCATATTGCCAATCGGACAACAACGCCAGTCAGCAAGAAAAATCCCTAGCTTTACAGAGATTCAGACCGGCCGTCCGAAGGCCAAGGCAGTATCAGCTGTACAAAATCGATGCTGACGGAGTCCGCTCGATCTGCTCACCGTCGAAGCCGTAAGCAAAGTTCAAAACAGTGCGCAGGCAGCCATCATGAATCGGTTGGACTCGATGATTCAGCCGATCGGACCTAAGTACGTACGCGTCGCCAGCATGGTGTGATCGCGTGAACGGCGGATGGTCAACCGGGCTATCCGATTCCCCTACCGCCGCTGGGCAGAACTCGAGCCGTCCGCATCCCTCGGGGCATGTGGGGCTCTCGATGAACATCACCACGGCGATCGGATAATCGTCGATGTGGTACCCGTGTGTGTCTCCCGCCTTGTGCAAAATGTTCAGAACATGACGTTCAACTGGATCGTCGGCGACGACGATCTGTTTTTGCAGCAAGACGCCAAGAGCGTCCATCAACTGTGCACTCTGGTAGAGATTCGAAATACCTGGCGCCTGCTCGGTTATGAGCTCTCCCCCGAGAGTGGTCATGTTTCTGGGCGTGCCACCCATGCACTCCATTACGAAGTCTCGCCGTTGGGTCAGCGGAGTAAGCGCCTTTACCTCGGACCGCAGTTGGTCGAGGCCAGCGGGCGTCAAGAGCCCGGGCAATGGAATGTACCCACAGTCATCGAAGCGCTCAGCGGCCTGGCTGGACTCCTCAGTGGCAAAGACGGATAGGTCGATGTCGATGTCATCCTGTGAACGAGTGCCGAGGACGTCAAGCGCTGACGAAACCGGCGAAGTCGAGATGTGCGTCACGAATCCAAGAGTACCGCCCAAGAACCCTGTCGAGTCAGGTCAACAACGGTCTTCGGCGTGACGGCCGTCTCTGCTCTGCTAGCTGCCGTCCCACACGTCCGAATCAGGACGTTGAACGGTGCCGAATTGCCTTGATTCGGATTCTTCCAGCCTGTTCAGGGTCGACGACGGCCTCATTACCCGACACGAATCGAACCGAGTGTTCGGGGCCGAACAGGCCAACCAGCGCATCGGTGGAGAATGGGTCTTCTACGTCGACCTCGAGCTCGATTCGGGGAAGCGACCACGCTCGCTCCGGGTGCTGTTGTGCCAGTTCTCCTCTGGCCGACTGCACCCGCTTGAAGGCGAATGGAATGTCGGCGACGCTGTTCATGGCTTGTTCGATGTCGGCGTGATTTGAGTAGAGCTCAAGGCGCCATCGGTGGCGTTGAGAATCAACCGCCGACGATCTTCGAGCGGCTCGACGGCCGGTCAAATCCCATTGGATAGCGGCCAGCGGAAGCAAGACGAGGATGACCCCCAAGATTTGCAGGAGCACGCCTCTCATGGTGCCTCGTTCGACGCATCGGTTGCCGATAGCGACGCTAGATCGCCGACCGGCACAGGAGCCAGATCAGCATCGGCGGGCATGTCGCCGAAACGGATCAACAGAAATACCGGGATTGAAACGGCCAGGAGAACAGAAGTCATCACTGTCGCTGCCGATCTACTGGAACCTGACAGCAATCGTCCCGCCAACACGGCTGCGAACGGTGCCAGCACCGAAACGGCACTGCTCGCCATTGTTTCCGTCGAAGAAGAAACCGCCACGGCAAAGGCAGAAACCAGCGCTAGCGGCACAAGTGGCACAGTTGGCCTGAGCTGGGAGAAACGTCCTCTCGTCATCAGTAGACCGACAGCGAGAACAAATAGCATCATTACCACTCCGCCCCAGCCTGCCACTCGTTGACCAAGCGGAATCGAAGATCCACCAAGGAGTAGATCGACAAGCCGTGCAGGTAGATCAGCGACCTCGGTTAGGCCTGAACTCCACCAAGGACGGCCTACTAGGACAGACCATGCGGTGTAGACCACCAAAGAAAGCAGCCACAGTCGAAGGGCGGCCCTCCGACCGAAGAAGGCAAGAACCGCGAATGCGCCACAGATAGCGGCGGGTGTCGCTACATCACCGACGACGGCACCAAAACTAAGCAGCAGAAGTGCCACGAAGACCTGGACGGAATAGGACTCAGGTCGGTCGCCCAACGACTCCGCCTGACGGGAGACGACGGCCAAGCTCGTTCCCGATCCCGTATCGCTTTGGAGCGGACCGCTTTCCGTCAGCACCAGAATCGCCAGCAGTACTACAAGGCCGACCGCACCCGAACCGAGAAATCCGACGTCGAACCAGGCGACCAACACGTAGACCAGAGCCGCCACTGGCCCTACCGCAGGTGTTCGTGGATAGGAGCGACTGGCTAGGCCGGAGACGAGCACGGCCGACACCAGTGTCACAAACGAGGGCCACAACCTCGCCGCCCACTCAACGAGCGAGCTAGGTGCATCGGCCGTCACCGTAGACAACAGCCCATGAAACCCTGAGGCATCTGAAACCTGACCGGCGATTAATCCCTCGCTGGTGATGGCAGTCGCTCTCTCGATCGCGGCCAGGGACCCGCCCGGAAGATAGCCGGACAGCCCAAGCAACGGCGCGGTGTGCAGAAGCAGGACCCATAGCGGAACCAATACCACCAGGATGTAACGACCCTGCCCAGACCGACGCCACAGGATCGATGCGCTCACTGCCACAGCCAGTGCAACCGCTATCCAGTAGAGGGTTGGCAATGAAGCTCGCACGAATAGCCGTTCATCGTCGAATACTGTGTTCGAACCAGCGATCAACCCGGCTAGGGCGGCAACGATGGCAACAATGACGTCGAGAGTTGGACGGCCGGGCCCCGACGACGAAAGGGGCTCGACGTCCAAACCGCTTGCTCGGTCGTAATCGAAGTTGTCAACCACACCGGTCATAGGGATCCTCCCGCTCGCCACCCATAGGTGCGATTGCCCGACGGCATTAGCCAACCGAGCACCAAGCCGTACACCGTGGCTAGAGCCACCACTGCTGCGGTCGATGCCAAGCCGAACCAATACAGGGACTGAAAGGACAGCATGCTGAGAGCGAGAGAGAAGGCTACGGCCAAGGCAATGCGGTTCAGCCGAGAACGAACGACGGCACCGGCCGAGGTAGCAAGCGGCCAACCCACCAGTCCCGCCAGTTGGACGGCCACCAGCAATGCGGCCAATGTCGGAGCAATCAGCACCACAGACACGGCCAACAAACCCATACACCCAACGACCGCCAAGGGAAGTCGCAACCTTGCTGTGTCCGTGTCGTCCATACTCTCCCTACCGGCGGAAACAACCGCTGTAACCGGCCTTACCGCTCAACCCTGAATCGCAACACGGGTCGAACTGCGCCGTCATGCGAACGAGCGATAGTGATACCTGTTCAGGCTCAACTAACTCCCTCGCTGCCTTTTTGCACCACTCGACCGGCACCGTCAGGATAACCGGATAGCCACCGATGCACATTGTTCAAGTACTACGCTGCTTAGGTACTACGTTGAAGGTGCTCGCTGCACGAGGAACGCATGTCAGATGTCTTTCGCTCAACCTCAGGACCACCTTGGGTCCAACAATTCCGGCAGTCCCAGCGGCGATCCACTACTGCTTGATTCGATCGAGGAGTTCTTCCTCGCCCGAATGCCCAGAAAACACTCCCCGCACACGCTGAGCGCCTATCGCCGAGATTTCGAGTCGGTCATCGCTCGGCTGGAGAACGTGGTCGGTACACCAAAGACCGATCTCAGAATCTCTTGTCTGGATGTTCCAACCCTGCGTAGGGCGTTTGCCGCCATTTCCGACTTGTCCGCCTCGACCGTCTCACGCACCTGGTCGACGTGGAATCAGTTCTTCACGTTTCTTGTTGCCGAACAGATCATCTCCGGCAATCCCATGGCCGCTATCGACAAACCTCGTGTTCCGAAGAGTAGGCCGAAGGCCATAACAGGCGATGATTCCGTGCAACGCCTCCTGGCGGCCGCCGCTCAGGGGCGCAAAGGGGCTCGAGATCCTTGGCCTGAGCGTGACTTCGCAGTCATTGTCACCCTGGTCACCTGTGGTCTTCGCCTCTCTGAGCTGTTGGACCTTACGATGCAATCGATCGACGGCACCGAGGGCGATCGTGTCATCGGCGTCCGTGGCAAAGGCAACAAAGAGCGAACCGTTCCGTTGGAGCCGGAGGTCGAACAGATAATTGTCGGCTACCTGGAGAGCCGTCTGCGCCGTTTTCCGGGGCGGATACGTACTGGCGACCCACTGTTCGTGGCCAACAGCGGCCAAGCGATGAAACGCGGTGGCCTGCAGTACCTCGTTGACCAGCTCTATCGCGAGGCCGGAATCCGTTCCAAGGTCCCGGCCGGCGCACTCGTACACGCTCTGCGGCACACCTTTGCCACCAGTTTGGCCCGCAACGGAGCGTCAGGAACCGAACTCCAGCGACTTCTAGGCCACGAGTCGTTGGCCACGACACAGCGATACGTCGACGCGACCGCTCGCGAAGTCAGGGCCGCCGCACGCACCAATGAGGCGTACCAAATCCTGCGGACCATGGAGGAACAAGACCCTCAGCCCTAGCCAAAGGCCCTTTGCGGCGAGCAGGTGGACAATGAGCAACTGTGTCACCTGTATTTCAGCTAGATGCGATGTCGCCATGTCTGTGTCGCTACCAATAGGATTTTGAGGTTCGATTATTGGCGTCGGCTAGGGCTGCCGTTCGCCCCTCACTAGCGCAAAGGTTCGTCGACTACATGGGCCGCAGGATTGATGTTGAGCTGACCAGTACCCGCGATGACGGGACGTGGACGTGGCGTGCCGCCGGGGCCAAACAGCCCAAGGGCGACATGGCGGCGTCGCTCTTGTACGAAGGTGCCAAGATTGGCGATGTTGTCAAGGTGGAAGCCGACTTCCACGTCGATGGCATCGAGGTGGTCGAGGTGTTTCCCCCGACCTCCAAGAAGGAGCGGACCAACCTCCTCGAGCTGAAGTCTCGACCGTTCCGAGACGACGAGTTGGTAACTGCTCAACGCGTGGAACGAGGCGGCCGCGGCCGCCGCGGCGAGCGTGGCGATCGCAATAAGCGAGGCGATCGTGACCGACGACCACGACGAGACGACAACCGTGGCGGCGGGCGCCGTCCGGAGGCGGACCGACCAAAGGCAAAGCGGCTCAAGCCTAGGCGGGAACACCGCAACGCGCTGCTGACCGCCACCGCCGAAGAACACAAGCCGATCGTCGAGCAACTGCTTCGAGACGGCATGCCAGGCGTCCGTGCCGCCATCAAGAAGCAGAACGAAGACAATGTGGCCGCGGGCCGACCGGAGATCGAGGCTACTCCCCTGCTCGACATTGCTGAGAAGAACCTTCCAGCGACTCGACTTGCCGAATGGCGCGATCGGGCCGATGCCGCACTGGCAATCGGTGACGAACTAGACCTTCGAGATCTTCGTTCAGTAGTAGTCGCCGGTGCCGACGTCGCCCGAGACGACGAAAGCAAGGCCATCGCCGAGCAGTTGAAGACGCTGCTCGACACGCGCATGGAGACCGATCACGCCAAATGGCTATCCGATCTGCAGAGTGCGATTCAAGACAAGCGTGTCGTCCGTGCCCTTCGATTGAGCTCACGCCCAGTTAAGGCGGGTGCACCGCTGCCGGTCGAGCTGGCCAACGAACTAGCGCAGCAAACCTCTGACTCGCTTACGCCCGACACAGAACAGCGGCGTTGGGCCACCGTCCTAGACGCTGTGGCGTACTCACCGGTCCGGGGCGCAGTAACGCCAGCCGGGTTGCCGGAAAGCCCTGGCGAAGAGCTAATAGCCGAAGTTCGCCGGTTGTCTGACCGGGTCCCTGCCATCGCAGAGTCCTTTGGTGTCGATCCCGCATCTGTTCCCAAGTCTGAGCGGCGTGGCCGTCGTCGACGAGACGGCAAGGACAACAAAGCCAAGTCGGGTCGATCCGGTTCTCAACAGCGGGGCGGCAATGCCAAGCCCTCGGAGGCGTCAACGAAGAAGGCTGACCAGGCACCCGAGGACACCAAGACGCCCCAGGAGGCCCCAACCCCGGCCGCTGCATCTTCTCAGGACGCTACTGCACACGAGTCAACGGCAGCCGATGCGGCCTCGTCACCCGAGGCTGGCACGGTCCAGGCCGAAGAGCCGACGGTCGATCAAGCTGACGTCGAGACGGCAGCGCCCGAAACGGTAGCCGACACGGAGGGCACTAGCGCCACCGAGGCGCCCGACGAAAGTTCGGCCCCCGAAGAGTCGCCTGCGGTGACCGAGGACCCGGCTGAAGCCGCTGCACCGGCGAGCGAAGAAGAATAGCCTCAGCGCATCAGATTGGCCCTGGGGGCTGAAGGTCTAGAGCACTCGATGTTGCAAGAGGAACTCGCCTAGGCCGTCCACGAGATCCAAAGCCAGTACGTCCCCTTTGGGGACCCATTTGGCCTCGTCGGCGTCGTCCGCAGCTACGGGCGGCGGAGTATCCGCTTCGACGGATGCTCGGAAGTCCATGATCAAAAAGTGATGGGTTGGCGACAGCCTCTCAACCCACCCAACGAAGTCGCCGCAGACAACGGCTAGTCCCGTCTCCTCCAGCACTTCCCGCTCAACGGCAGCAGACATCGACTCGCCGGGGCGGACTCGTCCACCCGGTAGAGACCACTTACCTTGTCCAGGGGCCTGGCCGCGGACGATAAGCAGCAGATGATCGTCGCTCTCGACGACCGCGCCTACGGCAACCTCCACCGCTGCCGGAAGTTCAGAGCTCGTCAAGTTTGCGGTGAACCACGAGAAGACGAGCTTTCAGACCGAACGATTCAAAAAAGTTTTTGGTCTCTCGGTCTCCGGGAAGGGCACGGCTATCGATTCCGAAACAACCCCGAGCTTTTGCCCTCTCGACCAGTTCGGTCATCACCGTTTCCCCGAGGCCAACGTGGCGAGCCTCAGGCTCCACGACCAGATCTTCGACCACCGCCAGCAACCGACCGGGCTCAAGCTGTGAAATTGACATTAGGCCATACCCGAACGGGTAGCCGTCCAGCGCACCTACAACGAGTTCGTGGTCGTCGCTGGCAAGCGCCGCTTGCAAATGCTCTAGATGATCGCTTCCATTCAGAGAGCGGTCTTGTTCACCGAGTAGTCCGCCGCCGCGATTCTCCGCGACCGCTTCGATTTGACTTGCACGAATCTCGGCTATCGCTGCCAGGTCCTCTACCGAAGCAGAGCGGGCGAGCACCTCAAGATCGGCGGTCATGAAGCAAGACGATCGATCTTGGAAAGAACCGTCTTCCGGTTTCGGTTAGCGCTCTCATACGCCCTCACCCGGCCGAGTTGCGCATCGGTGAGATCATCGAGCAGACCAACAATGTCCCGGGCCGTTAGATCGTCGTAGCCGGCGATAGGCAACGGAACGTCCTGCTGCGCAACAGTGGTGACGTCGTGGTCAACCTGCCCGGGCTCCGGCGAGGTCTCAGCCGATGAATCTCCGCCGTTGGGCGATTCGGACGATGCTTTAGCGGTCGGCGCCAAGCCAACCGAAGATCCGAGATCGGTCAGCGCATTGGCCAGCAGACCGAGAGCTGACTCTGCGACCTGGCTGGACTGGCGGTTGACCTGCTTCGAGCCTTGTTTTACAGCGAACTGCCCGACGAGTCGAGCGAGCTTGACTTGGGACTTTCCCCGCTTGATCAACTGCGGCAGAACAGTTTCGTACTCGTACAGCAAACCAATTGGAGCGTAGACAAGCAGCTCTATCAGCTGTTCGAGATCCGGAAGTTCGTTCTCGTTTGCCTGCTCATCCATTGCTGTGCCTTCCTGTCGCTACCAGCCCGCCCGACAGACTCATCTATAGCGGCTAATGCCGCTCAACGCAGATGTGGCGTTGGGCACTCCAGGTGATGTTACGGAGCGGGGCTATCGACTCAGATCAATGTACTCGCCACAGTGGGGGCAGAGAGGCTCGGCCTGGCTTGCGATCTGCGTGCGATTGACAAGGAGGAAGCAATTCTCGCAGGGGAACTCTTCTCCCCTACGGCCCGCGGACTCTTCCTTGTCGGTTTCGCCGTCCTCGTCCTCGTCATCATCGTCGTCCGATGTCGCCAGGCGGTCTTTGAGGATTGCGTCTAGGTCGGCTTCGACGTCGTCAGGATCAAGTTCTTCGTCGTCGTCATCACTGTCATCAGCGACCTTGCGGGCACGAGGTTGACTAGACCCGTCGTCGTCATCTTCTTCGTCCTCGTCGTCGTCGATTTCCTCGTCGATTTCCAGCTCTGGATCTTCGATGTCGAGGGACTCTTCGTCCACATCTTCATCTTCGAGATCTTCGAGATCAGCATCCTCATCGGAGTCCTGATCCTCTGCGAATTCTTCGTCGTCGTTTTCGTCGATCATTGACTGGGCCTTGGCTCAAGAGTTGGGGGTTAACGCCAGCCGCCTGCGGCGGACTGGTTGCGAAGCGAGCGGTCGACAACAATGTAGCGACCAACGGCCGGACTCTAGCCTCTACGAGCCCAAATCCGTTGCTTAAGAGGATCTTTTTTCGTGACCGTGGTGATCTGAGAGACATCAACCGCCGGGCGTGTCTAACCCGCTTGGAAGTAGGGGCGTAGAGCGTTGACGTTGTCTACGTATTCGACGGTGTCGTCGTAGAGCCCGACCGCTCGCACCGCGCCAGGACCCTGATAGTAAGCGGCTAGGGCAAGGTCCGTGCTGCCCATGTAGCCCGACAGCCAACTCAGGTACTTGGCGGACATCCTTATGTTGTCATCGGCGTTCCAACGATCGAGACCCGGCTCACCGATGAGGTCTGCGGCAATCCACTCGCCTGTCTTCGGCATGATCTGCCCTACGCCCACCGCCCCTGAGGAGCTCACAACGTCTGTCTGCCAACCGGACTCCCGGTACGCCACCGACATGAGTAGCGCTGGATCGACGCCATAATGGGCCGACCAGCGCTCGAACGAGGGAAGAAGGTTAAGGCGCTCCGGCGCAGCCATCAGCTTGGAAGGAAGCCGCTTGTAGGAAACGGTAGGCGACAATGCCGACACCGACGATCCTGCAGGCAGTTGAAGCGTCTGGCCGACCTTGATCACGTCGGCGTTGGTGAGCCCGTTCATCTCCACCAGGTCAGCGGTACTAATTCCGATCGACTTGGCGATGACACTCAAACTGTCACCCGGCGACACCGTGTAGGAGGCCGGCTGCAGACTTGGAATCTGCAGCACCTGACCAACTCGGATCAGGTGAACGTTCGAAATGCCGTTCGCAGCGGCAAGTTCGGTTAGCGCGATCCCGTGATCTCTGGCGATAATCGACAACGAGTCCCCGGAGCGAACTTCGTAGGATGAACCGACCGCCGGGGTGGTTGGATGGGCAGAGGCCGGCGTCGGTGCGGCGAAGAGGACCAGCGAGGCGGCGGTGAGCACAACCAGCGCCAGCAGTCGGCGAGAGAGTGACGGCGCAGTAGGGCGCTCAAGAAAGCCAGAATCGAGCGTTTGGCGCTCGGACTGACTACCTACGGCTGGCGGATTAACAATGGACAAAATGGCCACGATGGCCTCCTGCAAAGACGGTGGGCCCAGAGGACCCAAGGTTCCCTACCTTTGGACAGCGCTACCTGTCCGCTTTGCTTCTGCCCGTCTTTCAGCGTCCAACCTCTCCAGATCCGCCTCTGTTGAGTGGTTGACGAACGACATCATAGCCGCAATTGCCCGATGACCTGCAGTCTCAGAGATAAGTTCGTGCATCTGCTGTGCCACAAGCCGATAAGCCGGGTGCCCCTGAGGGGTGGTCCGGAGCTCCAAGGTGTGCATGGCTGAGCGTGCATTCATCGTCATCGAGAAACGAACTCGATAAGCCAGCGACACCGCATAGGGTGCCTGTCCGACGAAGCCCTCCTCATGGAGCGTGTCATACAAGTCCGCTGAGCGGTCCATTGCATCATCAAACGCCGCGGTCAGACCGGCCTCGTCCACTAGCTCCGGTCGGGTGTAGCCGTGCCACGGGTTTAGCGCCTGCCACTCCACGGTCAGCATTCGATGCCGCTGAAGATCACGGAACGCTCCATAGTCGGCCAAGACGTCAAACCGGTAAAACGGCCTCTCTAGCGCACGACCAGGGCGGTGGCGGCGGTTATCACGCTCACCTACGTAGGCCCTCATAACCCGGATCCGATCCTCGACCGACATTAACTCCACTTGGCGGAGCAGATCAGACTCGGACACGTGGGTATAGGGGTACAACATGGCGGCGACCAGTTTGATCTCGGCGTCGGGATCGAAGTCGATCAGCTCGACCCGAGCGTCATCGTCATGTACGTCTGTCACCGTCAGCAGCTCATCGGCCACTGACTCCATGGCCAATCGGTTCTGTTCGAGGTAGGCCGTCGTCGCAACTCCACGGTCAGGGAGATCGACCCGCCGCACAAACGATGGAATGACTTTCCTGAGCTCCTCGAGCATCATGTCGGCGTAGGCTCGGGCCTCTGGAAGTGGATCGGCCCGCATGCGCAGCAGCATTTGTTCGTAGCTCTGTCCCGTTCCGTAGATACCAACGTTGGACTGCGCAGCAGCGGGCAAGATACCTCGGACTGCGTCCAAGGCTTTGGCCTTCGTGGCCGATCGGTAGACGAAGTCGCTATCCGACGGGTGCTTGGGATTGGTCGTCCGCACGTAGTCGAGCGCGATCGGATACATCTCTGAGTAGGTGTCGAACTGCCGGTCCATCTCGCCGATGAACCGGGCACCGAGGGCCGATGACAACACGCTGGGATCGCGGTAATACAGGTAGCGCCCGTTGCGCCTCAAATCATACGCGATGTAACGGGTCGACTGTTCCAGGTACGCGGCAAGCCTTCCCCACTCCAAAATCTTGGTGAGGAGATTCGAAGCCTGCTCACAGGCAAGGTGAACTCCACCCAGTTGGGCGACCGAATCATCACCGTATTCCAGGAAAACCCGGTCGTAGAGCTGCTCCGCCTTGGCCAAGCCGACTGTTGCATCGACGGACTCGTCACCATTGATGTCCAGGTCGCCGACGAACTCATCCAAGAACAGCCGCCGAAGCGATTTCGGCGAGCGCGAGTAACGGGCGAAAAGCGCGCCCTTCACCACCTCGGGCAGATTGACCAGGCAGAAAACCGGGCGATCAAGGTTTGTGAAGTATCGCCGAAGAACATCTTGCTCTTCAGCGCTGAACTCCTCGACATAGTACGTGGTCACTGACGCCGAGAGTAGGCGCTACGAGCGGCCTACTGGCGGACCGCTTCGAAGTTCTAGCAACAATATTTGACATCGATGCGTGAGGCTGGCCACTGGCGCCGACACGATCCCGCACGGTCAATGCAAAGTGAACGTCGGCCAGCCTAAAGTGCGTGCTGATGAGACTCGAATCGGTTACCTGCCATGTGACTTCTCCTCCCGATGGAATCGGGGGCGGCTACCTGCTTTTTGTCGAGCTCGAGACCGACAACGGCATCAGCGGCGTCGGCGAATGTTATGGCATCCCGTTCGGGGGTGACGTCGCGGCCCGGATGACCGAGGATGTATTTGATCGATTCATCGCCGGTGAAGATCCCCGCAACATCGAAGCGATGTTCCGTCGGGTCTACTCGGCAGGATTCACCCAACGGCCAGACGTGAGTCTCATGGGGGTATTCAGCGGTATCGAAATCGCCTGCTGGGACATTCTCGGTAAGGCATTGAATCAGCCTGTCTGGGGCCTGATTGGCGGCAACTTTCACTCGAAGTTAAGGACCTACACCTACCTGTATCCACCCAGTGTCCACGACAAGACGCTGGACCCAGCCGATGACCCGGACGTCTATCATGACCCGGCGGCTGCCGCCGCACAGGCGCTCTACTACGTCGACCTCGGCTTCACCGCCGTCAAACAGGACCCGACAGGGCCATACAGCTTCCAAGGTGGCCGGGAACTCTCGCTGCCTGAGTTGAGTCGCTCAGTCGCCAACGCGGCCGCCATTCGCGACGCCGTAGGTGACCGGGCCGATCTTCTCTTCGGTACCCACGGTCAGATGAGCACCGGATCGGCTATTCGCCTGGCCCGCCAGCTGGAGGAATTCGACCCGCTGTGGTTCGAAGAGCCGTGTCCACCAGATCAGATGTCTTCGTTGGAACGAATCGCCAACTCGACCACGATTCCTGTCGCGACCGGAGAACGACTCACCACTCGGGTCGAATTCCGGGCGGCGCTTGAGGCGGGAGCAGCGATCGTACAGCCCGACGTCGGCCGGGTTGGCGGCATCTGGGAGATGCGAAAAGTGGCGGCTCTGGCCGAGCTCTACAACGCGCTGATGGCCCCACACATCTACTGTGGACCGGTCGCTCATGCCGCAGCAGCGCAGGTTGGGTTCACCTGTCCGAACTTTCTCATCTTGGAGACGATTCAGACACCATTTCATCGGGACTTGGTCGTCGATCCCCTGCCGTGGGAGGACGGTTACCTTCCACTCACCGAACGCCCCGGCATCGGCGTGGAACTCAACTACGACACGCTCGCCGCCAACCCCTACCGCTCGGACCGCCCCCTACATCTCTCGATGACCAACGTCCCATTGCCGTCTGACAACACCAAAACCGTCGACGAGCTTTGAGGCCGCAACCTCTACTGGGGACGATCGACCTTCGATCTCGACCGTTGACGAGCGCCCCAGGCCAGTTGTGCGTTCGCTCCCCCCGGCGGCCAGTAGCCGTCGCGCCGATACGCCCAGTACTCAAACGGGTTGTTGTAGTAGGCGACAGTCTCGATGCTCGACCTCAGCGACCCTTTGGCAAAGGGCCAAACGACTAATCCGATAACAGCGCCGGAGACGAGCCAAACGGCGTAGATGAGCTGGAACAGAGGCCCCAGCGTACGGCTCTGCCAGACATGCAACTCTTCATGTGCGGTCACGAAGCGGCGGCGGCGATCCGACGCTGGTGAGGCACCTCGCAACCCGACATGGCCGCCCCCATTGCTGATGACGTTGCCGCCGGCCAAGGCGAACGTCCCCCGAAGTCGAACCCCACGGTCGTACACGTGGCGATTCCTCCTGTAGCTCTCCGATTCCAGATAGTCGGATCGGGGGACGAAGACGTTCACCGCGTGAAGCAGGAGCGCCTGTGTCGTCCCAACGACACCCCACGTTGAATCTAAGAGAGCGGCGAGCCAACCTTGCCATCTCCGCCAGTCGTAGATGCCGAAGAATCCAGACACCAGTCCGTTTAACGCGCCAAGCAAACCCAGCCAATTCTCAAGGCCGATAGCCGACCCTGCAATCCAGCCCGCTGCGCCGCCGAACGCGGCAGTGAGCCCAGTCTCGGCCAACCGCATCGCCCATGACCGTCGATCGGTCAACGCGACGGTCGGAAGACCTACCAACGGGCCCACCCGATAGCGAGTACATCCATGATCATCGCCACCGAGATGTGGAGTAACGCCCCCCACCACACTGTCTTGGTCTTCAAGGCCAGGGTTCCCAGCACCAGACCGCCGACGATGGCGGCCACGGCTTCGATACCCGGCTTATCGAAGTGCAGCATGGTGTAGGGCACCACCATGATGGGCACCGCCAACATCCCGGTCGAGCGAACGAGACCGTGAATTAGGAATCCCCGAAAGAAAAACTCCAAGGCAACAAACTGAGCGGCGTACAGCAACCACCACACATACATTTGCGGCCACAACGGCTGGTTTACGGCAAGGTCAAGAAACGGATACTTGGCTTGGAAAGCAGCCGTGGTCGAGGCGACAGCAACAAACGGGGCGGCAATTGCCAAGAGCACCAGATACGGAGCGACATCATCTCGTGATGGACGCAGCCCCAGACCGTAGTCGGCCAGCGAGCGTCGGAACACGAGCCGGATCAGAAGCGACGGGAGCACCACATAGCTCAAGATTTGCATCGACGCCCAGAAGATCAGACCGTTGAATCGACGATCATCGGACTCAAAGAATGCATCCCCCAGTTGTAGCGACAGGCTTTCGAGCCCAACGCCGTTCACGACGTCAACGAACCAATTGGGTTGAGTGGTGGCACCAAAGTTCAACGCGGTCAGGCAGAGGGCCGCTGCGACCAGGACCAGAAAGGCCTCGGTCTCGGGTTCGACCATGCTCCCGGACTTCTTTGGCGTAGCCGAGCCCTCCAGCTGGAACTCCGCTGCTCTGTTGCGAGCCTCTCCGTACCAGCGGCGGGCCGACGGTGTTTGCGTTGCCGTCGGCGTCGCCGTCATCGAATCGGTCAGACCAGTAGAGCTAGTCGCCGGACCGTAGCGCTGTGACGTTGCCACGATACGCAGCGGGCCCATTACGGAAGGCGGCCGAGCCCGCAACCAGAACTGTCGCTCCAGCAGCGACGAGAGCTTGTGAATTCTCGGGCGTCACTCCCCCGTCCACTTCGATATCGATTGGTCGATCTTCGATCATCTGCGCCAGGCGGCGAACCTTCTCCAGCGCCGAGGGGATAAACGACTGTCCGCCGAAACCTGGATTGACCGACATGACCAGAATCAGGTCGACGCGGTCCAGAACCCACTGCACGGCTTCGGGAGGCGTGCCGGGATTGAGCGATACGCCCGCTCGTTTGCCGAGATCACGGATTCGCTGCAGCGAGCGATCGAGGTGAGGGCCGGCTTCGGCGTGGACCGTGATGCCGTCACAGCCAGCCGCAGCGAACGACTCGAGATACGGATCCGCCGGTGCAATCATTAGATGAGCATCGAAGTAAAGGTCGGTTACTTTGCGAATCGACTCGATAATCGGGGGACCGAAGGTCATGTTCGGCACAAAGTGACCGTCCATCACGTCGAGGTGGATCCAGTCGGCGCCAGCCTGGTCCATCGCACTTACCTCGTCTCCTAGCGAGGCGAAGTCGGCGGACAAGATCGACGGCGCTATTCGAACCGGAACCTGCTCGCCTGTCAGTGCGTCAGTGGCCATCTCTAAATGATAGTTGCTATGGGCGCCTACTCGGCACGGCGGACCACCACCCATCGTGGCTAAGGCTCGGCTGGGACCCGGGTTGTGTCGTGGTTGTTCTCGGTGGGGTACCCCGTCGCCGTTCGGCGGCCCGTTGCTGTCCGCGACGTCGACCTGGCTTGCCGTCACCTCCGAGAACGTCGTCGGAGGTTCCGTCCACGTCCTCTGGAGTCGACGTGCTCTTATCTGACGTTTCCTCGTCGTCGATGACTGGTGTCTGTGGAGCGTCATCGGCCACAGTGGTACTTGGCCCTGACTCGTCCTGGGGCGGTTGGGAATCTCCCGGCTCGCCGGGCGATGTCGTCGATGGGCCACTGCCGGGAACGTCGCTGCTCGTGGAGGGCCCGGAGACGCTACTGCTGGTCGACGACGGGGCCGATATCGGCTCGGTGGTCGGGCGCTGAGCGATGGTACTGACAGCGGAATCTGAATCTTCAAGCCCATCATCAGATGCGACGCTGGTCGTAGACGCCGTTGAATCATCTGGGCTGCTGGTGGGAGGTGTATCGGAGCCACCTGTCGTAGCGGTGACTGTTGTCGACGTGGTTTCGTCAGCGCGCTGTTCGACGGTCGTTGGTGTGGTGGACGTGGTTGAGGTAGTAGTGGTCTGCACATCGGTCTTCAGCGTCAGCCCGGAACCAGGGCCGGAGCCACTGTCTGCGGGACCGACGGTGGGTCCGACAAAGTCGTCGGGTGCTGCGATCGTTTCGGTCCGCACCTGGAGCATGCCCCTCGACTCCGCCGTGACGACATTGCCGGCGACCGCCACGTCGGGGCTGATCGCCAGGGGATCCGCGTAGCTACTGATGCAGCTCTCCGTGCACCCGTGGATAGTGTTGTCGACAATCGTGACCTGATTGTTCGAAGGCGACCCGAAGGCCGACGCCCAGTCGGCCGGATTGTCATCGCCATGCACCTGGATCACATGCTTGCCGGGCCAGGTTGATTGTGGGTCAACCTCGACGTTCCAAATTGTGTTGTTTCTGATTTCGGTTGGACCGTGGGCAACAGCGATGGCTTGTGCGTAATGCATGCCGTTGGAGACGTTCCAAATCTGGTTTTCCTCAACCAGATAGTTGGCCGGCCCCCAGCTGCTCCTGTTGAGGCCGAGCGAAATCGCTCCACCGTAGTTAGGTGTCAGATCATGGATGCGGTTGTGCCGGATCGAGACGTTGGTCGTGTAGTGCTTGACGTCGATCGCCTCGTTTGAGAGATCGAACAATTCGTTGTGCTCGACAGTCATGTCGTGTGAGCGATCGGTCTTGCTGAAGGTGCCTGTCCCGATGTAGATACCTTCACCGAATTCAGACTCAACTTTGCCGGTGCGAGAGATTTTGTTGCATCGAATAGTCGTGTTTGATGAGACCTGGGCCTGGTCGTTCCAATAGGCCTGCGTGATGATGCCGGAGTGTCCCAGGTTGGAGATCGTGTTGTACTCGAAGGTGACGTGATGTGATCCCGACGATCTGGCTCCGAACATGGCATTGCCGATCTCCAGTCCTCTGACCACGACATGCTCGAGGCGGACTACGTCGACCGCCGGCTTCCAGTTGCCCGGATCGATACCGTTGAAGCCGATGACTGGAGCTGCGCCAGCGGCGGCTTGGATGACGATCGGGCGACCCTCAGCCCCCGATCGATGGCCGTAGGCCTGGCGGTAGTGGAGCTGCTCGTATCGACCCGACGCCAGGTTGATGGTGTCGCCGGGCATCGCAGCGCTCAACGCTGACGCAAGGTCAGTTGGGCTGGCAACGTTGCGGACGACGCCGGAACCGGTGGGGGCAACGGGGGTGTATGAGCTGCAACCATCTGGTCCGGCTGCCGGGGATGGGCCGGAGCTCATGCGAGGTAAAGCGACGATGACGGCTACGATCAGCATGCTCGCAGAAATGACCGCGGCGATTAGATGACTGGGGGGCTTCTTAGGCGAACGGGTAGCGAACAGACCCCTATTGGGGTCGTCTTCGTTGGGGGTACCCGAATGAAACGCCACAGGCCTGGGGGCCGGAGGCATGGGGGTCACTGGTGGATCTCCTTGCAGGGCTCAACGCCGGTTGGCGGGTGTTGATGCGCCCGGCAACGTCGTGCCGTGACAAGGGATCCTTAATGGTTTGTACGCGAAACAGCTGCGTTCGCGGGCTAAACAGTGCCCCCGACTTGCGTCGATCGCACCATAGACCCGGACCGCTGGCCCACTGGCGTATGACGCAAGCGAACTATCGTCAAATAGACCCGCTGGCCGACAAAATCAGCCAGGAACACCAGCTTGACGAAGCGGTTAACCGCCGTCGGCGACCGTCGTATCAGTCGACGTCGACGTTGCTTCGTCCGGTTGAGACTCCGAAGTTTGTTCGGTGGTGCTGGCTTCGGTCGAACTCGATGTCGTTGACGGAGCCGTCGTCGACGTTGTTGACTCACTCGTCGCCGTTGTTTCGGGCGCCGCCGTTGATTCAGATCCACCGGATGTGGTGGTTGTTGACTCCGGCGTGGTCGACGACGTCGTGGTCGCGGTAGTGGTAGTAGCGCTGGCCGGAGGTTTGGCCGTTGCATAACGAGAGTCGATGTCGGGTGAGTCCCAGCAGGCGCGACTGGCAGCCCACGGGCGAGCTCCCGACTTCTCCATCGTGATCACTGCAGCCTCGTCTTGTTGGGCCGGAGTTGCTTGGTCGGCGGACGGAACACCGTAGCGAGCAGCGTGACCGTACCAGTCCCAGCTCCCGGCTAAGAATTGGTAGGCACCCCGGGCGCTGGAGACGACGTGAGACGCAACGTAATTGTTGGTTGATTCGCAGAAACGGATACGTAACAGCAAATCTGGGACGGCGACACCATGTCCGGCATCAACCCATTCGGAGGCGGGAGCGATCGCAGGTTCGACCCAAGCGGTCGTTGTCGTCGTTTCGGCGACCTCGTCTGTGTCAGCCGCCGATGAGATACTGGCGCCCCGCATTCGATTCAGGAGCGGTATTTCGTCAAACCACGAGCCTGTCTCGGTCTGGGATCCGGCGTCAATGTCAAGCGAGTCATCGTCATCGGAAGCCGGGGTCGAAGCAATTTCAAATGCGCGACCGGCTTGAGTGACCGAAAGCAACACGACACCGAGACCGACAAGAGCGACGATTCCCAACATGGAACCCAAACGGGCCAATCGTGCGCCGATGGAGGTTGGTTGGGTTGGCCGGAGGCCTTCGATCCAGTCGCGCC
This sequence comes from uncultured Acidimicrobiales bacterium, assembly GCA_937981915.1. GTDB lineage: Bacteria > Actinomycetota > Acidimicrobiia > Acidimicrobiales > SZUA-35 > JAHELU01. The sequence continues at coordinate 29,122 of CALJMD010000046.1, forward strand.
CGGTGAGGCGAATCTCGTCGTCGATGCCGTCAAGCCAATACCGCTCGTCGGGGGCTACGCCGGTGTGATAGCTACCGTCGTGGTCGGTCGCCGGTCCGCCGGAGCGACGCGCTGCGAGCTCAAGCTCCGACGTCTCGTACCAGGTCGGATCGCCGTAATCATAGGCGTCACGAGAATAGTCTCCGTGATCGGCCTGAGGATCGCCGTACCAACCGGTTGCGTCATCATTTGAGGTGTTCAGGTCGTCGCCCGCCAGTATTGGCCTCGACCGCCTGTCGACTCTGCCTAGCATGAAACTCCGTCTGCCCTAGCTCCGTCAAACACCTTACCCGTGTTGCGAACGTGTTACGAGTATTTGCCTCGAATCTTTGATTGACGGTGCCACGGGCATCGACGGGCGATGCAGCCCTCAGAACGCGGACATGGTCAACGTTTCACAGCCAGGCCAAACAGAACGCCGGCAACTCGCCTGATTTGGATCTCCTCAGAACCCTCAGTAATGCGATACCGACGATGGTGTCGATAGATATGTTCAAAGGCCATGTGGCGGGAATAGCCCATACCACCGCAGGTTTGCATTGCCTGATCGGCCGCCTGGCAGACGAGACGATTAGCCCGGTAGTTACACATGCTCACTGCGTCACTGATGTCCATGTGATGCACACGGTCCATTTTCCAGGCGGTCTGGCGAATCAAGGCCCTCAGCATCGCAGCCTCGGTGTGCAGCTCGGCAAGCGGAAACTGGATGGCTTGATTCAGCCACAGCGGCTTGCCGAATGGAGCTCGCTCCCGGGCGTAGGCAACGGCTTGATTAATGCAATACTGTGCCGCCCCGAGTGAGCTCGCGGCCTGCCGGATTCGATTTTCGTGGACAAAGATCTGGGCGAGGGAAAGACCGCGACCTTCCTGGCCGAGAATCGAGGAGTCAGGAACTCGAACATCGGTCAATGTGACATCAGGATGGTCCGTCGGCATGTTGAACGTCCACCAAAACGGCCCGACGTCGATGCCTTCCGTTGCCGTAGGCACAACAAAACAGGTGATGCCGGCCGCTTCGCCAGCATCACCCGATGTCCTGGCGAACAAGGCGACATGGGTTGCGTGGTGCATCCCGGTGATCCAGCGCTTCTTGCCGTTAATGACCCAGGTGTCGCCGTCTCGAACGGCGGTGGTCTCCATATGAGTGGCGTCGCTCCCATGGTCAGGTTCGGTCAACCCGAAGGACATGCGTTTCTCGCCAACGATCAGACTCTCACAGAACTCTGCCCGCTGTGCGTCTGTGCCCTGGTCGAGCACCATGAGGACAGTTGGGAAGTTGCCGACTATCGACGACTCATTCTGTAGATCGTTGTGCAAACCAAGCCCTTTGGCCGCCAGGTGTTCCCTGATCACCGCCATTGCCAAGTTTGAGCCGTCTTGGCCCCCGAGCTCTGACGGAAGAGCGAAACGGAGATGTCCCGCAGCATCAGCTCGGCGCCGCATCTCGGCGAGGAGTGCTTCCCACTCCGGTTGGGGCTGCCCATCGTTGTCCCAATCCGTTCGAGCATGCTCACGGCGGTGATCGAAGAATTGGATGTTCTCCCGTTCCAGCGGTTCGATGTCTCGCTCGATGAAGTCGTCGAGCTCATCCAGGTAGTCGACCACTTCAGGTGGCAGATCAAAGTCCATCGAGTTCTCCTATCAGCTTCAAAAGGTCGTACTCCAACTCAACCACCCGACGCCCACTTGCAGCGTGAACCAGGGAGGCTGGTTCTCCGGCTTCGCTGCGTTCCTCGAACGCCTTGGCCTGCGACGCCAGACCGGCTCCCCACCAAACCGTGCGGGCTACCGTCCACCAGGCGAACCGTTCTGAATTCCACGCTCCGCCCGCCTCCGAATAGGCGTCTTGAAGGTGTCGTAGGTGACCGAATCCGCCGACCTCACGGTCATCGATACCAAAGCGCCAGGTCCGAAGGCACAACCAGGCCAGGTCACACATCGGGTCCCCGCCATGAGCGAGCTCCCAGTCGAGAATCGCGCTCAGGCCGTCGTCGTCGACCAGGAGATTTCCGAGGCGGAAGTCGCCGTGAACCAACCGTGTTTCGACCGTGCTCGCCGGGGTGTTGCGGGCTAGCCACCACACCCCGTACCGCAACGTTGGATACGAGTGTCCGAGTTCGTCGAGGGCGACGTTGAGGTCATCGACGTAACACTGATACGGGTGGGCATCGTCGAGCACCGGAAGTCCGGGGATTGAGTTCGACGGCACACGGTGTAGCGCCGCCAGCGAGGTTCCGCACTGTTCCGCCAACCGCTTGGCGTTGGCCTCATCGCCGCCAAGTGTTCTGAGCACCCTTCGGGGAATCGATTCACCCGGACACCACTCGGTAATAAGTAGTTCACCCTGCAGTTCGGTGCTGAAGCCGACGGCCACGACCTGCGCCACCGGCACGCTGGCACTATTGGCCGCCTCAATCGCTTGTGCCTCCGCAGTAACTGATATCCGAGTCAGCGGGCCTTCTGGTTTGGACGATGAACCGTCGGGTTCATTCGGGTGTGAAAGCTGGGCTACCAGCTTGACCCGCTCGCCTCCCCCAAGGTGGTCCCCGTCGGGATCCCGACTGGCGGAGAGGATCACCGATGACCGAACTGCTCCGGCACTCAGAACCTTTAGGTCATCGCGCAGCGTGCCCTGCCAGCCGGACTCGTTCAAAAGCCGTTGGCACTCGGCAATCAGCGTCGCCGCCGGCACCGCTTCGCTCGTCACGTCCGATCCACGACGGTGGCAGGCTACCGGTAGCCCGGTCGCTGGATGTCCAGACGACGCTCGACTGCTCGGAGGAGATGGTTATGAAAGTCGGACTGGTCGCCGAGTTCCGCTGGAGCTGTCGGCCCATCAAATGACGACCATCGCTGCCGAACGGCGAGCGCTACGGTGCCGTCGATGGCCTCGACCAATTCCCCCACCGACGTTGATTCCACCGGTGGGCAGTGGGACAAGGCGCTGGCTGCGGCCGATAGTTCCCGACTGACGACGGTGGCAGTAGCGGCTCCGCTCTGAAGTTCTCTGGCCGCAATCGCAGTCAGGTTGGCGGCTACCCGAAGTTCGTAGCGTGATCCATCGTCGGCAGACTCGCCCGGCGAGCGCCGTGCAACTTCGGCCAATCGATCGGCCACAGCGGCCAGGAGTCTCGCAGTCGGAGGTTGATCGATCACTTCGAGGTTTCGCCCTCCGTGTCGGTGGCGAACGAAAGGTGACGCTCAACTTCGGCCACCTTGAGGTCGTAGGTGGTGTAGAAGGTGTCGCGTCCCCGTTGCTGGGCCATGCGATGTTCCGGATGACTGGCCCAGGCATCGTGGTGTTGCCATGAATCGAACTCGACGATCGTGCAACGTTCCCCATCGTCGGCGACAAAGCCCTTGACGGAGACGAATCCCGGCATTGCCGTCGCCAGCTCAACCATCTGGGCGGCCACAGGGCCGTACTCGCTGGTCGAGTCCTGATCGAGGCGGGAGCGGAACACTGTGATGATCACGGCCGAACCTCAAAACCATCCGGCACTCGTAGGTACGTCCGATCCAGCGCAGAGATGGTGGAACAGCCGATGCCCATCATTGTCGAGTCGATTCCCATGCGTAGCACGTCAAGAACGTTCTCCACCCCGGCTTGTCCGTTGACAGCCAAACCCCAGAGGTACGCTCGTCCCACCATGACAGCCTTCGCCCCGAGGCCGACAGCCTTGACGACGTCGCTCCCCCGCCGGACACCGCCGTCGAGCAGCACGTCGACCGAAGTTCCAACGGCTTCGGCGATTGCCGGAAGAGCGCGAATGGAGGCCGGCGTCCCATCAAGGTTGTTTCCGCCATGGTTGGAGACCGAGATAGCGTCGAATCCGGCATCGACGGCCCGCTTGGCCTCGTCTACTCGCATCACACCCTTGAGCATCACCGGTCCATCCCACTGCTCACATAGCCACGCAGCATCATCCCAGGTGGGTGGCGGTGTCTGCATCCACGTTCCGTAGGCGTCAAAGAACTTGGGGGCTGACTGATCGGCGGTGGCGAAGTTCGGAACGGCCAACGTCGGTGGCTTCCAACCGGCCTTCAGCCAGGTGCGACACCATTGAGGCCGAACCACAACTTCAGGCAGGTGTTTGACCATCGTGCGCAGGTCCATGGCTTGAGGGATCTCTGGACTGCCCCAGTCTCTCGAATGGGAGAACGACCAGTCAGCCGTCAAGATCAAGCCGACTGCACCAGCTGACTTCGCTCTCGACAATCGTTCCAGGATCGAATCTCGGTCACCAGCCCAGTACACCTGAAAGAAGGTCTGTGGGTTCGAGGCGATCACGTCCTCCACCGGCTTGCTGGCGAACGAACTCAGCCCCATGGCTACGCCACGAGCGGCTGCGGCCTTAGCAACCGCCACCTCCGCATCCGGGTGTACGGCCTGGACGCCGGTCGGCGATATCAAGACCGGCATCGATATCGGTTGGCCCATGACCTCGGTGGACATCTCCCGTTCCGCCGGTTGACCGATCGTGATGGGCGAGAAACCGATCTCACCGAAAGCCGTTGTGTTGTCTTTGGCTGTCGCCCCGCGCTCGGAACCGGCAATAAGAGCGCCGTAGACCGACTTCGGGAGAGTCTTCTTGGCTCTTCGCTGCGCTACAGCCACGGACTCGAACCACTCATTGGCCATCTGCTACCGCACTCTCCTCAGTGTTCGAACGTCGTGTTCTAACGTCGTTGTGGTTGTCTCATTGTGTCGCTCACCGCATCGACCTATCAACTCATAGCCGGTTGTCAGCGCCGATCGGCGATGGTCCAACAAACCTGAGAGCCTTCTAGGAGACTGCCAGCAGCAGACCTTTCAGATAGCGTCCCTCAGCAAAAGAGACAGGGTGGTCGATGTCGTGACCCGTCTCCTCGACCAGCGTGGTCTTGACGCCGACGCGACGCAGAGCATCAAATGACGCCTGTCGGAACTCGTCAGGAGTCACCCTGGCCGTGCACGACGCCAGATAGAGAAGTCCACCCGACGACACCAATCGGCCGGCCAACGAAGCCAATCGCTGGTACGCATCGAGAGCGCGCCCGACCTGGTCCTGCCGGGAAGCCATAGAAGGCGGGTCAACGATGACAAGATCAAAATGGTGTTGAGCGTCAACCATTTCTGTGAGCAATTCAAAGGCGTCCCCGTGCCGCGCTACGAAGAACGGAGCGTTCGCACTAAAGCCGTTGAGGGCGAACGTGCGCGCCGCCTGCTCGAGCGCCGGTTTAGCAACATCGATAGCGGTCACGCTGGTCGCCCCACCAGACGCAGCATGAACCGAGAAGCCTCCGGTCGAGCTGAAGACGTCGAGCACATCCCGCCCGGAACTGTTGTCTCGAATCAAAGATCGATTGTGCCGCTGATCGAGGAAGTAGCCCGTCTTGTGTCCGAACCGAAGGTCAACCTCCACCTTGATCCCGTTCTCCAGAATCACCAGTTGATCAGCCGGAGGCGTGCCCAATAGGACCGCTGGTTCGGCACCGGGCGAACCCACTTTCCGGCCCGTCCGAACGGTGATCGATTTGAGGTCGTCACCCAATGCCGCTTGTAGTGCGTCGGCGATCGCCAACAACCAGGGCTCCCACGCGGTGCTGTACATCTTAAGCACGACATGTGCGCCGTAGAGGTCAGCGACGAGACCGCCGAGGTCGTCGTTCTCTCCGTGAATGATGCGATAGGCGGTCGTGTCCGGTCGATCTCGTAACGGTTGGCGCCGATTAATGGCCGAGCGAATCGTGGCTTGTAGCCATTCGTCATCGATGGCCAGGGAGTCTCCTCGGTGCAAGATTCGAACCCTGATTGGCGAGTCGGGATCGTAAAGTCCGATCGCAGCGAACCGGCGCTTGTCATCAAAGATTACGGCGAGATCTCCCGCCCGACCGCCCTCACCAATGGAGACAATCGAGCCGTCGAACACCCACGGATGGCCACCCCGAATCTCACGTAGAGCTGCGGGCTTGACCCGCACAGCCAGTCGCTTTCGCTGCCAAGGACCTTCGCTGGGACCTGGCGTACCTATCGACGAGACAGCGATACCGAACCAACCCCGTTGAAGGTAGCTGTCGCCGAGGAGCCCACGTGTAGTGGCGCAACTTGAGTAGCGGTGCCGGTCGAAACTACCTGGCCCGCTTCGAGGCCGATGGAGCGGTTCGACAGATGACCAATCAGCCAGTGGAGAGCAGTTAGTGGATCACCGAGCACGTCCGCTCCGCTACCCGATCCCGTAACGTCACCGTCGACGGTCATGGTGGCCTCGACGCTGCCAAGCTGAGTGAGGTCAACGCCATCGGCCGCCGGGCCCAACGCCACCATCGAGTTGGCACCGGCGTCAGCGATGATTAGCCGAACATCAAGACCGACGAATGTGGCGTAGCGTCCCCCGACAACCTCGATAGCGGGTCGGACATTGGCGACAGCATGGATGAGAGCGGAGCGGTCCAGCGGTTCCTGCTCGGCCGGGATCGACGTACCAATCGTAAACGCCAACTCGCCCTCGAGCAGTGGCTCTACCGGTAGCGCAGCATCTTCGAGAACAGCTCCAGAGTCAACAACCTCGTACACCCGACCGGCGAAGGGGCCATCGGTACCAAGCAGTTCCTGGGCGTAGATAGAGGTGCAACCGATCTTCCAACCCAAAACCGGCCAACCGGTCAGCGCTGCCACCGCATCGTCTACGGCTTCAGCCTCGGCCATCGTAGACGGCATCAACTCGTCGGGTACCGAATCAATTGGTGAGCCCGCGCTGCGGGCGGCAACCAGAAGTTCAGCCAGTCGGTCTACAGCAGACACAGCGCGTCCTCAATGAGCTAGGCGGGAAGGAATTGGTGCCTAGCCCTTGGATCGCAGTTTCGGATCGAGAGCGTCGCGAAGCCCGTCACCGATGAAGTTGACGCACAGCACGGTGAGAGAGATCAGTACGCCGGGCGCAATCGTACGCCAGGGGTTGATCTGCATGTAGTCCTTGGCCAAGGACAACAGCACGCCCCACGTAGGAAGGTCCTGAGGGAATCCAAGCCCGAGGAACGACAACGCCGACTCGGTGATGATGGCCGTGGCCACGCCAAGCGAGCTAGCGACCATAACGGCGCTCAAGACGTTGGGCAAGATGTGTCGGGCCAAGATGGAGCGCCGCCGGGTGCCCAAACTCAACGCAGCGGTTACGTAGTCTTCTTGCTTGGCCGCGAGGACGTCACCGCGAACAATACGTGCGGTCTGCATCCAACTGAAGATGCCGATAACGGTTACCACCAGTAGAAAGACCCCGAACCGGGCTCCGAAGGATTCCTTCAGTGGCTCTCGAAAGAGCACCACGATTACCAGCAGGGCCGGAAGCTGCGGGATGGCGATGAACAGGTCGGTCACACGCATCAACGGACCGTCGAGCGCTTTGAAGTAGCCGGACAGAACACCGACCGCAGTGCCGATGACGATGCCGACCAACATGGCAGCGATACCAACCGACATCGAGATTCGGCCGCCGACGAGCACGCGGGCCAGCACATCGCGACCCACGTTGTCGGTGCCCAATAGGTGCGATCCACTGGGGCCCTGATTCAAGTTCTCGAGATCGAGCTCGAACGGGTCGTAGGGATAGAAGAATGGTCCGATGTACACGGCGAGCATGATGAAGGCCAAAATGAACAGCCCCGCCATTGCTCCTTTGTGTTTCCTGAACTGACGCCAAACGTCGGACCAGAGGGACCGGTATTCACCGAAGTCTTCCTCGGCTGCGAGCGCAGCGGCCCCTGAGTTGGCGGGTAGGTCTGTAGCAGTCATGTCCTAAGCACCTCCCTCAGTCGTACCGGATTCGTGGATCCAGCAGGCCGTACAACACATCTGCCACCAGGTTGAAGACAACGGTGAGCAGAGCGAATATGAATGAGATCGATTGCACCATGGGAACGTCGCCCTGGCCAATTGCCGTAATGAGAAGCTGACCGATCCCGTTAATCCGGAAGACAGTTTCGGTGATGATCGCCCCGGTGAAAATGCCAGGGATCGAAAGCGCTATCAGTGTGACGACAGGGATCAGGCTGTTTCGGACGACATGTCGGTTGACTACGGCTGTTTCGCCGAGGCCCTTGGAGCGGGCGGTGCGAACGTAGTCGGCGTTGAGGCTGTCCAGAACCGAGGATCTGGTAAAGCGACTCAAGGCTGACGCGTTGAACAACGTGAGCACGGCCACGGGCATCGCCATCTGTTTGGCTTGAGTGACGATACTGCCCCAGTCGTTCAAGCTGACCTCGTGGGTCGTGTCGTAGAACGACGGAAACCACCCGAGCCAGACACTGAATACCAAGATGGCCACCAGACCGGTGAAGAACACCGGCAGTGAGAAGCCAATCATCGTGACGAAGGTACCGATGTTGTCGAAGGCCGAGTACTGACGGTAAGCAGAGTAAACGCCGACCGGGATGGCCAGCAGCGTACCGAGAACGAAGGCAACGCCCAGGATCCACATGGTCTGCGGCAGGCGTTGGTAGATGATGTCAACGGCCGGTGAGCGGGACGACCACGAGATAATGCGATCGCGGTCGCAGTCACCACCGTCGCAAAGATTGAAAGCGGAGTCGATGAGATGCAGCGGCTCATTGATGAGCATCACTCTGCACCACTTCAACCACTTAATAAAGAAGGGGTCGTTCAGACCGAGCGCCTCGCGCATTCGCTCCCGCACCTCGGCGGGAACGGTTAGCGGCACGCTGCTGGTCGGGTCACCAGGGGCCATTTCGAGAATCCCGAAAATGACGAGGCTGATGATCAGCAAGGTTGGGATGGCGAACAGTGTCCGCCTAATAACGTACTGGAGCATTTCGGTTGCCGAAGATCCCTTCCATCAAAGCTACAGCAGTGGGGCCTCCCCGATCAAAGGGAGGCCCCACCAGCTACTAGCTAACTACTGACGAGACGATCCGCTTAGCGGGTCCAGTCCTGAATGTTCCAATACTCCGAGTCCCAACCGTTGAGCTCGCCGAAGCCCTGGATGTCGCTGGCAATAGCCGACACGTTGGCACGGTGGATCAGCGGAATAACGGCGCCGGATTCGATCATGATGTCCTGGAGCTGCTCAACGTTGCCGGCGTAAGCCGGGTCGGTTGAGGCGAGGCTCGAGGTTTCAAACCAAAGAGCGTCGTACTCGTCGGACTGCATGCGAGGCATGTTCGATCCGCCCCAGCTGGTGCCGGACGTCGGGATCTGCTCCTGGGTCCAACCGTTGAGGTACGAAATCGGATCGGGAACGGTGGAGCCGTTGGTGAACATCTCCATGTCGTTGAAGAACTTCCAGATGCAGGCATCGGAAGCGCAGGTGCCGTCGAAGAACAGTGAAGCGTCCTCGTTCAGCATCTCAACCTCAACACCGACCTCGGCCCAGTTGGCCTTGATGATGTCCTGGTTTGACTGACGCACAGCGTTGGTGGAAGTGGCGTAGGTGAAGCTCAGCGGCTCACCGTCGGCCTCACGCACGCCGTCACCGTCGGTGTCCTCGTATCCCAGTCCGTCGAGGATGCTGTTGGCCTCTTCGACGTTTCGGGTCTTGCACCAGTCGTTGTTTGCTGACTGCTGACCGGGGACCGGCCAGATGGTGCAGGTCGGGGCGCCAGCGGCACCGTAGCCGACTGCGACCAAAGCGTCACGGTCGATGGCAAGTGAAAGTGCTCGAGCCAGTTCAGGGTTGTTGAACAGCACGGGGTGATCGACGCCTTCAGACGGAGTGGCCGCCCGAGGATCGGTCTGGTTCAAGTTGATGTGCTCGACGTTGGCAGCGAAGCCGGACACCAGAGCAGCGTTACCAGCGGCTTCCATCGGGGCCAGAATCTCCGGGGCGACCTGGAGGTTCCAACCGTAGTCAGCCTCACCAATCTCCAGAACGGAGCGAGCAGCAGCCTCGGCGTCGCCGCCACCCTTGATGGTCACGGCCTGGAAGAAGGGCTTGCCCTCTTCGCGGTAGCTCTCATTGGCAGCGTAGGTAGCGGTGTCTTCGGGCTTGAGCTCGGTGACAACGTACGGGCCGGTGCCGACCGGGGCGAAGTTCTGATCCGAGCAACCGGCGGCGGCAGCACCGACGCAGTCAGCGAACTGGGCTCGCTGGATGATCGGGTGCAGGTAACCGACGAAGTAGCCGTAAGGGAACGGCTGCGGCTCGGTGAAGGTGACTGTGACCGTGGAGGCGTCAGCCGCTTCGACCTTGTCGATGGTGGTGAGGTCTACCGAACAACCGGTGGCCTCATCGGTGCAGTACTCGTGAGTGAAAAGCACGTCGTCAGAGGTGAACGGCGTGCCGTCCGACCAAACGATGTCGTCTCGCAGTGTCCAGGTGATCGAGGAGAAGTCCTCGGCCACGCCACCGTTGTCCACGGTGGGAACCTCGGCGGCGAGCACCGGAATCAAGGTGCCGCTGGGATCGAACTTGGCGAGCGGCTCAATTGTGAGCGAGGCGGCCAAGGCGTCCTTGGTACCACCGGAGAGCAGCACGTTGGCCTGTGAAGGCGCCTGCCACTGCAGGAGGAGAAGCTCGTCGCTACCGGCAGCGTCTTCGGCCGGGGCTTCCTCTTCTTCCTCTTCGTCTTCCATTGCCTCTTCTTCGTCAGCTTCGGCGTCTTCACCGCTTGCTTCGGTTTCAGTGGCTTCGTCTTCAGCCGCGTCGTCGTCACTGGAACCACCACAGGATGCAGCAATAACAGCGAAGACGGCCAGCAGAAGTGCTAGCAATCTCAGTCTCTTCATTATGTTCATTCCTCCCTTGCCAAGGCTTGGCTTCGGCGTATCGGGTATGTTACGGGTTACTTGGGGACTTACAGGTGGGTTGAGCGACAATCAGGCTGACTTGTCATCAACCAGGTGGCATGCGACGTAGTGGCCACCGCCGATGTCGCGCCACTCGGGAACCTCAGTGCGACATCGATCTTCAGCCAACGGGCAGCGGGTGTTGAAGACGCAGCCGGGTGGCGGGTTGGAAGGGCTGGGAATATCGCCCTCTAGAATTTGGCGACGCCTGCTGGCCTCGACGACGGGGTCCGGAACCGGCACCGCCGAATTGAGGGCCTGAGTGTAGGGGTGCTGCGGATCGTCGTACAGGTTGTCGACAGTTGCCAGCTCGACGATGCGGCCGAGGTACATCACAGCCACGCGGTCAGCGATGTGACGCACCATCGACAAGTCATGGGAGATAAACAGGTAGGTCAATCCGAGGTCGTCTTGGAGCTCCTCGAGGAGGTTGACGACCTGGGCTTGAATCGAGACATCGAGGGCGGCAATAGGTTCATCGCAGACCACAAAATCAGGGTTCAAGGCAATCGCTCGGGCGATGCCGATTCGCTGACGTTGGCCGCCGGAGAACTCGTGCGGATAGCGGTTGGCGTGCATTGGCGAAAGCCCGACCTGGCCGAGCAACTCATCAATCCGCTTGCGTTGACTCTCGGCGTTACCTTTGCCGTGCTCCCTTAGCGGCTCGGCGATAATCGAGGCCACGGTCATGCGAGGGTTTAGTGACGAATGCGGGTCCTGGAAGATCATCTGCATTCGCGGTCGGAGCTTGCGGAGCTCTTCGCCTTTGGTTTCGGTCAGTTCGATGCCGTCGAAGGTGGCGGATCCCTCCGTTGCCTGCTCCAGTTGCAGGATGACCTTGCCGGTCGTGGACTTGCCTGAACCGCTCTCGCCGACGAGTCCCAGCGTCTCACCCTTGTAGATGTCGAACGAAATGCCGTCGACTGCCCGCACCGCACCGACCTGACGACGGAAGACACCTTTCATGATCGGGAAATGCTTCTTCAGTCCGCTAACCGAAACCAAGACCTCGCGGTCGCCTTGGTTCACCGTGTCGACTGTCGTGTCCGCTGCGGTATCGACGGTGGTCTCAGCTGTCTGCTCAGAGTTCATCTCGGGGCCTTTCGTTGTCAAGGTCCCACCAGCAGGCCGATCGGTGTTCGAATCCAACTGTGGTCAGCTGCGGTGTGTCTGTCAAACAACGGTCGAAGGCGAACTCACATCGAGGGGCGAACGAACACCCGACGGGGGCCTTCCTCAGGCTCGGCGGTTGTCCCTCGATCGTTTGCAGATCGCTGCCCTTCTGGTCAAGGCGCGGGATGGAGCGCAGTAGGCCTCTCGTGTACGGGTGCTGCGGTGTGGCGTAGAGGTCGGCGACTCGGGCCTCCTCTACGATCCTGCCTCCGTACATCACGATCACTCGGTCAGCGAGGCCGGCTACGACACCAAGATCGTGAGTGATCCAAATAACTGCCGTGCCAAGTTTGGTCCGCAGATCACGAACAATCTCGATGATTTGGGCCTGGATGGTGACGTCGAGTGCGGTAGTCGGCTCATCGGCGATGATGACCTTTGGCGAACAGGCCAAAGCAATGGCGATCATTACCCGCTGGCGCATGCCCCCCGACAACTCGTGCGGGTAAGACTTGAGGCGCTGCTCGGCGTCGGGGATTCCGACCAGTTCGAGCAGTTCCAGTGATCGTCGTTTTGCGTCCCTGGTAGTTGCATCGGTGTGCAACTTAAGCGATTCACCGATCTGTTTGCCGACGGTGAGCACCGGGTTGAGCGACGTCATCGGGTCCTGAAAGATGAAGCCGATCTTGCCGCCGCGAACCTTGCGTAGGTCGGACGTCTCCATCTCGAGCAGGTCGTCCCCGTCGAACATTGCCGAACCGCTGACGATCTTGCCGGGCGGCATTGGGATCAGTCGTAGTAGCGACATCATCGTCACGCTCTTGCCAGAGCCGCTCTCGCCTACGACCCCAAGGAATTCTCCCTGGCGGAGTTCGAAGTCGATGCCGTTGACAGCATGAACCACGCCATCAGGCGTATGGAACTCCGTGGCCAGATTGGAAACCTCAAGCACCGCTTCGGTCCCGCTCAACCGCTCTCCCCTATTCGACTCGTGTTCTGGGCTTGGGCCATCGTAGCGGGCAGGCAACCCGCGGATCTAGCCATGTTCCTAATTGGTAACAATCCGTTTACACAGAAGCACGTCGAAAAGGCTGAACTCCGGCCACTAGGTGACCTTACGGACTGATGCCGTTCAGAAGGGTCGCCACAGGTTTCGAGCCCGTATCCACGAGACGACGGCGAAGCCCCCGATGATCATGACCTTGCCACCGGACGCTCCGTAGTCGACACAGCCCACGTTGCCAGCGGCAACGCAACGTTCGACGAGCAGGTTGGAGGTCGCTTCGATTCCAGCGACCAAGACGGCCAGTGCCAATGCGATCACCAGGTAGCGAACGAGAACCGGTGATCGTTTCAAGCGCACTGTGACGACAATCAACGGCACGGCGAGTACCACCATGATGATTAGCGCCTGCATCAGGTTGCTGAGAAAACTCACCGTAGACCCCCATTCCAACGTTGACCCGGCCGTCGGCTTCCCTGCCGCGAGAGCCTAGATCAGTGAGCACGAGGCTGCTCCAGATTTAGCTGCGGCCTTGGTCCATCACCCGCTATCGCCGAGCGACAGCTGGGCGACGAGCTAGTTGATGATGTTGTGTTCCGGCCCGTACGGGAACCCGGTTATGTTCTCAGCGCCGTCGTCGGTCACGACGAGAATGTCGTGTTCCCGGTAGCCACCAGCGCCAGGAGTTCCCTCCGGCACCATGATCATCGGCTCCATGGAGACCACCATCCCCGGCTGCAGCTCGGTTTCGATGTCCTCGCGCAGCTCGACGCCTGCCTCACGGCCGTAGTAGTGGCACAGCACACCGAACGAATGGCCATAGCCGAAGGATCGATACTGCAGCAGGTCGTTTGCAGCATAGATTTCGTTCAGCTCCGAGGCGATGTCGCCGCACTTCGCGCCAGGTTTAATCAATTCGAGCCCGCGTTCGTGTACCTGCACGTTGACGTCCCACAGTCGCAAGTGGTCGTCGGATGCACTCTGGCAGAACAAGGTGCGCTCGAGCGCGACGTAGTAGCCGAACACCATCGGGAAGCAGTTCAGGCTGAGGATGTCGCCTGGCTCCATCCGTCGATTGGTGACCGGATTGTGGGCGCCATCAGTGTTAATGCCGGATTGGAACCACGTCCAGGTGTCCATCAGTTCGACAAACGGAAAGCT
>CALJMD010000047.1 GCA_937981915.1 uncultured Acidimicrobiales bacterium
ACTTTGTCCCTGTCAGACTTGATGGCGTAACTGACGCCCAGCCGATTCTGGGAGACGAGGTTGGACTTCACCTCTACGTAGGGCGCCCATCGATGATTGCTCGGATCGATCTCGACACCGGAGAGGTCACCAACTTTGACATTGACGGACAGCCGGTGACGATCTGGCGTGATCAACTGGTGCTGTTGTCAGACCAACAGATTCTTACCGTCCCCCTTAACGATCCCAGTGGGCAGGCTCGATTGGTCTACGACCTACCGGTGAACAGCTCAGCCGACTTGTCTGATTTGTTCCTTCTTCGTGGCGATCGACTTGTCATGACCTTTCAGTCGTTCGGGCGACTTCAAATCAACGAGACCTACACGGTGGTTGATCTTGAGTCTGGGGAGGCGCAGACGTGGGAGCTGCCGCCGTCGTCGGTCTCCCGATTCGGGTTGGTGTGGGTCCCAGGTGGCGGAGTCTTCGATGCCGTCGACGGCGAGTTCACCAAGGTGTTCGATGGCCTGTCGATCTCCGGCGGGCCCACGTCGGGAATCGGCTATTCGTGTCAGGCTCCCGATGACTGCAGCATGCAAGCGTTTGATCGCCAGACAGGTGAACTTCTTGCCGACTTCATCTTCCCTGAAGTCAGCCAGCCCTGGCTCTTTCAGCAAGTTCCAGGAAGTGACCGCCTCGTCGTCGTCTTGGACCATGATGAACGGACCGACACCATTGTCGGGCAGCGACTCTTCGACACTATTGCGGGTGACTACCTACCGGGCCCGAATCTCTGGCGTGGAGTAGACGCTGGCTACCTTGACGACCCTCTGCGCGTGGCGGTCTGGGACGACCGTCTCGTGGCGGCCAGCACCGAGAGTGGCACTCGCATTCAAGACGTCACGACTGGAGATGCCTGGGAGCTGCTGCCTTCTGTTGACAACTCCGGAGCGTTTCGCCGATCGTCTCGCCTGTTCTTCGTGGAGGACTAGCCGGTGAGGCCGTCTAGGCGGTCATCGATGAGTTTGGTTACTGCAGTGTCGGCCGGCGATAGAGCAGTTAGTGGGCTGAGCCAGGTGAGTGACACGTAGCCGTTGTCAATCGCCCACGTGTCGGTTCCCTCCGTCCGCTCCAGCGGGGTCTCGAAGGTGACGTTGACGTGGTACTGGCCCTTGAAGCCGGGTTTGGGCGAAAGCGAAGCGGTGGCCATGGCTGTCCGAGGTTTGGTGGCGACCTCGGACCACTTCCAGCCCGCTAGTTCGTTCATCGGCATGGCCGGGGTGTTGATGTTCAACACTCGGGCGTCCGCCGGGTCGAGCGGGGTGTCGGCGTCACCAACTAGCCCGCCGTCGATCATGGCCTCCACCGCTTGCGCAGCCACGGTGACGGGTGGCTGCCAGTCCACGGCGGCCACGATGTCGGGCCAGGCTTGACCTTCGGCGCTGATCTTGAGTTCCTGACTGACCGCTATGCCCGGTATGCCGTGCACCCGACCGGCCAGCGCGGCACCGACGGTCCCGGAGTGATAGACCGAGCGACCGAGGTTGGCGCCTGGGTTTACCCCCGAGACGATCAGGTCGGGGCGTCGGCCGAACGCCCCGAGGTTTGCGTACATCACGCACAGCGCCGGCGGCCCGCTGATGGCGTAGGCTTCCTCGACGCCGTCGATGTGGCCGTCGTGGGCTTCAGGGTTGCGGGTCCAGATGTCGCCAATGGCGGCGCCAAATCCGGAGTACTCACGGTCGGGGGCGACTACGACAACCTCACCGAGTGGTTGCATGGCTCGGGCTAGTTCGTGCAGGGCGACGGAGTCCACTCCGTCATCGTTGGTTACGAGGATTCGCCTGCGGTTCTGAGTCATGCTTCGACCCTAGTGGGCTGGTCCGGTTCGCAACTCGTCATATCGGATTCAGGGCCCATCTTGCTTCGGTGCCTGCGTAGGCAGCACCATGGGACGATGACGGTAATTGATGATCTCGCTCCGCACTTGGATGAACACCACTCAGCTGTAATCGCCATGCTGCCTCCGGAGCTGCTTGACCTCACAGACATTCCGGCCTGCCGCACCATGATCGAAGGGTTCTTGGCCCAGATGCCAACACCGGACCTGCCGACCAATGTGACTATTTCCGAGGTCATGGTGCCCGGCCACGACGGCGATCCCGATGTCCGTTTGAAGCTGTACGTACCGGACGGTCTGGCCGCTGGTTCTCCGGCGCTGCTGTGGATCCACGGTGGCGGCATGATCTTGCTGAGCGCCGATGGTGATGATGCCTTGTGCGCCCAGCGGGCGGCCGATCACAACATGTTGGTGGCGTCGGTTGACTACCGGCTATCGCCGGAGAGCCCGGCACCGGCGTTGGTGAATGACTGCTATGCCGGTTTGTCCTGGCTGGCCGCCAATGCTGCGGCCAACAACGTTGATCCGGCGCGAATCATGATCGGGGGTGCCAGCGCCGGGGGTGGACTGGCGGCGGGAACGGCGTTGTACGCCCGTGATCACGGCGGACCGAGCTTGGCTGGGCAGTTACTGGTTTTCCCAATGCTTGATCATCGCAACGAGACGGCTAGCAGTCACGCCATCACCGACCCTCGGGTGTGGAACCGCCAGACCAACATCTTGGCCTGGGAGGCCTATATGGGCGGAGGCGCTCCAACCATCTATTCGTCTCCTTCTCTTGCCACCGATTTGAGCGGATTGCCTCCTGCGTACATCAACGTCGGCCAATTCGACTTGTTCTTGGATGAGGACGTCGCCTACGCCAGGGCGCTGCTCGGCTCCGGGGTGTCCGCTGAGTTACACGTG
>CALJMD010000048.1 GCA_937981915.1 uncultured Acidimicrobiales bacterium
CCGTACGAAGAACTCGATCCGATGTTGATCGACATCGTGGAGCACAATAGAACAGCAGCCGAACTGATCGCTGAGGGCCACCCGGAAGACACCGTGGCCCGGATCGCCCGGCTAGTCGACATTGCCGAGTTCAAAAGGCAACAGAGTCCGCTGGGCACCAGAATAACGAAGAGAGCATTTGGCAAAGACCGCCGCATGCCCATCACCAATCTGTACCGGGGAACCTGACCGGGGGACCCTCAAAGGGGAGCAACAATGAAACTGGGACTCATGTTCGCCAACACCATGGCGTTCGCCACCGCGCAGGGGGCTCGCAACCTTGGGCCGGCAGCCGAAGCGGCCGGGTTCGAATCGGTGTGGACGGTGGAACACGTTCTCTACCCCGAGGGATACGAATCGGTCTACCCCTACGCCCCGTCGGGCAAGATGCCGGGCAGCGGCGACAGCCCTATCCCCGACCCGATGACGTGGCTGTCGTTCATCGGCGCCACCACATCAACCATCAAGTTGGCTACCGGCATCCTCATTCTCCCTCAACGCCAACCGGCTGTACTGGCAAAATCGGTGGCCACGGTCGACTCCCTCACCGAAGGTCGGGTCATCCTCGGCATCGGTGTTGGCTGGTTGAAAGAAGAGTTCGCCGCCCTCGATGTTCCATGGGAACGACGGGGTGCCCGCACCGATGAATACATCGACGTTCTCCGAGCCCTGTGGGCTGCCGACGGGGTCACCCACAACGGCTCCTTCGTTCAGCTGGACAACGTCAGCTCCAACCCCAAACCGGCCAACGGCACAGTACCGATTCATATTGGTGGACACAGTCGAGCTGCAGCAGAGCGGGCCGGACGCATCGGTGACGGGTTCTTCCCCGGCACCGGCAACCTGGCCGAACTGATCGACATCGCCCGCCAGACCGCAGCCGATGCCGGACGAAACCCGTCAACCATCGAGGTCACGGCGGGCAGCGCCTCGCTAACCAAAGACCCGTCAGGCTCGGTTGACGAGTTAACGCAACTCGGCGTGGACCGTATGGCCGTTCCCTCGTTCCTCTTCGCCCGAGCCGCCGACAGCGTCGACGGTTTGACCGAAGCAATGTCAGCCTTTACCGCCAGCCTCAAGTAGACGGCGACAAGGCAGAAGTAACCACTTCACCGGCCAACAGTGCCGGACTCAAAATCTGATCAAGCGGACCCGGGCGCGCCAGGTGGTAGCCCTGCACTTCGTCACAACCCAGCTTCACCAAGGCCAATCGTTGAGCCTCGTTTTCGATGCCTTCGGCCACCACGGTCAGGTCAAGCCCGTGGGCCATGTCGATCATGCCTCGAACTACGGCCAGGTCAGCCGAGTTGTCACACATCGAATCGACGAACTGCCGGTCGATCTTCAGTCGATGGCCGGGGAAACGTCGTAGCTGCAGAACCGACGAATAGCCGGTCCCGAAATCGTCGAAGGCCAGGCCGACACCGAGGTCTCGCAACATCCCAAGGTTTTCGATCATGGTGTCGAGCGTGCGTCGAGCCACGATCTCCTCGCTCAACTCAAGTTCGAGCGACGACGATCGGATTCCTCGCTGGCCTAGGGCAGCCTGAATTTGTTTGCCGTAGTCGGCCACCAACAGCTGTTTGGCTGACAGGTTCAAACAGATGCGCCGGGCCGAGTCGCCGCGAAGCCACGGCTCCAGATCGTCTAATGCACGTTCCAAGACGTACTCGTCGATTTCGATGATCAGATTGGAGCGAGTGGCGATGGGTAGAAACTCAACCGGCGGTATCAATCCGCGTTCGGGATGCTGCCAACGTATGAGCGCCTCTAGCGCTATCGGATTCGATGCATCACCGTCTATGGCAGCCACGATCGGCTGATACCACAGGACAAGCTCCCTTTCGGCCAACGCCCGTCGCACATCGGCTTCGACCGCCCGCTCTCGGTCACGCCCGTCCCGCAACGACGTGCTGAACACCGAGTGGCGGCCGCCGCCCGCCATCTTTGCGTCGTACAGCGCCAGGTCGGCGGAGCTAAGAAGGCTGGTCGGGTCGCCCTCGTCTCGAGGGCAGACACAAATACCGGCGCTGGCGTTCGGTCGAATGATGTGGCCTTCAATTTCGAGTGGCTGGTTGATGCTGTCCAAGATGCGCTTTGTGATGGCCTCGATCCAGTCAACAGTGTCTCCGCTGGCCAGAACCGCGAACTCGTCACCTCCCAGGCGAACAACCGCGTCGACTTCTCGTGTAGCCAGGCTGATCCGGTTGGCCACCTCCTTCAGGAGCGTGTCGCCAACCTGATGACCGAAGTTGTCGTTGACCATTTTGAATTCGTCGAGATCGATATGGACGAGGGCTATCGGCTCGCCATCGCTCTCCAAACGCCCCGCTGCCTGATCGAGCTTGGCGCTGAACATCGAGCGGTTCCCTAACCCGGTCAGACCATCATGGTGAGCCAAGTACTCGAGCCGGTCGATTAACGAGCCAAGCTCATTCATGTCGTGGTATCGCTGTAGCGCCTGACCGGCCAGGGGGGCCAGGTATTGAAGAACCTCAAGGTGATGCGAGGTGTAGGACGCGGCACCGTCGGCCAGGCAGACAAAGGCAGCCCGCAGTTCCTTGGCCCGCAACGGCACAAACAACGCCGACCCGGCCGAGCCAGTCGCCTCTACTGAGTCGGCCGGTTCTAATAGGTCGGGATGAGCAGCCGTCACCGGGCTCCACTCCGGGACCAGAGCCAAGTTGGTGACAATTGCCGGTTTGCCGGACATCACGCGGTTCAAGAACGCGCCAGGTACAAGCTCCTGCAGCTGCAGTTCAGCATTAGTTGCGGCCACGACGCCGATGGTCCGGCCTTCTCCCCTGTCGATGATCACCGCGGCATCGTCGAACGGAACGAGCTCACCGACCACCTCGACAATCCCGGAGAAGAGCTCATTCTCATCTCGGGCGGTAGCCACAATCTCCAAGCCGGTCAGAACCGCTCTGGCCTGGGTCAGCGACCCCTCAGCCAGTTCACGACTTCGCTCCGACGCGAGCAGTAGCTCTCGCAGTTCCGAAACCCCGATCCCGCTGCCTGGGACGGGAGGTTGAGTCATGGCATCTGCTCGAACAGGCCGATGCTGATCATCAGGTTTCCGTGCTGATTCTCACCGCCAAGTAGGCAGCCCTGTTCACCGAAGGTGAAGCATCCAATGAACGGCTGACCCGACAGCGTGTCATTCAGTC
>CALJMD010000049.1 GCA_937981915.1 uncultured Acidimicrobiales bacterium
GGAGCCGTCGATGGTCCACTGCTCGTAGGAGTCGGTGTTCATCAGGTCAGGCATCATAAACGCGGTCTGGAAGTTGGCCAGCGTGTGAGCGGTGCCCAGGTAGTGATCGCCGGGGTTGATAGTTCGCACCGCGCTCATGGCATCGTCGAGCTCATCGAAGTTGATGCCTGAAGCAAGCTTGTGCATCATGGCCAGCTGCTCACCGTCCAGCGCCACTTTGGCGTAGCTCTGGCACAGCGCGCCTTCCATGTACCCGGTGCTGGAGAGCACGAAGTTCGCCCCGGCCATAACGACGCCGTAGAGGTTCCGTGCCGCCTCGTATCCGGCCTGGGCGTCGACGGTTTTGGAGCTGGAGCAGCCTCCGCTGCAGCGCCACGGCAGGTTGTAGTGGCGGGCCAACTGACCGACCAGCATGTTCATGTGGCAGATCTCGGGTGTTCCCGCCTGAGGTGCCCCCGATCGCATTGACACGGTAGAAAGCCACTGGCCGTAGACGGCGGGTGCACCGGGGCGGACCAGCTGGCTGAAGGCCACACCGGCCAACGCTTCGGCCGACAGCTGCACCACCGACCCGATGGTGGAGGCCGGGGTGGATGCGCCACCCAACACAAAGGGGCTGAACAGAACAGCCTGGTTGTGCGACGAGTACACCTTCACCGCGTCCAACATGGTGGCGTCCCACACCAACGGTGAGTTGGCGTTGGCCAGCGACGTCATGACCGTGGTGTCTTTGACCACGTCGTGGCCGAACACGATTCCGGCCATATGCATGGTTTCCTCCGCTCGTTCCCGAGACGTCACCGCCCCCATAAACGGCTTGTCGGAGTGAGCCAGCAGCGAATAGACCATTTCGAGGTGACGATGCGGTACGGGCACGTCCATTGGTTCACACACCACACCGCCGGTCATGTGCAGGTACGGCTCGAGGTAGGCAAGTTTGGCGAAGTTGTGGAAGTCGTCCAACGTGGCGTTTCGGCGTTTTCCGTCCAGGTCGAGCACAAACGGGGCGCCGTAGGACGGGGTGAAGGCCGTTCGCCGCCCGCCGATGGTGACCGAGCGATTGGGGTTGCGGGCCATCATCGTGTACTCCGACGGCGCAGTCGAGAGCAGCTCTTTAAGATGCTCTCGGTCGATGCGGACCCGGTGACCGTCGACGTCGGCACCGGCTTCGGCCCACATGGCGGCCGACTCGTCGTCACGGAACTCACAGCCGATTTCTTCCAGCAGCTTCATGGTTTCGTCGTGAACTCGTTCGACCTGCTCGGTCGATAGTAGGTCGACGTAGGGGATGCCGCGCTCAAGTGGCGGCACCCAGTCGGGCCCGGTGTCGTTTAGGCGGTTGTCCCGCCGGGTTGATCGCCCTCGTCTACGACTCATTTGTAGTCCTCATGTCTTTCCGGTTTCTCCCGTGTTGGGTTGATGCAATTCGGCTGCCAGTTCATCGGCCAGCAGCTGTAGCAGTTCTTGTTGCGCGTTGTCTGTTGCCCGGGCAGCGGGCGATGTCATTCGGATCAGCTGGCTTACATCGGGCAACGCCAGGGCATCCGACAGCTCGCCGGTAGCACTCGCCCAGGGTTCCATGTCCTGATCGCTGATAAACGGGTTGAGTGCGCTGACCCCTAGGCCCGCTCGCACGGCAGCCTGAACTCCGGCCAGGCTGGGACATTCCAGCACTTCTCGCCAGCGGCCGCCCCACCTACCCAGGGCGGCTTCAACGTGAGGGCCGATGGCCCAGCCCGGCCCGAAACCAATCAGCGGCAGTGGCTCAACGACCTCGACGCTGACCGCTTTCATGAAGCGAACGGGTTCGCGCCACAGCTCGATGTCGTCTGGTTCGACGTCGTCGACCGGTAGTTGCAGGAGGGCGAGGTCAACCTCGTCGTCGTCCAACCACTGTCGAACGTGTCCGCTCAGGCCGATACGAACCTTGAGATGAACGTTGGGAAACACTCGGTTGAATCGAGCCACGATGCGTGCCAGTTCCGGGGCATGCAAGTCTTCGTTGGACCCGAGACGCACCGTTCCCGCTGCCTCAGAGCGAGTCAGCCGGTCGACGGCGGCGTCGTGGGCTTCGATGATGACCGTGGCGTAGGACAGCAGATCTTGACCGTCCGCGGTGGGCTCGATGGTGGCGCCTCGCTGGACCAGTTCGGCGCCAACCCGCTCTTCGAGTCGCTTGATTTTCCAGCTGACGGCGCTTTGCGTCATACCCAAACGAGCGGCCGCTTCAGTGAAGCCTCCGGCGTCGACCACTTCGCGCAGTGTGCGCAGCGACTCGACATCAAGTTTCATGAGCTGGTCACCTTGAAGCAACTTCCATACGAGACCCGAGTATGACAAACTCGACTTCATCACGCTACTCTCATGACGAAATCAACTGGAGACAGATGAGGAACACGAACTCAACCGGGTGCCCTGAGTGCCAGGAGGCGGAGTATGACTAGTCAGGGGATAAAGGGCGTTTGCGTGGCGATGTGCTCGCCGTTCGACTCCACCGGCGAACAGCTCGATGAGGGCCGACTCGGTGACTACATCGACGAACTCATCGACGCCGGGGTGCATTCCATCCTGGTTCTGGCCGGAACCGGCGAATACGCCTACCTCACTGAGGCCGAAAAACGCCGGATCATCGAGATCTGCGGCAAACGCATCGGCGACCGCATCCCGTTCTGCACCCAGAGCTCGGCCATGTCCACCACCGACACCATCGAGGCTTCCAAGTTCGCCGTCGACCACGGCGCTGAAGCCGTCATGGTGCTCCCACCATGGTTGGAAAGCCCGTTTGAACGAGGCGTGATCTACCACTACGAGCAAGTGGCTCGCCACGTCCCGGCCGACATCATCTTGTACAACACTCCGCAGGCATCGGGAGTGGAGATCACTCCCGCCATGTACCGGCGACTCATCCAGATCGACAACATCGCCTACATGAAAGATTCCGAAGGCGACCTGGCCAAGCTGCAGAAGTTTGTTGCCGTCGGCGGCAAGGTGCTTTGCGGGGCCGATCCCATCGCCCCCTATGCCCTCATGGCCGGAGCAGTCGGGTGGATCTGGGGCGCGGCCAACATCATGCCCCACGAGTGTGTGGCCCTGTACGACCACATCAACGCCGGACGACACGCCGAAGGCCTCGAACTATGGGCCAAAATGCATCCCACCAACGCCTTCTTGTGGGAGAACGACTTTGACGTCGAGTATCTGGTGGGAGCCAAGACCGGGGCCAACATGTTGGGCCGCAATCTCGGGCCGAACCGGCGACCGCAAATGCCGATGACGGCCGACGCCAGAGTGGCGCTGCAAACCGCCATGTCGACGTTGCCGACCAACCGTTTGAACCGGGACCGCTTGGTCTACCGGTCGTGGGACGAGGAAAAGGACTGGCTGGTAGGTGCCGTCAATCGGGCATCGACCCGCTCGGCTGACGCTGCAGGGACCAAGGGGGCTGACAATGACTGATACCACTCGAAGCCAAGCTGACTGGCAGACCATTGCTGAGGGCCTCAATCTGACCAATGGCGGCGCCAAGATCACCGCCAATGCCGTGATCGGCAACAAGCTGGTCGGCGCCCAAAGCGGCGCCACGTTCGACACCGTCAACCCGGCCACCGGCGAGGTTCTGGCTCAAGTGCCGGACTGCAACGGTGACGATGTCAACGACGCAGTGGCCGCCGCTCGGCGGGCCGCCGATGACGGGCCGTGGTCACAGATGACGCCGGCCGAGCGTCGACGGCTGATGATCAGGTTCTGCAATATCTTGGACGCTCACGCCGATGAGCTGGCACTGCTGGAAACCCTGGAAGCGGGAAAGCCGATTGCCGACACCTCCGGCATCGACCTGCCCGAAGCGATCGAAGCGATTCGCTGGCACGCCGAAGCGTCGGACAAAATCTACGGCCAGCTTTCACCGTCAGGCCCCGGCGTAGTGTCGATGATCGAACGCGAACCCGTCGGCGTGGTGGCCGCGGTGTTGCCGTGGAACTTCCCCCTGATGATGGCGGCCTGGAAGATCGGCCCGGCATTGGCCGCTGGCAACACCATGGTGCTCAAGCCGGCTGAACAAACCAGCCTCTCCACCCTGCGTCTGGCTGAGCTTGCGTTGGAAGCTGGACTTCCCGACGGGGTGATCAACGCGGTGCCCGGCGACGGTGCCCAGGTTGGCGAACCGCTGGGTCGACACCCAGGAGTGGACGCCGTGGCCTTCACCGGCTCGACCGAAACCGGTCGTCGTTTTCTCAACTATGCGGCCGAATCGAACCTGAAGCGGGTGCTGTTGGAGTGTGGAGGTAAGAATCCGGCAGTGGTCATGGCCGACGCCGACAACCTGGAACGGGTGGCGGAACACATCGCCACATCGGTGTTCTGGAACGCCGGTCAGAACTGCTCGTCCAACTCTCGACTCATCGTTCACTCGTCGCTGGCTGAAGAGCTGCTTGAACTGATCGGCCGTCAAGTGGGGGAGTGGGTGGTTGGCGACCCGCTGGATCCGACCACGAAGATCGGGGCCATCATCGAACCCGCTCATCTCGACAAAATTCTCGACAACATCTCGGCCGCCAAAGCCGAAGGGGCGAAACTGGTGCTGGGTGGCAAGCAGGTTCGCAAGAAGAGCGGCGGCTGGTTTGTGGAACCCACCGTGTTCTCCGGCGTCGCCCGTGACATGCGGGTGGCACGCGAGGAAGTGTTCGGGCCGGTGCTGGCGGTCAGCACATTCGATCAGCCCGAGGAAGCGATCGAGTTGGCCAACGACACCGAGTACGGATTGGCGGCCAGCGTCTTCACCACCGACGTTCGCACCGCCCACCTGGCCGCGCGCCGCATCAAAGCGGGAACCGTGACCGTCAACTGCTATGGCGAAGGTGACATCTCGACCCCGTTCGGCGGATACAAACTGTCAGGCTTCGGCGGACGGGACAACTCGTTGGCCGCCCACGATCAGTACACCGAACAAAAGACGATCTGGCTGGACCTGTCATGAGCATCGCCAAGTCGATTCCTGCCGGGATCCCCGAGATGGCCTTCGCCAGGGGTCAAACATTCAACGGTGTGGCCGGTCGAACCGTCGACATCAAACTGCTGCCCAACTATGACAACCGCAACGGCTGGCATGAGATCCTGCCCGAACCGGCTACCCCGAACATGGTGGCCGGCACGTTGGACTTCGACTACGTGGTGGTCGGAGCCGGGTACGGGGGCTTGGCCTGCGCCCGCCGGTTGGCCGAGCTGGCCCCGCAATCGTCTATTGCCCTGGTGGAAGCTGATCGCATCGGGAACAACGCGGCCGGTCGGTCATCGGGATTCGCCATCGATCACGCCCACAATCTTCGGGCCAAGTCGTTTGCCGAAGATCCCGCGTCGGCCAAGAAAGCCATTGCCTTCAACCGGGCGGGCCTGGACGAGTTGGAGCGGCTGGTCACCGAAAACCAGATCGACTGTGATCTGCGACGTCAAGGCAAGATTCACGCCGCCTGCACCGACAAGGGCGCCGAAATGTTGGCCGGGTTCGCGCAAAGCCTCGACGCTATCGACGAGGACTACACCCGAATGGGCGCGTCAGAACTCAAAGACCGGTTCGGCACCGACTTCTACCACACCGGCATTTTGTGCCCTCACAGCATCACGGTTCAACCGGCCGCCCTGGTAAGAGGCCTGGCCGACTCCATGCCGGCCAACGTCACGGTCTATGAATCGTCTCCGGTCCGCTCTATTACCTATGCCCGGAACAGCCCGGCAACGTCGCACCGGTTGGTGACCAGCAGCGGGACGGTTACCACCCCAAATCTGATTCTGGCTGTGAACGGGTTCGCCGCCGGTTGGGGTCTGTACACCAAACACCTAATTCCCCTGATCACGTGGGGGTCGATGACTCGCGAGCTGACCGACAAAGAAGTGTCACGACTCGGCGGGTTGGACAACTACGCCATCATCCCGGCCCACCCGGCCGGCACCACCGTGCGACGTCTACCCACTAATCGCATTTTGATTCGCAACCAGTACACGCTGTCCAAAGACAACACGGCGTTGGAACCTGCGCTGGGCAAGATCGTCAAGGTGCACCGGCAGTCGTTCGAGAACCGCTATCCGATGCTGACCGATGTGCCGTTTGAGTACTCGTGGGGTGGGCCGCTGTCGCTGTCTCGAAACGGCGAGGGCGTGTTCGGTGACGTCGGGGAGCGTTTGTGGGCCACCATGGCCTATCAAGGTGTCGGATTAGCGCGTGGGACGATTTCCGGGAAGCTGCTTGCTGAACATATATTGGGTGAAGACTCCAATTTGTTGACCGAGATGAGGGCCAAGGGGCGACCCAGTCGCAACTTCCCAGATCCGTTCAACTCGTGGGGCATACGGGCCAATGCATGGGCCCGAAGACGAACCGCAGGTCTAGAGGAGTAGTCTCACGGGGCACTCCTGCCCATAACCTTTGTTGAGTTTTGGTTTTGCGTGTAGTTCTTCTCAGTTGTGCTCAAGTAACTCTTCCCTCAGGATATGGACATGGATGAACAGCGGCCGCTCAGGCTCCGTCAGGTTGTGTGGGTTGCCCACGACCATGAAGCAGCAGCTGCCACCATCAACGGTTTGCTTGGACTTCGGCCTGCGTTCCGCGATCCGTCGGTTGAACAGTTCGGTCTCGAAAACGTTGTGATGCCGTGTGGGGACCAGTTCGTCGAGGTCGTTGCCCCAATGGAGGAAGAGACTGCAGCCGGTCGCTTGCTCGATCGACGCTTCGGCGACGGTGGCTACATGGTCATCTTGGAAACCGACGACCTCGAATGGGTTGAGAC
>CALJMD010000050.1 GCA_937981915.1 uncultured Acidimicrobiales bacterium
TCCGCCATCGGCCAAGGGCGGCAAGCACGGCAGCCGGATCGTCTTTGGCGATGTCGTTGAGGTGATTGGCCACCGACCGGGTCACGTACCTGGTGGGGTCAACGTGGAGCGTGTCCAACAGAGCCATAACCCGATCAGCCGGGAGCGACAGGCGGCCCGACCAGGGCAACCGGGGTCGGGTTCCCTCACTGACCAGGCGTCTCACGTGGTAGTTGGCGTCTTCCGCCCACCGGTCCAAGACATCAAGTGTTCGGTCGGGGTCGGCAGTTAGGAACGCTCTGATCGAGTCTTCCATCGAGAACCGCATGGTCAGGTGGCGTAGGCAGGCCAGGGCCCGGTCGAGATGCTCTAGACCGTTCTCGGCCACGTAGTGACCGAACGGGGCGAAGATGAAATCACCGAAATCATCATCGGTCAGTTCGGGGTCGAGCGGCGGGGGCAGCGATGCTTCAATCGCCGATGCGGCAGCCGGGAACTCCTGGGGCAGATGCTCGGCAAGCACGTCGGCGATCCAATGGATCCGGGCCTTCAACTCCAGATCGTGAAGCTTGGACATAACTCGGCGCTCGAACTCCGCTTGTTCAAACCCGGGAACGCCGTCGGCGAGCAGCTGGGCGAGGTACGCCACCTTGTCGGCGTTGAACAACTCGTCCTTCAGCGAAAAGCGTTCCCCGGTTTCCCGTTTATCGGCAGTTTCCGGTTTGTCGGCCACCGCACCAAGCCTAGTCATCGGTACCAGTCCCGTGATTGTCTCCGCGCTGGTCTATGTTGGATGAACGTGACCGGCCAACCAACTGCCGAGGGGCCAGCCGAGGCCAAGCCGGTCTCGGTCATGCGACCGGTGCCGGGTCGACTGTCAGTGGCCGATCTAGCCTCCTGCCGGCCGGAAGACCTCGACTACCAACCACCGACGACGTCCGAACTACGTGGTGTTGGCCGCTACCTCACTCTCGGCCTGACCAACCTCATCGAGTCGTGGGACGATCGACCGGCCGGACCGCTCCGCCTGACAAAAGGTCGAATCCGATCGGCTCGGGCATGCCCGGCGCAGGTGTTAAACGAATTGTCCGACGGCTCAATGAACTTCCAGCTCGCCGTCGGCACGGTATGCGATCTGGCCGCCGGGGTGCTTGCCGTTCATCCCCGGTTCACAGGCGCGGACGGATGGCACCGATCACTGGCCGCAGCGCTGGATCAAGAACACCCGGAGGTCGGTCAGTTCGTCGAGCAGATGGATGACATGGGGCGCGAAGATTTCACCCACAAGGTCGACGAGCTCTGCCTCCCATTACCTGACCTGCTTGGCGACTTGACCGCACTCCGGCCGGTCACCCATCAACGCATTGCCCTGTCGGTCGGTCACCCCGAACCGCTGGACGTTATGCTGACCGGCGAAATCGATCTGGCCGTCGGCACCGACGTTCGCGTTCTGGTCGAAGTAAAGAGTGGCGCCATCTCCCCTCGTGTGGTCGACGAGCTGACTCACTATGGGCTCATTGTCACCCTGCAGCGGCTTCGACGCCTCGATGAACAACCGTCGGCTGAAGACGACGACCGGTTGGCACCACTTATTGGGTGTGCGTTGACGCTCGGCGACTTGGCGGTAACCCCGGTGCCGTTCACGGTGGAGAATCTGCAGGCCGCGGCCACCCGGGTTCTCGAAGCGGTTGACGTGCTGATCTCGGTTGACGGTGCGGTAGCTGAAGGCCGTGACATCCCGACCGATCCAGGCCCCTACTGTCGGTGGTGCGCCCGGCTCGACCGCTGCGCTGCCGGGATAGCGCAGGTGGAGGTCGAGGATGACTGACCGGGCAACCGACTCCGGCCCCGAAAGCACCGACGTTGACCTGGACGCACACCAGGCGCTGACCGACGCCCTGGCGGAAGTGGCCATGACCTGCATCGACGAAGACGCCCGCTCGCTAAAGCGGCACGAGATCGTCGAAGTGACCGCCTTTGATGTAACCGGGGCCGCCCGTTGTCAGGCATGGACGGCCGCTCCAGCGGCACCGTTCCAAGCCGATCTTTTCAACACGACCAAAACGCTGGCGTTGCGGGGCATCCCGGGCCTGCGGCGAACCGGATCGGCGCTTGATGCAGTGAGCACCGTGATGCGCGAAGCGCAGCGTTCCGATGACGGGGCGGCCGACGACGACTGGCTGCGACGATTCTTGAAGGAAAGTCCGATCGATGTCCGAGCCAGAGTGGCGGCCCGAGCCGCCGGGTGGCTAACCAGGACCGTTGAGATCCTGGGCGTCACTGACCTGGCCGAGACCAGGTCGTGGCGGACCAGCGTCACCCTCCGCTGGGACTACCCCGGTCGAGGTCTCCGACTTCGGGCCAAAGTCGACCTGGCCGTGCCTGACCCCGCACGCCCCGGAGTGTTGTTGCCCATCATGGTCGCGCCGTCCAGGCGAATCGGCTTGGACGACGAACTGGGATTTCTCCATCTTCTGTGGAAATCGTCCCATCGGCCTGTGATTGATCGAGGTGATACGACTCAATCACGACCGGCGGTTCGGGCGACGGGGTCGAGGTCCACCCTTAGCGTTGACCGGGCGATACTGGTCGACCATCGCGAGGCCAACAGCGAGCAGCGCAACCTGGCACCGCTGGCCGGTGACGCTGTCGACGCCGTCGTTAGAGCTGCCCAAGCCGTCACGGAGCGTGACCGGATCGCCGGACTGGCGGCGGCGACAACAGATCAGTCGGAGACCGCCGAGCACTCCTCGACCGATGAGTGGCCGGAACCGGTCATAGCCGCTTGTTTTCCTAGCCAGTTAGATCGACAACCATCGCGATTTACCTGTGCACAGTGCCGCTGGAATACCGTTTGCGACGTAGCATTCGGCGCCGCAACGCCTTCACCGTCCGTGAGCGTTCCAGACACGTCGCCCCTCCCAAGGTCATGCCAGAACGACACCTCGGACAGCACCGCGACGACAGAAGACTCCGAGAATGTCGATCACTCCGGTCACGACCAACAGCATCGCGATGCAGGATCAACAATGGCATCGAAATGGGTCGTGATCGGGGGTATCAGACTTTCCGATTCGTCCTCTGGGTAATCCACACAGGTTTATCCACAGCTTGTGGAAGCACGCCGCTGGTTTTGGACCTTCGTCAGTTTTGCCAAACACCCCCACATGGGCGATGCTGGTGTCCCGACCGGAAGCAAGCATCCACCAACCATCTGATCCCGTGCCCACTCGACACGACAAGCGATCAAACTGATCGGTTATGGCGTCGGACAAACCGATCGACCCGGACTCACATGACTGCCCTATTCGGTATTCCACCCCCGTTACACCACTGTTGCAGGGCAAACGCGCCGTGCGAACAAGCCGATAGTCGACTAGTATCGGTCTCATCGGGTGGAGCCGTATGCGTTAGCGACCCCTCGATACCCGAACCTAGGAGGCACCATGCCTAAGTGGGTTTATCCAACCGCCTTTGTATTTCTACTCTTCTTGATCTTCACCCAGCCGGCGACCGCTGGAACCGTAGCTGGCGACTTCGCCACGTTTATCGGTCAGATGCTGCGAGCCCTGGGTGAGTTTCTGTCCGGCCTGTTCGGTGGTGCAGCCACCGTCGACGTTCAAAGTGGTGCCAGCTCCAGCAGTGGAGTCACGGTGCCGACACCGCCGTCGACCGACCAGCTCGGGCATACGCACGACTTCAGCGGCTAGCCGCAACCGTCCACAGCACTACTCGACTTCCTTTCGGGGGTTCACATGCCGGCACAGGGGGCGCGCGGGACGTCGTCGTTGTTCACGCCGCTCAACATCGAAGACGTCCTCATCCCAGCAGAAGAGGTTCGCTACGTAGAACGTAAGCACGGGGCCAGCCTTATTGAGCCCTTCCTGCAGACTGTGGCGACCCTCATCTTTATTACCATCGTCTCCGGTGGCATCCCGGGCAATGCGTTCGGTGGGTTCCTGGCGATCGTGGCAGTGGCCCTGGCTGGCTACTACCTGCTCCGCACCCGACCCAACCGTGCCACCGTCATCGGTGTAGGCGTTGTGCTGCTGCTGGCCGTGTTCGCTCTGGGTATCCAGAATCTGGCTATCGCCGCGGTCTTGTTGACCACCGGCCGATTCATCTTCCGTTTCACCATGTGGGCGTTCTACGAGAAGCTGTTCATCACGAACCGTCGACTTATGCAATCCACCGGGTTCCTCGGAGCGCAGATCAATATGCTTCCGCTCACCCGTCTCACCGACATCTCCTACTTTCGTAATGTTCCCGGCGAAGTCCTCGGCTACGGCACTGTTCGAGTCGAGACTGCGGGTCAAGATCAGGCGTTGGGTGTCCTCGCCTTCCTTACCGCTCCGGACCGCTTCTACAACACCCTGGTGGAACTAGCGACCAACGCCGCCGGTTCGGTCAGGCCAACGCTCGCTCAGGAGCGGATCAAGCAAGCTCGCGATCGTCGAGAGGAGCGTGCCCGTGAACGAGCACGTTTCATCGAAGCCGAGCAAGGTGTCGAGCCCGACCTGCTGGCCACCCGGGAAGACCCGCTGTAACACCTCGGTTGGCAGAGCCCGCTTCCAGCGGCGACAACATCGTGGGTACACTCGGTAACGATGCCTGAACAGCTCGAGGCCCCGGCGGCCACAACTGGTCGGGCCGGCGCCGCCCAAACGGGTCTATCTCAGCTGCGGTGGCTGGTCATCCCCGCCCTTTTGGCGTTGTTTGCCATTGTCGGTATGGCAGTGGCCAGCGATGAGCCGACCACGTCAACCCAGGCCGATCAGCCCGGCCAGCCCGACGAGTTTGAATTGGCCGAGGATCAAAGCGAAGGGGACGCTGCGCCTGATCCGACTCCGGCGGGAGCGCCCGAGGTAACGGTCAGCTCGCAAGAGGGCGATGTGTCGGTTCGCTTCGAGGGCGACGGCGTTGTCAGAGCCCGCCCCAACGACGAAGCAGAAGGTGAAGGCGAAGAGGTGGCGTTGACGCCCGGCGGCGAGACCTCCTACCAGATTTCTCCCGACGGGCAGCTGACACCGGTTCCGGCCGGTCAAACTCCCGATGAGTTGGCGGAGAATGGCGTTGTATTGGCTCCCGGCGGTGACTTTGGTGTCGAGATCGTCACGCCTGAGGGTGATTCGGTTCGATTGCAGGCCGACGGCGTCACCGGTGGTGTCTCGGCCGTCGACCTCAACGACGACGATGCCCCCCTCGAACCGGGCTCCGACGGCCTAGTGGTTCTCGACGACGGCACCACCATTGGACCACTCGAGGAGCCGGGGCAGTTCATCACTATCGAAGCCGACCCCCGGCAGTCGATGCCGTGGGTGCTGATTTTCTCGGTCATCGGTGTTGTCGCCCTGGTCAGCGCCGTCACCGGCTTGTTCCTCCACCGCAAGTCGGAGGAAGCGCCGATCCTGATGGGTCGCTCGCCGGGGTCGCAACTTCAAACAATGGCGTTCTCCGAGCTGATGACCCGCCT
This sequence comes from uncultured Acidimicrobiales bacterium, assembly GCA_937981915.1. Taxonomy (GTDB): domain Bacteria; phylum Actinomycetota; class Acidimicrobiia; order Acidimicrobiales; family SZUA-35; genus JAHELU01. Next base: position 5,453 of record CALJMD010000050.1, read on the forward strand.
CGCCGCCGACCCCGACCCCACACGGGCCGTACGAATAGGCTTCGACGCAGCCCAAGCCGGGCTGGGTGGCCTTCCGCCCCGCTCTGCCGATGAGACGCCGTTTGAGTGGGAGGAACGGGTCGCTCACGTTCACCCCGAGGCTGCTCAACCGGTTGAAGTTCTCTGCGATCTGTTTGCCCGGGCCAGGTTCGCTCCCGGCGTCTCCGATGAGAACGACCGCACATCGATGATGCAACAGCTGAACACCATCCATGAGATGCGGGGAACAACGACGTCGTCGTGGACGCTGGAGCCGACCAATGGGTGAGTTGACTACAGCGTTGACCATCGTGTCACTGGTTGTGCTCGTCGTCCTTTTCATTCGGATGAACCGGCGACTTAGCCGAGGCTCTGATTCGGCCGGTCCCCGCTCGGTGGAGCAACCGGTTCCCGTGGGCCAAAAAGCCACACCGTGGGAGTTGGAGGCCATTGACGCTCAACTCTCGTCCCATCGCACCAGCACGGCCCGGCAGGACCTGATCGCCACCGTCAATCGCCTCGCCGCAGCCGCCGGGCGAAACGAGCGGGTGCCCGGCAACGCCGACAACGCCGAAATTGACCACCTGATCACCCTGGTCGAGAACCAACTCCAGGAGCAGTAGGGATGGCCGTGCCGTCCCGAGACGGATACCCTGACCGGACGACGGTGGAAGGCAGTGTGATTCGACACGATGAGTCATCGCGACGTTAAAGAGGCGACCGAGCGCCTACTCCAAGAGCTTGAAAAGGCAATCGTCGGCAAGCGCGACGTGCTGGAACTGATCGTCACCGCCATGCTGGCCGACGGACACATCCTGTTAGAAGACGTGCCGGGTGTGGCCAAAACCGCGATCGCGCGGGCACTGGCCGAAGCGGCCGGCCTGCGATTTTCCCGTGTCCAGTTCACTCCCGACCTGATTCCGGCTGATATCACCGGCGCCACGGTCCTGACCGGTCCAAACGCTGAAAGCGAATTCCGGGCCGGCCCGGTGTTCGCCAACCTGGTCCTGGGTGACGAGATCAACCGGGCGCCGCCAAAGACACAGTCCGCCCTGCTGGAGGCCATGGAGGAGCGTCAGGTCACCACCGACGCCACCACCAGAAAACTGCCGGTTCCCTTCATTGTGATCGGAACCCAGAACCCGATTGAGCAGGAAGGCACCTATCCGCTTCCCGAAGCCCAGCTTGACCGCTTTCTGATCCGAACCGGTGTCGGCTATCCCGGCCCGGAGTACGAGATGGAACTCATTTTGCGGCGAGCCAGCCGCGACGGTGATCGCGTGGTGCTGTCACCGGTGATGAGTCGAGTCGACGTGGTCGCCCTCCAGCGCCGGGTGGAAGACGTCCACATTTCCCGGCCGGTTGCCAAATACGTAGTTGACCTGGTCGAGGCGACCAGGAACAGCCCCCGCACCGAGGCCGGCGCAAGTCCGCGCGGCTCGTTGGCATTGCTCAAGGCCGGACGGGCTCGGGCTGCCATGGCGGGCCGATCGTTTGTGGTCCCAGATGATGTGAAGGCCGTGGCCGTTCCCTGCCTCGGGCATCGACTGCTCCTCCAGCCCGATCAGTGGGTTCGCGGTGTCCGCACCGAACAGGTCATCCAAGAAATCCTCAATCAGGTTCCGGCCCCGGCCGCCACCGACCCCGGTGATGAGGTGGCCAGGCAGGCGCAGCGTCAGCCACAGTCACAGCCACAGCCGCAGCCGCAGCAGGACAATGGCTGGACGCCTACGCAGCCGGCAGCCCCGAGCCCTGGAGTGGCGCAGCGGTCGGTTGCTCCGCCGCCGGGTTCACCCGGACAACCGGGCTAGGACCTGAGCGAATGCCGGGAGAACCGGTTTGACTCGTCATCTGACTCATCGGTTCTGGCTGTGTTTCCTGATCGGCTGGGGTGGGCTTTCGGTTGCCGTCCTAACCCGCAACCTTGACACCGCAGCCATCGGCGCGCCGTTTCTCGCCGCCCTGGCGTTGTCGTTGGCCGACGGTTGGTGGCCAGTGGTGTTGCCGGTCAGTGTCGGCGTCAGCTCCAACCGTGTGGTGGAAGGTGACGAGGTTGAGTTCACCTTCACGTTCCGCTCCGAAGGTCGGGCGCTGGCCGACATTGAGATTCAGCTGCCAGGGACGTTCGAGGCAACAACCACTACTCGAATGGTGGACGTCGTGTCGGGCGACGTGGAGATGAAGGTTCGAGCCAATGCGGTTCGCTGGGGCGCATCCGGTCCCGAATGGATCGTGATCATCACCCGTGACCGACTGGGTGTGTCGGAACGAATCATGCGGTGTCCGGTGGAGATGTCGGTGCGCGTACACCCTCCAGCCGAGTTCTTGTCGACGTTGATCCCCCTGTACCGGGAGCGCCCGGTAACCGGTGAGCACCGGTCGCGGGCCAAGGGAGCAGGCAGCGAGTTCGCCGAGGTCCGGCCGTACCGCTACGGCGACTCGATCAGAATGATCCATCCTCAGTTGACGGCCCGACGAGGCACGCCGATGGTGATTGAACGCCACCCTGACCGTTCGTCGACCATGGTGTTGTTGATCGATTCCGCCCAAGATCTTGGTGTCGGCCTGGAAACCACCCTGCGGTGGACGGTGACCGCGGCCATGGCCCTCGGCGCCCGCCACCTTCAAGCTCAAGACCGCCTCGGCTTGTTGGACGCCGGCCACACGCTTCGTTGGGTGCCGGCTCGGCTAGGGAGACGTCACCTGCACACCGTGGTCGATGCGCTGTTGGCCACCGAGGTGCATGTCCGGCAGCCTCAG
>CALJMD010000051.1 GCA_937981915.1 uncultured Acidimicrobiales bacterium
ACCGTCTTCGGGTTTGAGTCGACCCGTAGGCCGAACACGCCCCGGTCGGTTCGATCCGACGAGCTCTTGGTGTGTACGCCGTCGACCACGCCGATACCCAGCGTGTCGGGGTTCGATTGGTCCTTGGTGGCCAACGACATCCAGTTGGCGTTGATCGACGCCACCGAGCAACGTTCGGTGCCGGCATCGAAGATGCGATCGGCGATGCCCCTGCTCATGTCGACCTGGACTCCACGGAACGAACCGCTGCCGCCGCTGACCCGACTGATGGTCTTGTCGAACGCCTGGTAGCCGTTGACGGCCAGGCTGGCCGAAGCCAACGGCACGATTCCTTCGACCACGCAATGATCGGAGGCCGCGGTCTCTTCGGTGTAAATGCTGTGGCAGGTTCCAGTGAAACGCAGGTACTCCCGCAGCTCACTGAAGTTGACCACCATGTCGTGGCGGGACAGGCTGCCGCTCTGCAGTAGGCCAGCCCAATACGACTCACCGCTGTCACTAGCGGTGCGGCACAAAATGTTGTCGTACACCAGGCGAACAAACTCAAGATCGGAAACATCGCCGTATCGGTTCTGGAACTCGGGGCCGTCAGTGAAGTTCTCAGCGATGTCTTTGAGCGACTTGCCGCTGGCCCGGACCCCGGCCCAGTAATTGAGGCCGGACTCGACCGGCTCCCGCAGAAAGACCGCCTGGTACAGACGCCACACTTGAGCGTGGCGTTGCGACGAGTCGACAATGTCGGCGAACTCGGCGCCCGGAGCGGAGATGGCGCACTCGCCGGAAGCCGCTTCGGCCGGCGCAGCGGAACCGGCCGGTACCGCCACCAGCACGCCGACCACCAACATGGCGGCAACAACCACCGAACCCGAACTCCACTTAGACGCTGGGCGGCGGATGCTGACGGACGACACCTGAGGTTCTTCGCTCACCTCGGGTTGAACGACCGACTCGACCCCGAACCTGAGACCAGTGAGCAGATCTGCTCAAGCTGCGTCCTGAAGTGGGTCAAAATCGAACGCCGGACTCGTGGTGGCTTTCGGTTATCTGCGCCGGGCAACAGCCGGGGCGAACTCTTCTGGCGGCTCCTGCACCGTCGGCTGAGTCAAATGCCACCGCGGCCTACTGATTGAAGCCCACCCAGATACGCTCACAATCGACGCAGGTGAATGCTCGCCGTCTTTGAGGTGGACAGACGGCCTGATTGCCCGATCGAACCTCGTCACGAACGTCCACATATTTCAGTGGAGACGGATTGCATGGTGCAGGCCATAGCGGAGCGGAGAAAAGCGATAGCTGCCGTTGCCCTGGCACTTGCCGCTCTCGCTCTACTTGCTCTTCGCAGTGGGGACGATTCACCGACTGTCAGTGGCGACTACACCCCCGGCAGTTCCCCACCCCCGACGGAGGCAGCCGAAGCAACCGGCGTAGAGGCCGAGGCGGACGTGGATACCGATGCGTCGGCCGCAGCAGAGTCGCCCGCCGAGGAAACCTCTTCTACAGCGGAGACTCCGGGGGAAGACGCCCTACCGGCACCTATCGAGCCGAGCTCCGACGTGCTGGCCGACATTCTCAACGACCACCGGGACGGCGGGCTGATTGTTCTGCCCGCCGGCCGATACATGGTCGGTGACATTGACGGTCTGAACCCGCCCAACCGTCTCACCGTGGTAGCTGAACGTCGCAACGAAGTAGAGATCGTTCGCACCGCCGACGAAATCGGCGAAACCGACTTCTGGATCAAGAACAGCTCAAACATCACGTTCGCCGGAATCTGGTTTCGCGACGTATCAACCGTGGTGTCATCGTCGGCCGACATCGAGTTCCGCTACACCCGCCACTCGTATCCCATCGAAGCCCACCCCGACCCGGCCAACACCTGGTGTTCCCGCAACAGTCAACCCAACGGTCTCGAAATCAACGGCTGGTCGGAGAACATCGACCTGTACGGCGTCTCGATTGACGGCATCGGCAATGACGGCGTCAAGATCGTTCAGTCAGACGACGTCGACGTTGTCGGCGCCGTCATCACCAACGTCAACCACGGGTTCCTGCAGAAAGGCAACACCAACGGCGACTGCAGTTCTATCGACGGAGACAACTATCACTACGACGGCATCCAGTTCGTGAACGGCTCGGTGGACGACTTCACCCTGCGAGACTCCTACGTGGGGCGGCGCATCGTCATGCAAATAGACGCCGACGGTGAAAGCAACGGCGACATCGAAATCGACAACGTCTGGTTGATGGCCGAATCATCCGAGCAGTACCCGGCCGAGTACGACTGCGTGACCATGCTTATGCGAGTCAATCGTGACGCCGCTTCGGGAGCCCGCCAAACCGTCACCACCAACGACCTGCGGTCGTTCTGCGACCCGTCGGTGGACGGTGACCTGCACTGGACTACGGGCGGTAACCGGTCCGAGTCGCTCATCATCAACGGTCAGGCGGTCCCCGAAAGCCAGACCAACACCAACGCCCAGTTCGATGACATTCGGTTCGCCAAGGCCGATATCAGCGAGTCGCCGGCAGCGCAGTGGAGAGCGACCAACTCCTATCAAGACTGGCTACTGGAACAGAACCCGTAGATCCAGATTCCCAGCTTTTAGGGCTCAAGGGTCGGGCTGGATGTTGCCGACACTCACCCCATGAGCCCAGAGTCCCGCGCCGAACAAGCATGGATCGACAACGGCCTACGAACGAGCCTCGACGAGACGGCCGGGAGGGCCGAGATCTACGACGAGCACTCGGCCACCGACCAAGACTTCGCTCGAAAACTGGTTGGATTAGCCAGAACGGTTCTGGGCCTCGACGCCATGTGGATTTCCGAGTTCAAGAACGGCTGCCAAGTTTTTGCCGTCGTCGACGCCTCGCCGGCATTCGGCGCAGTGGCCGAAGGGGTCGGGTTGCCTCTCGACGACTCGGTGTGCGCACTGGTGGCGTCCGAGCAAGCACCGAACGTTATCGAGAACGGCAAAACTCACCCGCAGACACGCCACCTCGAAGTGACCCACAACCTTGGCTTCCATGGCTACGTCGGAGCGCCAATCCATTCCGCTGACGGTGAACCAGTAGGCATGCTGTGCGGGATTTCAAGCGCCGAGCGTCCGGGCAAAGCCGCCGACGCCCACATCATCAAACTGTTCGCCGACATGATGACCAACCACAAGCAACAGCTGGAGGTTGCAGCCGGCGACCGGTCCCGCTCGGCGATGGAATACCAGCACCGGTTCTCCAGCGAGTTGCACATTGTCTTCCAGCCGATCGTCGAACTCGGCTCGGGGCGCATCGCCAGTGTGGAAGCCCTCTCTCGATTCACCGAAATGCCGATGTCTCCCCTCCATCGCTTCAAGACCGCCGACATCCTCGGTCGAGGAGTCGAAGTCGAAGCCATCGCCGCCAAACGAGCATTGGGCTTCCTCAAGCGACTACCTCCAGATGTCACCCTCTCAATCAACGCGTCGCCAGCGTTCATCCGGTCCAATCTGATTGAGGTGCTGGCGCCCTTCGGCCATGAACTCAAGCGCGTGACCGTCGAGGTAACCGAAGATCAAGACGACCACGACCCCGAAACGCTCCGGGCCCGCATCGATATGGTTCGCAGCTTGGGATGTCGTATCGCCATTGACGACATCGGCACCGGCTACTCCGGGCTGCAACGCATGGTCGAACTCCGACCCGACATCGTGAAACTCGACCGCGTACTGGTTGATCATTGCGACCTCGACCCGCTCAAGCAAGCGGTGATCGGGGCCACCGTTCAGGTTTGCGCCGAAGCCGATGTCGTAACCGTGGCTGAAGGAATCGAACGACCGGACGAAGCGGCCGCCCTCATTAAGTTGGGAGTCGACTGTGGCCAGGGCTTCCTGTTGGCTCGCCCCGAACCGCTACCGCTACCACCGTCGTGTCCGGTACCTGCTCTGGCCTGAGGGTTCGCCCACCGGCGACAAGTCGAGCTACCGTAGTTATCCAGCTTGAGACCACTGGAGACGTCGAGCCGACCATGGAGATTCGTCCGGTACCAACCGATGAAGAGGCCGCTGCTATCGCCGCGGCGTTAACTCTTGGCTGGCCTTCACCTCAGCAGACACTCCCGGCGGCAACGTCAAGTCGGTGGCGGTTCAGTGGTCGATGGTGGCATCACAACCCCCGGCGACGGCGACGACCGTAAGCGTTTGATCGGCCTCTGGCCGGGGCCTTCCAGATCTGGAGAACCTAATGGGCTACGAGTGCTTCGACATCAGCGTTACCGACAAGGTGGCGCACCTCAAACTCATCCGGCCGGAGAAGCACAACTCGATGATTCCGTCGTTCTGGCGGGACCTACCGGAAATCGTCGACAGCCTTTCGTCCGAAGGGGCGGTGCGAGCACTGGTCATTTCGGCTGAAGGCAAACACTTTTGTTCCGGCATGGATATCAGCGTTTTCACCGGCGGCAACCTGGATGCCCCCACCGACGGAGGCCCCGACAAGGCCGACAGCAAGAGCGGTTTCCGCAGCCGCCGCAACGAGCGGTTCCGCAGCACTGCCATGAAACTGCAGGACACCTTCAGCTGCCTGGAACAGGCCCGGATGCCGGTACTGTGCGCTATTCAAGGTGCCTGTGTTGGAGGCGGAATCGACATGGTCTCCGCCGCCGACATGCGTTACGCCGACGAGTCCACGTTCTTTTCGATCGCTGAGATCAACATTGGCATGACTGCCGACGTCGGCACCCTCCAGAGAATGCCGAAACTGGTGGCCGAAGGTCTGGTACGAGAGTTGGCGTTCACCGGTCGACGATGGTCAGCCGAAGAAGCCATGGCGGCCGGCTTCGTCAACAAGGTCTTCCCCGATCATGAGTCACTCGTCTCCGGCGTGCTCGAAGTGGCGACCGAAATCGCGGCCAAGAGCCCGATGGCCGTGTGGGGAACGAAGCGGGCCATGAACTTCGCCCGGGACCACTCGGTGGCCGACGGCCTGGAGTTCATCGCCAACTGGAACGCCGCCATGTTCGACACCGACGACATGGCCGAGGCGTTCACCGCACAAATGGAGAAACGTCCCGGCGACTACCCGGACCTGCATCCACTCAGCGAAGGCATATAGGACCCGAACGATCAGCGAGACGCTCAGCCGGCCAGGTTCGTTTCTGCCGTTTCGATATAGACCGCCAACAGACAGCCGTCCACGGTCGACGAGTTGTGGACCGTGCCCCTGCGCAATAACACCAGGTCACCGGGGCCGTACTGGTAGCCGTCATGATCGGTCAGATCCCCTTCGATCACCAGGAACTGTTCATCGCAGGTATGTCGATGCGGCGTGGTCGACGACCCCGGGGCCATCCGATACAGGTGAAAACCCACACCCGGTTCCCGACTTCGATCCAACTGCAACACCGATTCGGTTTCGCTGGCCCGGCCGTCAACCACAAACGGTTCAAACTCGCCAACGTGAGCGTTGACCACCAGCCGATCACCTTCATCTATAGGTTCCATTGCTTGTCTCCGCCGTGATTCGAGGTAGTGAACGTGTGGAACCATGTTGTACCTTGAGCGTTGGTTTCTCAAGGTGGTCGGAAATCCAATGCAGGCGGAAACATATCAAGTGGCGAAGTCCCTATCGACGATCAGGCTGGCGATGCTCGCCATGCTGGTGGCGGCAATCTCACTCACGCTGACGGCCTGTGTAGACGACCAGCCCGAAGCCGACGCTGACACCGACGACAGCGTAGAGGCCCTCGCCGGGTCCATCCCCCCGAGGGCCGACATCGGCGCGACCACCACTGCGATCTACAACACCCCGGCCTCATTAGCCCTCGGTTCACATCGCCTGCTGATCAAAGCCGAAGGGGCCGACGGGCTCGAATTCGGCAGCCCCGACGACGACGCCACCCTGGTGCTGACCCAGGGCGACGAGGTCATCGAGGTCGACACCTACTGGGTGTGGACGGTCGAAGGTTTCAACGGGTTCTACGCCGCCAACGTCACGTTCGATCGTGCCGGCGAGTGGGACGTCCGCTTGGAGGGTCGTGGTGGCCGGGCCGCCACGTCGACGATCAACGTCGGCACCATTGCGCCGGTTCCCACCGCCGGACAGTCCGCTATTGCGTCGGAGTCCAAGACCATCGACCGCTTCGACGTTGAGGATCTCACCACCGATCCCGACCCCGACCTGGCCCTCTACGAAATGACCGTGGCCGACGCCGTTACCTCCGGTGAGCCGTCGGTGCTGGTTTTCGCCACTCCAGCGTTCTGTCGCACTGCGGTGTGCGGACCCATTGTCGATGAGGTCAGCGAGCTTCGCCCCGACTACCCCGAGTTCAATTTCGTACACGTCGAGGTCTACGAGCCGCTGGATGAAACCGACAACGAGCTGATCCCCGTCCTGGCCGTGGTCGAATGGCAGTTGCCCAGCGAACCGTGGGTGTTCGTGGTCGACGAGACCGGCATGATCACCTCAGCCTTCGAAGGGTTCCTCACTCAAGACGAGCTTCGACAAGCCCTCGATCAGCTGTAACCCGATCGCTGTTCGAGTCACTCCGTAGACTTGACCAGACGATGACCACTGACGATCGACCGTCCACTCGCCGCCTCAACGCCTCGGCAAAGATCCTGGCCGGGCACCCCGACGACGTCGTGGCCGTACTCGGCCGGTTGGATGGCAACGAGCTTGCCAATGTGGCCGAAGCCGTTCGACAAATCCAGCGGGAACGGGCAGTTGCCCGAGGTGACCTGGACGAGATTATCTCCACCGGCTTCGAAGAGGGCTTCGGCAACGACGGACTGGCCCGCCCGCCATGGGTGGAAGGCGACGTGGTGGTCTGCCCCGGGGGCATGGTGTCGAAGTCGAAGACCAACCACCGCTGCCGGTTTGTCTCGGTCGACAACCAGTGGATCTGGGAGTCCACGGAACTGATCCGAGAAGACAAACAGTCGACTCCAGGAGCTTACGACGGGTTCAGGGCTGTGGCTCTGCTTCCCCTCGTAACCGGCATGACCCTCGACTTGGTATCGGGAAAAGCCCGGCGGGGCATGCACTCGGTCGACCGGGTCATCTCCTACGAAGTGCGCAAGGGAGAACTCATCGAAGTGTCCCAACGCAAGATTTCACCAGCCGGCATGCAATAGCCCAAGCGCCACCGGAGGCGCCGGACATGTTCAGTTTTGACTGGCGGCGAAGTACTCGCAGCGGCCGTCGCTAAACACGGTTCCATCGGAGCACACGGTCTCAATGGTCCCGCCGCCGAATTGCTCTTGATACAGCGAGGCGTACGACCGGCCGAGAGCCAACAGCTCATCATGGTTCCCTGACTCGACGATTCGCCCTGCCTCCACCACGTGAATGATGTCGGCGGCCTGAATGGTCGACAGCCGGTGGGCCACCGCCAGGGTGGTCCGGCCACTGACAAGCTCGTCGAGAGCCGACTGAATGCGACGCTCCGATGCGGTGTCCAACGCCGAGGTTGCTTCGTCCAACACCAGGACCTTCGGGTCATGCAACAGCACTCGAGCGATCGCCACCCGTTGACGCTCCCCACCGGAAAGCCGGAAACCACGCTCCCCGACCACAGTGTGGTAGCCGTCGTCAAACTCCATGATGCGGTCGTGGATGGCGGCGGCCCGAGAGGCCTTTTCCACTTCTGTCTCAGTGGCTCCAGGCCGACCGTAGGCGATGTTGTCGAAGATCGTGCCGGCGAACAGATAGCTTTCCTGCGTGACAAACCCGAGCGACTGAGCCAGCGACGCCAACTCAAGGTCACGAAGGTCGACGTCATCCAAGCTCACTGCACCCGACGACGGGTCGTACAGCCGGGCCACCAGTGACAGCACTGTTGACTTGCCCGACCCCGACGGCCCGACGAACGCCACCAACTGCCCCGGCGACGCCGAGAACGACACATTGTCCAACGCCGGGTGGCCGTTCTCTTCGCTGTCGGCTGCGTCATAGACAAACGAGACATCGTCGAAGCGAACGTCTCCTCGTACCAACTCCGGTGCCAGAGTGACGGCGTCGTCGGCTTCGGTCACGTCGGCTTCCGCATCCAGGTACTGGAAGATCCGTTCGAACAGCGAGCGAGACGACTGCAACTCAACCCCGGTCTCCAACAGCCGAGCAACCGGGAAGAACAAGCGGGTCTGCAAGGTGGTGAACGCCACCACTGTTCCGGCCGTTATCGAGTCGTCGCCGTTGCTCAGTACAAAGCCGGCCACCATGTAGATCAAGATGGGGCTGGCGCCGAGAAACGCTTGGATGACGGTGAAGAACGACTGGCCGATCACCTGCTGCTTGACCGCTACTTCGGCCAACCGCTCGTTGGCTTCGGAGAACCGTTGGATCTCGTGGTCTTGGCGGCCGAACAGTTTGGACAGCGTTATCCCGGACACCGACAGTGTCTCTTGCGTTACCACGGTCATGGCTGACGTCGCCTCTTGGGTTTGGCGAACGAAAGTGGCTCGGCGTCGACCAACCCAGCGGGCGGCGACTACGAACAGGGGCACCAACAACATCGACAGCAGCGTCAGCGGGACTGACAGCACCACCATTGCCACCAACGCCCCGATGAACACCACCGTGTTGGACAACATGTTGGACAGCGTGTTGGTCACCGCGGTCTGCACGCCGCCGACATCGGACGAAATCCGGCTCTGCAGGTCACCGGTGCGCGACGAGGCGAAGAACGACAGCGACAGCCCCTGCAGGTGGGCGTACAGCCGGTCACGAAGGTCACGAAGAACGTCTTGGCCCAACTGGTTGGTGACCACGGTCTGGACCACACCCAACGACGTGGTCAACGCCGTGACCGCCAACATAATCAGCCCCATGGTGACGACTGTGTCGAAACGCACGTCACCGCCGTCGGCGGGAAAGAGCCCATCGTCGAACATGACGCGGAGCAACAGTGCGTTCACCACTCCGCCCACCGAGCCAACGAGAACCAGCGCCACGACGCCAACGACACGGCGTCGATGCGGGGCGAACAGGCCAACGACCCGACGCCAACTGAATTCCACTTCCTGCGCCCCCACTGTGGCTTGCGTCAACGGGCAACTCCTAAAGGCTCGATGCGTTTGAATCGGGCTCGAACCTCAGGTGGCAGGCGTTCAAGGATGAACTCGATGACCGTTTCCGGATAACGGTTCTGAACATGAATAGTGAACCAGACCCCGTCGAAAAGCGACATGAAGGTTGGCACAGCGTCGAACTGATGGATCGAATCAGCCCGCAGCGTCGCCACGTAGGTAGCGGAACTCTTGGCCGGAATGTGCAGGTAGTGGACCTGGTCGGCTCGACGGTCCGGTGAACGGGTCACCAGCCAACCGGTTTTGGTGATGTCGTACGGCTGGCCTTGATCTTCACTGATCAGCCCAAGGGAGTAGCCGGCCCACTCCCCCCGTTCCAGATTGATGCGACGCTGCTCCAGTTGCTGGGCCACATACAACATGTGCTCGTGGCGGTCCTCCAGCTCCATCCCGGCCGGCCCGTATGGTGCGTTCACCGAGTACCAGGGATCTTCTTCGGTCATGTACCGGACCAGCCACTCTTCCAGGACACAGTCCCGGTAGCGGAACTTCATCGTGTTGATCTGGAAGCTGAAGTGGCGAACCGACCGCTTGTTTTCCAGTCGTCGAAGGGCCAGGTCCAATTCGTCACTGCCGATTCGGCGCAGGTAGTCGGCGGCAGCCTCGATGTTCTTGTCCGGCCAGCCTCGCACTAGGCCTTCGGTGTCGGGGTCGCCATCGAGCAGGCGGTGAAGCTGGTAGCTCCACGATTGGAACTGTCGTTCACTCAGGTGGTCGGGCATGGTCGAGGTCGGCAGGTACAACCGAAGGACGTACCGGTCCCCTTCGAGCAGTTCACTGGCCGACAGCTGACGGTCGAACCACAGCAGATTTTCGGTTGGCAGACGGAAGCCGAAGGGAAGCACTCGTTTGTCGAGGTAAGAGTCGAGCTGTTCGAGTTCGCCGTAGATGGCTTTGGCTTCGGCCCGCAGTTCAGACACGATCGGCGTAGCAGCGGGACCGTCCCCGGTGCCTCCACGACCGGTGATGCAGCGCACGGCCATAGCCGGCGACGCCGAGACAGTGGTCTTAGCCGAGCCGTAGCCGATGCTGGGAAACACAATGGCCCCGATGCCGTCCACCAGAACCATGTCGGTGCTGTGCTCTGGTGCGGAGCGGATCGGCACGTAGATGCCCTTGGTTCGCAGGTCGGCCAGCAGGTTGGTGGCGAAGTCGACCTGCATCCGTACCCGGTCGGCGGATTCGTCCGCCATACCCCGACCGAGGACGTGCACAACTCGCCACCCTGCGGCCAGGCATTCGGCGATTTTCTGATCGAACTCCGCCCTTAGCTTTCCGTTCGAGTGCTGGAAAATCGACGTCGATAGATAGATGGTCTTGGTCGACGGCTTCTGAGCGGCCCGGTCGAGCAGGTCCACCACCAGAGCCCGACAAGCATCGTTGAACGCTGACTGATCGTTTCCGAAGTGACCTTTGCTGTAGGTGGAGACGCCATAGGCCGATTCGTCGCCCCAACCGGTCTCCAGCCGGTCGGTCGGATGATTCAGGATTCTGGTGGATGTCACCACCGGGCTCCGACCGGCGTTCGGTTGTGTGACCAGATTCAACCGGGCGACCGTCAACAGCACCAGGTCGTCTCGACCGGCCTGGTCTTCCTGGCGTTGCACCACAAAGCTCTCGGCCCAGTTGAGCACGCCACGGAAGCTCTCGAGCAGTTCGGTCACCGTCTGCTCCGGACCGTCTTGGTCCTCGGTGGTCCGAAGCGCGGTGGCGGCTTGTTCGACCACGGTGAGCAACGGTGGCAACGTGTTGACGTCGCCCTCGAACGGCCACCAACTGCCGTCGGTCAGCCACTCTCCGAGTTGTTCGATGCGGTCGGAGATGGACTGCTCCGACAACTCGTCGATGTCGATCTTGGTTTCGGACGTTTGACCGTTGAGCGGTGGAGTTGGGACGCCGATGTCGGACTGGTTCGAGGCGGTGACCGCCTCGTCTCCCACCGTCTGGTAGAGGTACTTGGCCGCAGCCAGCGATGTTTTGGGTGGTTGGCCCCGTTTTTTTTCCAAGTTTTCTGCCAGCAACCGGAGCTGACGTTGAAACTGACTCAGCAACTCGGTGGCCAGTATCGGCAACAGCGTCTCGACGAATTCAGTATTCGGTGAGTCGTCGGCTGCCATCGGAACAGTCTCGCAGACATTCACTCGCCCTTCCATGTCGGCCGATTCGCTTTCCAACGGCGACGCTTCGAATAAGTCCGACTCCGGTTACCGGACACTTATTCAACGGTGATCGAACCTGGCTCAAACCCCTGCGAATACTGGCGTTTACTGCGAACCGAGGGTTATTCGGACGGGGTGTTCAAGAGGGCCGAAACGCGCTTTACAAACGCGCCAGATTGCCTACTATGAGGCTCACAACACGAGACAGGGGACGTCGAACTTCACGCTCAGTCCGCTTCGACGCCCACTCGTGATGGTCAAGGAGGAGAGACCATGTTTTTCACCGTGCCCTTTGGGCTGCTTTTGATGTGCTTTGCGTTGCTGTTCGGCCTGTCGGCCGTCGGGGACGATGCCGAGACCCTGGGTGGAGGCCCGAACGGTTCACGTCGCCGATGGTGGCGACGCTCACCAACACGACGCACCCGCTGGGGAGCAAACAGCCGACGTGACGGCTTCGAAGCCCAGAACTCGAACGCCGCCGACTACTTCGGCTACGAGGCCGACGAGTTGGACTTCGATCTACTCGACGAAACGTACGAGGAAACCACTCGACGCCTAGAAGAAGAAGCTCAGCTACACATGCAACAAATCATGGGAGACGGCACCTAACGGTCAACCGGTCCCAGAACACCCAACACTTCGGCAATCGATCTCGGAGGGAGAAGTCACATGATTCGCTTGATTCGAACCACAGCATCGCTGCTCGTAGCCTCACTGTTCACGGCCATCGCCCTAGTGTGGCTTCAAGTCCCACACCACGGGGCGCCCAACCCGACCCGAGAAATCGGGGTCACCTACGACGGGGCGGTCGGCATGATCGACCTCTACTGGCGCCACGACGTGAGAGGCTACGAGCGCCTCGTCGATATCGATCCGCAGTTGAACGGCATCGGTGGTCGGGCAGCGCGGGCTGCAGCCACCGACCCCTACTTGGATGTAGCTGACAGAGCCAACGTGGCCCGCAGGTTGTCCACTCAACGAGGAGGACTGACCCCGGACTTGGCTTACCGCATCGTCGAGTCCACCGACACCGGTCAGCTTTCGCAGCTGCTCGGGTTCGACCGTGAGCTAGATGCAGCCGTCGATGTGGCACTGACGGCTGCTCTCGAAGCAGAGTTGGCCACGGTCAACGACACCGACCCGGCGAGCTAGTCAGCGGGGCCCGCGCAGTAGACCGTGTAACACACGCCATATAAAGCGTCGAAATCAGCCGCGGAGCGGGCACCCTAAGAAGGTGACTACTTCAGATCCGACCAGCCCGAAACGGACGCCCGCAACGGCCGGGCGACAGGTCAATCGTGATCTCGTGGTTATCGGAGCGGGCCCGGCCGGAGCGGCCGCCGCCATCACCGCAGCACGAGCCGGAGCCAACGTCACCGTCTTCGACAAGGCCGCCTACGGCCGAGACAAAGTGTGCGGCGACGGGCTGACCCCACGAGCGGTGGGAGCGCTGGAAGAACTGGGGATTACCCTCGACGACGCCCACCGAATCGACGGGCTGCGTATGATCGCCGGCAAGAAGACCCGCCAATTGGCGTGGCCCACCACCGACCGCTTCCCGCCCTACGGTGCGGTTTGGCCCCGCCGACGACTCGACGCCGCCCTGATCGACGCCGCCACCGAGGCCGGAGCGAAACTGGTGTGGGAAACCGAAGCCCTACCGGTCATCGAGCAAGGCAAAGTTGTCGGCGTCAAAGCCGACGGTGTCCTTCACACCGCCGACTCGGTCGTGCTGGCCACTGGCGCACCCGGCCCGGCAGCGCGAATCGTAGGCGCCGAACGAGTCAGCGATGAGCCGTTCGGTCTAGCCATTCGCACCTACGTTGAGTCGCCCCGGCACGGTGACCGGCACCTCGAAGCCTGTCTTACCCTCGTCGATGAGCATGGCACGGCGGTCCCTGGTTACGGCTGGATGTTCCCGGCCGGTGACGGCACCGTCAACATCGGCGTCGGCGCCCTGTCGACCATGAAGAACTTCAAGAAGCTGAATCTGAACAAGCTTCTCGATTCCTACCGAAGCCTGGTGGAGCCAACGTGGCAGATCGGCCCCAACCTGGACCGGCCTCGAGCGTGGCGGCTCCCGATGAGCGCCCAGCGACGCCACGGACCGGGTTGGATGGCAATTGGTGATGCTGCCGGCCTCGTCAACCCCATGAACGGCGAAGGTATCGACTACGGACTCGAATCCGGAATGCTTGCCGCAGGCTTGTTCGTAGACAACCCGGGTACCGCACCCGAACGCTACGACGCCCAAGTTGGCGAGCGCTTTGACGGCTTCCTGCGGACCGGACGGCGGTTCTCGTTCCTCATCGGGCACCCGTTTATCCTCCGCAACGGCCTCCGAATGGCCGTCGGCACCGACGCCATTGCCAATATCACTCTCGGAGTGATGGGCAACCTCATCGATTCGGAGACACCGGGAGCGGCAGGCCGGGTCTTACACGCCGCCGACACCGTCTTGGCCACCCTCGACCCCGTTCTGCGCCGGACCCGGGCGACCTCGTAAGCGAGTTGATCCCTCCACCGGATCACGGTGGATAGTACTCTGAACAGTCTCGTCGCTCCGAGACGGGAATGGCCACGCCGACTCTTGGCCCACCCGCCTACGGAGTTGACCGCCGTCTCTTCAAGCATGAAAGTGTGAGGGCTTGAGCTACAACCTCTACGAGCTGTTCGCAACGAAGTTCGCTGACGCACGTGATCGCCCATTCCTGGTCGTCCCCGACGGACCGTCGATCACCTACGGCGACATGGATCATCGCAGCGCAGCCATGGCCGCCGTCCTCACCGACCGAGGAGTAAAACCCGGAGATCGAGTCGCCGTTCAAGTCGACAAGTCGATCGACGCGGTGGCCCTGTACCTGGCCTGCCTACGAGCTGGTTTCATTTACCTTCCGATGAACACCGCCTACACGGCTGACGAAGTCGGCTTTTTCTTGGGAGACGCCACACCGTCGGCGTTCATTTTTCCGCCCGACATGAGTACGAAGTTGATGCCGATCGCCGAGATCGCCGATGTCGCCGTCACCTTGACGTTGGCTAACGACGGCACGGGGACGCTGGCCGAACTGGCCTCTCACGTAGACGCCATCAGCACGGTCATCACTCGAGACCGGAACGATCCGGCCGCCATGCTGTACACCTCGGGCACCACCGGGCGACCCAAAGGCGCCGTGTTGACCCATGGCGGCATAGCGGAAAATGCCAAAGCCCTGCACTCCATCTGGCGATTCCGTGAAGGCGACGTTCTCCTACACTGCCTCCCAATCTTTCATGTCCACGGCCTCTTCATTGCGTTGCACCCGGCGATCCTTAACGCATCGGAAGTCATTTTCCTCCCCCGGTTTAACGTCGACGACGTCCGAGCGAACCTCCGACGAGCAACCGTCATGATGGGCGTACCCACGTACTACACCCGCCTCATGGAGAACGCCGGATTCGGGCCTCACGACTGCCAGACCATCCGCATGTTCACCAGCGGGTCCGCTCCGATGACCGAAGCGGTGTTCAACCGCTTCACCGAACGGACCGGCCACACCATCTGTGAACGCTACGGCATGACCGAGTGCGGCATCATCGCCTCCAACCCCCCGGAAGGTGAACGGGTCGCCGGCACGGTCGGCTTCGCTCTGCCAAACATGGAGATGCGGGTCGCCGACCAGGCGGACCAGCCGACCGAGGTCGACGAGGTAGGCCAGGTGCAGGTTAAAGGACCACACCTGTTCTCCGGTTATTGGCAGCTCCCGGACAAGACCGCCGAGAGTTTCACCATCGACGGCTTCTTCCGAACCGGGGACATTGCGTCGATGAACGAGCACGGCCGGCTGACCCTGGTAGGCCGCTCAAACGACATGATCATCTCGGGTGGCTACAACGTGTACCCGAAAGAGATCGAGCAGATCCTCGACGAGGTTCCCGGTGTTGCCGAAACAGCCGTCGTCGGACTCCCCCACGACGATTTAGGCGAGGCGGTCACCGGCTTCGTTGTCGCCGACGAAGGGACCGACAAAGACCTGCTGGCCAAAGCGCTCGACGGCCGCCTAGCCAAGTTCAAACATCCCAAGGGGTACTTCTTCGTCGACCAGCTGCCCCGCAACACCATGGGCAAGGTTCAAAAAGCCAAACTCCGCGCCGACTACAGCACCACGTACACCGCCTAGGTCTTCTGGCCCCGTATACCGCCTAGGTCTTCCGGCTAATTAGAGGGCCTAGGTCTTCCAGCCAACCCATCGCGGAGTGTCTGCGAACGGCAGGTCGCGGCAGGCGGAATTGTTGACTCCGACGGCTCAACGGATCTCGTCTGTTGTCGACAGGAAAGGCGATGCCGTCCACTACACCGCCCAACGTGTCTCGGCCCGAGGGAACATCTGTCCGTCGGGCTAGCGATGACTTCGTGAACCTGACGGCACACGAACTAAAGAATCCACTTGGCGTCATGGCATTGGACGCCGAGTTTCTTGCACGCCATCTTCAAGACTGCTCAGACACTGTGCGTCAGACCGGCGAGCTTGCCGACGTAGCGCAACGCATGGCCGTGGCGGCAAGAAGAATGAGCGAGCAGGTCAGCGACCTTCTGGCCATCGCCATCGACGACCGAAGTGACAGCCGATCCGATGTGGTCGATCTCAACGAACTAGTACTGGATGTGATCGAGGACTTCGAAGAGCATCTCTCCGAGGTCGGGGGTCATCTCACCATCGGCGAACTGCCAACTGTCGACGGAGTCGCCGCCGGGCTTCGAATGCTGTTCAGGAACCTCATAAGCAACGGCATCCGTTACCGCCATCCGCAACGCCCACTTCAGCTGTCGATTCAGGCCAAGACCTACCCGCTCGACGGCGGCAGAAGACTTCTCAGCTTGAGCGTGAGCGACAACGGCGTAGGCGTATCCCCCGAGCAGCAACGGCGAATATTCGAGCCGTACTCGCGCGCCAACGGTGACAACGACGGCCTCGGCCTCGGCCTCACCATCTGCCATCGAGTAGTACTGCGCATGGGCGGAACGATTCACATCGAATCCGACGGCGAAACAGGATCGACGTTCTCGATTCTGATCCACGATCTAGACCCCATGATGATGCCAGCCCCCAATGCGGATGAGCAGGATCGTCGACGAAGCTCGGACAGCTAACAACACTGACCAACAACACTGACCGGTCGACCACCTGTGTCTATCATGGGTGCCGGTGGATAGCCCAAGAGGCCTCAACACAGCCAACTCCACAACGGACACCATGGCGGCGGACTCCCGTGCCGCACAGCCCGTGCTGAGAGTCGGTGCCCCAATGTGGTCGCATCCTCAGTGGCCCGGCCGTATTCTTCCAGCCGGCTCAAAAGAAGGGCTGGCCCATTACGCGTCGTGGTGTAATGCGGTGGAAGGCAACACCACGTTTTATGCCGTCCCGTCCGACGCCAACGTACAGCGTTGGCGAGAACAGGCTCCACCGGAGTTCCGGTTCTGCTTCAAACTCCCCAAACTGATCACTCACGATCGAAAGCTGCGGAACGCAGAAGACGACCTGACATCGTTTCTCTCCACTCTTGAGCCACTGCAGGACCGTTGCGGACCGCTACTCATCCAACTACCGCCGTCGTTCGCGGCAGGCGACCTTGCCGCCCTGGTCAACTTCCTGAGCTGCCTTTCGCCGCAGTGGCAATGGGCGGTTGAGGTACGAAATCTGGACTTCTTCCCTGGCGGCTCAGCCGAGCGCCTGTTGAACGATGCTCTGGCCGACCATGGCGCCAATCGGGTGCTGCTCGATAGTCGCCCGTTGTTCGCAGGTCCACGACGAACGCCCGGCGAAGTTGAGGCGTTCGACAACAAGCCAAGGCTCCCCATCCGACCGGTGGCTACCGGTGTCTCCCCGGTGGTTCGGTTTATCGGCCAGACCGACCTCGACGCCAACGTCTTCCATTGGGACCAGTGGCTCCACAAGATAGCGGGCTGGTTGGCCGACGGGCTAGAGCCGTACTTCTTCGCTCACACCCCCGACAACATCGACGCTCCGGTACTGAACCGGTCGTTTCACGCGGCCGTATCCGAGTTGGTAGGCGACCTGACGCCACTACCGATGCCGGTGACGCCAGCCAACCAGATGGACCTCTTCGAAGCCGACTGAGCGTTCAGTTCCCGCTATCGCTAGTTGGTGCGGATGAGGTTGAACTCGATCCGCCGGTTGCTGGCCCGTGACTCGTCATCCTCGTTGGGTACCAACGGCTGGGTTTCGCCTTCACCTCGGGCGTTCAACCGAGCCTCCGCGACCCCAAGTTCAATCAGGCGGGCCACGACGGCTTCAGCCCGACTTTGGGACAATGCCAGGTTCTCGTCGTCAGGGCCGACGTCGTCGGTGTGGCCGACCACCTCAACCGATACGTCGGGCACGGTGTTGAGCAGCGTGACGATGCCGGCAACGACCTCGTCGCTCGCCGGGTCGATGTCTGCGCTCTCCGGAGCGAACAGAATCGGCTGAGCTTCGAGTGCCACCGTGATCTGCTCTTCAACGTCTTCGAGTGTGACCGCGTTCTCGTCGACCGCGATGCCGGAAACATCGACGATAACTCCGGCACCCAAGCGGGAGGACACCTGCTCGGGGAAGGCCAGGTGGCGGGCATCCCCGGCGGACACAGTTCCCGTTACACGCACCTGCGCTTGATCCCAGGTCCGTTCGCCGACCGATACTGCGGCGGTATCAACCGAATCGACACCCCACACTGCTTCGGCCGCTGCCCGCAGTTCACCGAGAGACTCCTCGTCGGGAACGGCGCCGCTCAGCGTCACCAGCACTGCACCTGGCGCGCCGTCCACCGGAAGCACCGTGCCTTCAATTACCGCCGGGAGGAGCGCAGACTCGGATCGTTCGACCTCTACGCCGCCGTCACCGAGATCAAGAGAATCGACCAGCGCATCTCGCAGCCCGGATGGACGTTCGTCGTCTTGCAGTGCTTGGCCGGTAACGGTGACTGAACCACCGTCGAGGACGGTGCCCGGATCGATCGTTACCTGATCGATCACACTCTCGGCCGAGTAGACGGACTCAGCCGCGGCCAGAACTTCGGCCTTGGCCGCTTCGTCGGGCACCGATCCGCTGATCGTGGCGATATCGCCGAGAACGTTAATGGAGAGTCGAACCGGAGTGCTGACACCGACCACCTCGCCGCTTTCCTCGACTTGGAGCTCGGGAACTTCTTCCACTGAGTCGTCGCAGGCCCATGCAGCGGCCGACAGGAAGACGAAGATGGCGCACAGCGTGGCGATGTAACCCCAGCTTGTTCGCTCTGCATCGTCGGGCCGAAGCCTGCGAATCTCTTTTTCGACGTCGGCGGGGTCGTAGTAGGTGGTGTCGTATTCACCGGTGCCGCCGCCTTCATGCAGCGCACGGTCGGCATCGCTGTAGAGCTGGTCGCCGTCTTCGCGGAACGGCGACGGAGCCGATCTGGCGGGCTCAGAGGCGACGTCTCGTTCCAGCGCCGAGCTCCGCTCAGGCGGATAGCCGACCGGTGAATCGGTCATGATGCCCTATCGGTCGATGCGTTCGCACTCGATCTGTTAGCGCCGCGGCCGGCGCCGATAGATGGAGCCGATTTACCGTCCAACTGGGGCAGTTCAGCGAACTCGATGAAGATGCATTCGCCGGGGCACTCGGCCGCAGCGTCGATAACGGCTTGTTCTAGGTTCCTGGGGGCAACAGCCAGTTCGGCTGCACCGCCGGGATCGTTGAAGGTTTTTTCACCTTCTCGGCAGTAGGCGATTCCGTCTTCGAGAATCACAAACACCTCTGGCGCATGATCGGTGCAGATCCCGTCGCCGGTGCAGAGATCCTGATCGATCCACACCCGCAGTTGGGCGTTCAGTTCCGGGCCGTAACCGTCGGTGTTGGTCACATCTTTAACGGTAGCGGAACCGGGGACTTGACGGACCGCCGGACCCCATGTACTTTGAGCAACACTTTGTATCGTAAACAACGTTCCGTAGCGCAAATGCCGCTGCCGAACAGCAGGGAGAGTCAGATGGGCAGAGTCCCCAAATGGGTAGTTATTTACACGGTCTTGATAGGTGTCATCGCCATCGTGGCCTCGATTCCCGATATCGACGCTAAGGGCTGGTCAGAGGCCATGCGTAACGCCGCTCCCGGGTTCGCCGGACTGGCCGTATTCGCCTTCGCCCGCAAGACACCGGCCGCCTACTTCGCCGTGATGGCCACAAGAGCGGCAATTGAAGTCGGCGACATTCTCGGTGGTCTTACCACCGACGACACGACCACCCTCGCCCTAGGCGCAGTGGTTCTTGTATTCGACGTCGCCGCCCTCTTCTTCCTTTTCCCGCTGCTGTCCAACGAGGAACCCACCTACGCCACAGCAGCCGGCTAGGCACACCCACAGCGTGCCGACGACAGGGGTGAGCGGACGCCCCCGCTCACCCCTGTCGCAGAGCCGGATACCGTTTCGGATACCGTTACAGCGTGACCAGCAGTTTCGGCAATCTCTTCCGGCTCTCCACCTTCGGAGAATCCCACGGACGGGCAGTAGGCGTCGTCGTCGACGGGTGCCCGCCCCGGCTGCCACTCACCATCGAAGAGGTGCAGCACGACCTCGATCGACGCCGACCCGGCCAGAGCCGCCTCGTCACCCAACGCAAAGAGTCCGACACCGTCGAGGTGTTATCCGGGCTCTACGAGGGCTACACCACGGGAACCCCGCTGGCCATGGTGGTCACCAACGGCGACCAACGACCGGGGGCATACGACCACCTGAAAGACCTGTACCGACCCAGCCACGCCGACTTCACCTACGCCGCCAAATACGGACACCGCGACCATCGTGGTGGCGGCCGGGCCTCGGCCCGAGAAACCATCGGCCGAGTAGCGGCCGGAGCGGTCGCCCGCAAACTTCTCACCGTCGGGCCAAACAAAGGACAAACCCCAATCTCGGTGGTCGGCTGGGTCAGTCAGGTACGAGACATCGTGGCCGACGTTGAACCGGAGACCGTGACCGAAGCCGACGTCGAAGCCGACCCCACCCGCTGCCCCGATGCAGACGCCGCAGCCCGAATGACAACCGCCATCGACCAAGCCCGCAAAGACGGCGACTCGCTCGGCGGGGTGGTCACCGTGATCGCTCACGGCGTACCGGCCGGCCTAGGCGAACCCGTCTTCGACAAACTCGACGCCGACCTGGCCAAGGCCATGCTCTCACTTCCGGCCGCCAAAGGATTCGAAATAGGCTCCGGGTTCGCCGGAACCACCATGACCGGGCTCGAGCACAACGACGCATTCGAACCGGGCACCGATGCGGCGCACCCCATCACCTCCACCAATCATTCAGGTGGCGTACAAGGCGGAATCTCCAACGGCGCCTCGATCGTGTGTCGGGTAGCGTTCAAGCCGACCGCCACTATCTCCTCAGAACAAAAGACCGTGACCACCTCCGGCGAGCCAACAACGCTGGCCGCCAAAGGCCGTCACGATCCATGTGTTCTGCCGAGGGCCGTCCCCCTGGTCGAGTCGATGATGCTGCTGGTCTTGGCCGACCACTGGCTACGACAACAAGCCCTTAATGTCTTAGGTGACTGACTCTTGCCTTACACCGATGCGGTGGTTTGAGGTTTGACCGACTCCACCTGGCGGAGATCGATGAGTTCGGTTTCCACTCCGATCTGTTTGTCGACCGACAGCGACCCGGGACCGGTGAAGACCAGGGCGAGAAGACCAGCCAGGTAGGCCAGGTCAAGTTCGGCGCTGCCCAATATGGCGTCGTTCTTGACCCAAAGGATCGCTCCGGCAATGACCACGGCCAAGCCGAGCGCAGCCACTCTCGTGGCCAGGCCAAGAATCAGGGCGAGCCCGAGCACAATTTCAACCACTGCGACGAGCGGCGTCGTCAAACCCGGCAGCGGCACACCATTGGAGGCGAAGAATCCTTCCACATTCGCCAGCCCGGTCGAAAACTTGTCAATGCCGTGCAGCACGAACAGAGCTCCAAGAACAACGCGGAGAATGACCGGTCCGATAGGGGCGAATCTGTGCAACAAACGGTTGATGCTCTTCATGGTGTTCAGTCCTTCTCGCCTCCAGGCACGCCGAAAAACGCTCTGGCAGACGCCTGTTTGGAACAGGCCACGGTCAGGGCTTCGGCGGCTGATCGGCAGTAGTGCGGCTAGGTGCGTTTGATGCCCTTTGGGCAACCTCAACGAAACCCCGACAGCGGCACTGCTATTCCCCGGCCGAAAGAAAGGCCGGGCCGACCGAGCACTGGTAAACGTCAGCTCAGCTTGAGGGTTCGGGTGACGGCCAGCGCTTCACGAAATCGACGATCGTGCGTCACCACAATCAGCGTCCCTGAGAACGATGACAGCGCCTGTTCCAGTTGCTCGATGGCCGGCATATCCAGGTGATTGGTCGGCTCGTCGAGCACGATGGTGTTGACCCCGGTCGCCTGGAACAACGCCAACTCCGCTCGGGTCCGCTGCCCCGGTGACAGGGTTTCGACCGCTCTCGTCAACGCTTCGGCGTCGACGCCGAATTTGGCTAGCAACGATCGGGCCTCCGGCTCGTCCAAGCCCGATGCCTCAGCGAACTGGCCAAGCAGGGCACCGTCGGCCGTGAACCGGCGGCGAGCCTGTCCGATCACTCCGAAACGTACCGAAGGGCCGCTGGCCGCCGTTCCCGACGTTGGCGCCAGCCGGCCCAAGATCACGTCGACCAACGTCGTTTTGCCCGAACCGTTCGGCCCGTCGATGCACAGACGCTCCCCCGCCGTGATCACTTCGGATACCGGACCCAGTCGAAACTGGCCCCGCTCGACCACCACCTGGTTCAGTACCGCAACCTCGCTCGAACCCCGGTCCGACTCTTCGATCGACAGCCGCAGCTCCCACGGCTGCCACGGTTTGTCCACCTTCTCCAGGCGGTTCAACCGGTCGGACATCTTCTTCGCCGCTCCAACCTGGTTGGCGGCCGAGTTCAGCTCATAGCTGCGACGGTTGCGGTCGTTGTCGGCCGGCCGCTTCTTGGCTCGACTCGTCCCGCGATCCGCCCACTCTCGTTTACGTTGCGCAGCCTGCTGCAGCCGCCCTCGTTCCGCCGTGTAATCGTTGAACCGTTGTTCGGCCTGACGCCGGGCAGTGGCGACACGCTGTTCGTAGTCGGCCCAGCCGCCGTTGAACACTTCAACACCGTCGCGATGGTCTTCAAGTAGCACCACCGATCGAGCAGTTGCTTCGAGAAACCGGCGGTCGTGCGAGACGAACACGATCGGGCCGGGGAAGTCGCTCATCCACCGTTCGAGTCGTTCCAGGCCGTCGCCGTCGAGATTGTTGGTCGGCTCATCCAACAGCACCATGTCAAACCGTGAAGCCATCGTGGCGATCAGGGCGACACGGGTCAACTGACCGCCCGACAGTGTGGCCGTTGGTCGATCAAGAACATCAACGGGCAACCCGACATCAGCTGCCAGGCGTTCAACCGTGACCTCCAGGTCGAACCCCCCGAGCTGTTGCATCCGGGCCAGGGCTGCGCTGTAGCGGTCGTCAACGCCAGGGTTGCCGGTGGCCAGTGCCGCCGACGCTGATTCGAGTTCGCTCTGCGCTGTCGCTATTCCGGTCCGATGGGCGATCAGGTCCCGTGCTGTGTCGATGGTGGATCGCTGTGGGTCCTGATCCAATAGCCCGACCGTGCGGCCGGGTGGCTGCAGGACCACGTCGCCTTCGGTCGGCGACAATAGGCCGGCCATCACCGCCAGCAGCGTACTCTTCCCGACGCCGTTGGCACCCACAACGGCCATTCGGGCCTGATGGCCGACCGTCAGGTCAACGTTGGTGAGCACACGATGACCGCCACGGTCGACGGTCACACCCTTCAGCGAAAGGGAAACGGGATCCTGAGAAACACGATCTTGGGCAGCCACACATCACTCCATCGAACACCCGAGAGTCGGGCGGAAACGGATAGGACGAGGTGGCTACTTCACAAACGTAAATAGTAGTCGACTCAACCGGCAGCGTGAAAGCAGTTGCCTGCCCTTATTCTTCTTCGTCGTGGAGGTCTATGTCTGCGCCGTCGCCCGGGGTTTCGAGCTCCCGCAGGAATGCCTCAAGTTCACCGGCCAGGTCGTCGCCCGACGGCAGCATTTCCTCGTTCGAGTCGGCCTGCTGCTCAAGGCGGGCCACATACTCCCGGCTGTCGTCATCAGCCAGAACCGCTTGATCAACCCGGTTGGTCCAGTCGGTGACCTGACCATCCAGGCTCTCATAGCCGGTGGGTACACCGGTGGTCTGTTGAAGTCGACGCAACAACGCCCTGGTCGCTTTGGGGTTGGGAGGACCGGGAACATAGTGCGGCACCTCAACCCGAAGTGAGATGGCGGGAATGTTGGCCCGCTCCATTCGCTCAATGATGACGCCGATCGCCCCGGTAGGCCCCTGGTAGGCGGGCTTGGACAGGTTCAAACGCCGAACAAGCTGTGGGTGGGCGGCAGAACCGGTCACCGAGAACGGTCGAGTATGAGGAACCATTCCCACAAACGCACCGACGGTAACCACCATTTCGCACCCGGTGCGCCGGGCGACCTCAACCGTGTGATCGGCAAGAGCCGACCATCGAAGCTGAGGTTCGACGCCGGTCATGACAACCAGGTCGCGGGTGGCCTCGGTCTTGGCGCTGTGGATTTCGATGGTGGGCCATTCGATGTTTCGGCGACCGTCGGTGTCGATGTTGACCATCGGCCGAGCTTCTTGGAAGTTGTAGAACTCTTCCGGGTCGATCATGGCTACTTCATCGGAGTCGGTCCGCTTGCAGATCCACTGCAATGCCGACGTCGCCGCCTCCGCTGCATCAAACAAACCTTCGAACGCCACCAAGAGTAGGGGTCGGCGAAGGCGGGGAACTTCGTGCCAAATCAGTTCGTCGCGTGAATTCTGCATAAGGCCCGAATAGAGGTAGTGTCGATGTCGCCGCCGGGCGATCCGGTGAGACAGTAACCGAGACTCTAGCGAATGGTGACCTGGTTAGGTGAATACGGATCAAGCGGTTTCATGGGGTGACGACCAGATTCAGCTGACTCCTTCGGTCAGCGTGTTGATGGGCGCCGACAGCGGCAGATACCCGGCCGGAAACGCCTGTCTGATACAGGGCAGCGCCGAGACCCTGTTGATCGACCCGTCGGTCACCGTGGTGGAGCGAGGCGGCGCCCCGGTCGACGTTGACGCAGTGGTCAACTCCCACGGGCACGAAGATCATCTGGCAGGGAACGGCTTGTTCGCCGACTCCCGCATTCACATTCACCACGACGATCTTCCGGCCGCCCAGTCTCTTGACGGGTTGATGGACGTGTACGGCCTCGAAGGCCAACCGCGTCACGACTTTGGCCTAGAGGTGATGGAAGAGTTCCATTACACCGCTCGGCCTGATGCCCAGGGTTTCAGCGACGGTCATGTGTTTGACCTCGGCGGTGGCGTGCACGTTGAAGCCATACATCTTCCCGGTCACACTAAGGGCCACAGCGGGCTCAAGATCGGCAACGTCTTCTACCTGTCCGACATCGACTTGACCGGTTTCGGCCCCTACTACGGTGACGCCTGGTCCGACCTTGACCAATTCGACGAAAGCCTCCACAAAGTTCGAGACATCGAAGCCGACTGGTACGTCACCTATCACCACAAAGGCATCATCGAAGGCCGAGAGACCTTCCTGGAAATGCTCGACGGATTTCACGCCGTGATCGAGCGACGCCATCAGGCCATGCTCGAGTTTCTAGCCGAACCTCACACGCTCGAAGAGATGATGATCAACCGTTTCGTGTACCGTCCGCATGTGGAGCACACGTTCGCCAACTCCGTCGAGCACCGGACCGCCGAACTCCACGTCGCACGCATGCTGGACCGGGGCGAAGCCACCGAAGTCGAACCCGGCCGCTTCCAACGCAGCTAGCGACACCCACAGCCAACAGGAGCGCTGCCCAATGGATCTTCTTCTCATCCGCCACGGCGAAGCGGAAACCATCGACTATGACGAGTCCGGTGCCGACCCGGCGCTGAGCCCACTCGGGCGCAAGCAGGCCGACGGAATGGCCGCCTACCTGACCGAGCAACAAGCCGTTCACCCGATCGACGCCATCGTGGCCAGCCCGATGAAGCGGGCGGCCGAAACCGCCGCCCCGTTGGCCACCGCGCTCGGGTTGGACATCGCCTATGACGAGCGACTGCGAGAGTTCGACGCCAACGAGACCAGCTATCGGGTGATCCCTCCGGGCGAGATGACACAAACCCAGTTGGACGAAATCCTGGCCGGTTTCACCTCACCTGACTTCACCAGCCGGGTCCGCGTTGGCATCGACGCCGTCGTAAACGCCCACCGGGGTCGAACCGTTGCCGTGGTCTGCCACGGCGGGGTGATCATGCACGCTGTAGCGCAGCTGCTCGGCGCCCCCGACCTGGCGCTCTCACTCCACGTTGAGAACACCGCTATTTCCCGGCTGAAAGTCTCAGGTTCAGGCCACACGACGCTGACATCGTTCGGCGAAGCGCCCTGGTTGTAGCCCGGCGGCGCTACCTCGAGACTTTTTTCGAAATCAGGTAAACGTTTCACCCTTCAACTTCGTGTGAGGGGTGTGTATGCAACAATCGGCACCATGAACGGGCCACCGGCAAACCAGCCGGGATCAACTCCGATCCCGGATGCACCGCTGATAGGTGTCTTCGCTTTGAGCTACGACGACTTTTACCGTCGTGAGCTGCCGGCCATGACCGCGTTGGCTTCGGCCGTGAGCGGTCGACCGCAACTGGCCGAAGACATCGCTCAGGACGCACTGGTCAAGGCGTACCGCAAATGGGACCAAGTCGGCCGCTACGAAAACCCGGGGGCATGGCTTCGCCGGGTCACGATCAACCAGGCGCTGTCGGCCCGCAAACGGGCTGGAGCAGAGCTACGGGCTCGGCTGCGACTTCTTGAGCCTCCCCAGGTGACTCCGACAGCATCGGAGTTCGACCATGTGTGGGCGGCAGTGGCCCAACTACCGGGCAACCAGCGTGCCGCAGTGGCCTTGCACTACCTGGAAGATCTACCGGTGGCCGACATTGCCGCAATCTTGGATTGCAGCGAATCAACAGCACGGGTCCATCTGCACCGGGGCCGGACGGCGCTGGCCGAACGATTGGAGGCTTCATCGTCATGAACAGTGACGCAAGCGACATGCACGACAGCGCGAACATCAACGCCTCAACGGACAACACGATTCGAGAGGCCTTCAACGATTTGAACCGGAGAGCAACGATGATCCCAACCGACGGCGGACCTCACAAGAACCGAACCCCGAACTTCAATGGCGGACCGCGACGACGGCCACTAGTACCCGCCATGGCCTTCGCCGCAGTGGCCGCGGTGGCTGCCGGGTCGATTGGCCTGTGGCAGCTTCAAGACGAGGACCCGGCTGTCAACGTGGCCGCCGAAGCCGAGGAAGCCGATACCCAGGACGGTGTCGAGGACGACGGTGTCGCCTCCGAACCCGCCGACACCGACGGTGATGGGGCCCAGGCTGACAGCGACGAAGCCTCGGGGTCCGACGAATCGACGGAAGACACTGACAGCACTGACGGCGCTGACAGCGACGGCTCCACATCGGAGTCCACCGAGGACGCCTCAATCGGAGAGGTAAGCAACGGCGACCGCTTCCGAGTCAACACCGAACGGGTGGCGGCCGACACCGCAGATCCGTTCCTCAACGTGCGACTCGAACCCGGCGTCGATGGGGCGTTGGTAGCCAAGCTGCCTCCCGGCTATCGAGGCTTGAAGGCCACCGGGCAAACCGAAGACGTCGGCGGCCAGACCTGGGTCGAGATGTCACTCATGAACCCAGTGGCGTTCGACGGATTCGACAATCCGTTCGAACAACCGACCGGATGGTTGAGCGGTGCCCTCGTGCTGCCGTTGGCCGACGGAATCGCTGTCGGAAGCAACGAAGTTGTGCCCTGCAGCGGAGCTATCGAATTGACGCCGGCTACCAGCGATGGCGAGTTCCACGTCGCTGGTTTGGAAAGCGGCTTCGTCACTCCCGGTTGCCTTCGGATTGTGATGACATTGGCGGAAGGCAGCGCGGCATTCGACTGGGCTGACGACGCTGGCGCCTATGGCCTCCCAGACATCGGAGTGATCGACACTTCGTTCGGAGCACACGTTGACATCGCCGCTACCCGAAGCGCTTGGCCAGGTGC
>CALJMD010000052.1 GCA_937981915.1 uncultured Acidimicrobiales bacterium
GAACACGTTGGCGCTCCTGTCGCCACCACGTTCAAAGCCAAAGGGCAGATCAGCGACACCCATCCGCTGGGATGCGGGGTTCTGGGCCGAAGCGGCACGCCGATTGCCAGCTGGTTTATGAACGAGAGTGACCTACTAGTGGTCTTCGGCGCTTCGTTCTCTAATCACACGGGGATCAGCGACTACAAGCCGATCATTCAAGTCGATGACGACGCAATGGCACTTGGTCGCTTTCATTCGGTGGAACTCCCGGTGCACGGCAACGCCGCGGTGACCGCCGATTTGCTGCGGGCGGCCGTCCCCGACGGTGCCTGTGGCGATCGTCGGCCGGAAGTTGCGGAGCGGTGGGCGATCTGGCGGGAAGAGAAAGCCAATCGTCGAAGCGATGATCAAAGTGGGGGACTGTCGGCAGCCGCCATATTCGAGGCGCTCGGAGACGCCGTTGACCCCGACGCCGTGCTGTGCGTTGACGTTGGCAACAACACATACAGCTTTGGGCGCTACTTCGAGGTGGCCAATCAAACCGTGCTCATGTCGGGCTATTTGGGATCGATCGGCTTTGGCTTTCCAGCGTCGATGGGAGCGTGGGCCGCCGTCGGCGACACCCGACAAGTGGTCTCGGTCTCGGGAGACGGCGGATTCGGTCAATACGCCATGGAGCTCAGTACGGTCTCGAAGTACAACATGAACGTCACCCATGTTCTGCTGGACAACCAGGAGTTGGGCAAAATCAGTAAGGAACAACGTTCAGCCGACGTCGATGTTTGGCAGACCAGCCTTCACAACCCTGACTTTGCCGCCATGGCCGAGTTGTTCGGCGTCGACGCTCACCGTGTCGATGAGCCACAACATCTCGCCGGAGCGCTTCGGTCGGCCCTTGACCACGACGGTCCATCGTTGGTGGCCATCCGCAGTGACGTGGCCCTGCTGTAACACCAGGTCTCTGTCAGATCATTAACTTAAGCGAAACTCCGGTGGGCCGCGCCAGTCCCGTCGTGCGTCTTTCGTATACTCAAGAACATGTTTTCCGCCACGATGACACGCCGATGGCTGACGATTGCCCTCCTCGCCGTAGTCAGCCTTATCGCCGCTGCTTGCGGGTCTTCTTCCGATGACGCGGTCGTCGTGGCTGACGAGGCTGCCGGATCAGACGCGGTCGAGGCTGACGGCGATGTCGATACTGATGTCGACGAAGCAATGGTTGACGACGTCGAAGAAGCTGTCGTGGCCGAAGACGAAGAGGCCGCCGAGCCGGCGATGGAGGAAGACGGCGGGGCCGAAACAGCCTCTGGGCCTATCCTGACAACCGCCGACGGAGGTCAGATCGACTTCGGTTCGCTGGAGGGCCAAGATACCGTCCTGTGGTTCTGGGCTCCGTGGTGACCGACTTGCATCCGAGAAGCCCCTGCGGTCGCAGCGGTGCACGAACAATACGGCGATCAGGTCAACTTCATTGGCATGGCCGGTCGAGACGACCTTGAACCCATCGGTCTGTTCATCGCCGAGCGGGGTGTCGGTGGATTCCAGCACACCGTTGACGAAGACGGCTCAGTTTGGGAAAGTTACGGCATTCAAAGCCAACCTGCCTTTGTCTTCATCAACGACGACGGAACCACGGAAACCATCCAGGGAGCCATGGGTGAGGCCGGACTGACCGAGCGTCTCGAAAGCCTCCTCGCCTCCTAGGTCTCCGTTCAACGCCCATCTGGCGGTAGTCTTCGGCCATGTCGATGACGAACGTGCCAATTGGCGAGATCGAACAGACCACGCACCGCGCCCTCGTGGCTCATGGCGCCGATGACGGTGCGGCCGCGGCAGTGGCCAAAGCCGTCGGGGTGGCTGAAAGTGTCGGCAACAAGATCTGTGGCCTCTACTACGTTGAGAGCTACTGCACCCAGCTCGTTACTGGACGTGTAGACGGTCGAGCAACACCAACGGTGACACAGCCCCGCCCCGGCTCAGTCGTCGTGGACGGCCACATGGGATTTGCCCAGGTGGCGTTCGACGCCGGGTTCGCCAAGGCCTGCGACTCGGCTCGGACCAACGGGGTATGCGGATTCGCCGTGGCTCACACTCACACCTGTACGTCGCTCGGCTACTTCACCGAGCAGTTCGCCAAGGCTGGCCTGTTAGCCATCGGCGCAACCAATGCCTCGCCTCGAGTCGCCGCTCCGGGCGGCCTTCGGCCGGTCCTTGGGACAAACCCCTTCGCTATGGCCGTGCCGGGCAACGCCGGAGACGTGGCCTTCCAGTTCGACTTTGCCACCAGCGCGGTGGCTCTCGGAACTATTACCAAAGCGGCCGCCGCTGGCGATGACATTCCGCTCGGTTGGGCTGTTGACGCCGAAGGAACTCCTACCACCGATCCTCAGGCAGCGGTCGGGGGTTCGTTGGCGTCAGCCGCCGGCTACAAGGGGTTCGGCATTGGGCTGTTGGTGGAGGTCCTGGCCGCCGGTCTGACCGGCTCGAACCCCAGCGTGAATGTGCCGGCACTAAAAGCCCCGGAAGGTCCGCCGCACGATCTTGGGCAGTTCTATCTGGTCATCGATCCTGACACTTATGGGCGCGACAATCTTGACGGCATCGTCGCTGTTCTTCAAGCAGAATTGGCCGACCAGCCGGAGGCCCGGCTGCCCGGATCGACGAAGGAACCGGCCACCAGCGTCGACGTTGAAACCGACCTCTGGGAGAAGATCTCAAACCTGGGAGCCTGACTCGAACCGGAGTCGGTGGATTAGCTCGGTGCGATCACCCCGCCGTAGCTGATCCCGGTGAGCGCGGCCATTTCCCGGTCAAACGTTGTCAGGTCGTTCGCAGAGAAGGAGGCAAGTGAGTCGTGGCCACATGCCCGCGCCATCACTTGCATCAGTTCGGTTGTGGCCTCGAAGAAGCGGGCCAAACGTTGAGCGGCATCGTCAACGAGCAGCCGGGCTCGTAGGTCCTTCTTTTGGGTGGCGATGCCGACCGGGCAGTTGTCGGTGTTGCACGCCCTCATCCCGATACAACCAATGGCCTGCATCGGTGAGTTGGACATGGCGACAGCGTCGGCACCCAATGCCAACGCCTTGACGATGTCCATGTGGGTGCGCAGCCCGCCGGTGGCCACCAGCGTCACGCCCTCGGCCCCTACTGCGTCGAGGTGGCGCCTTGCACGGGCCAGCGCAGGGATGGTGGGAACCGAAATGTGATCTCGGAACATGGTGGGCGCCGCGCCGGTTCCTCCGCCTCGGCCGTCGAGAATGACGTAGTCGACACCGATGGCCAACGCTGCATCCAAGTCGGCTTCGACGTGTTGAGCGGAGAGTTTCGCCCCGATGGGAATTCCTCCGGACGCGGCCCGAACCTCTTCGGCCACCACCCGGTAGTCCTCGATGGACGTCAGATCAGGGAAGGTGGGAGGTGAAATGGCGTCTTGGCCCTCTTCCAGCCCTCGGACGTCGGCGATCTTGCCCACCACTTTTTGTCCCGGTAAATGTCCACCGGTCCCGGTCTTGGCCCCCTGCCCGAACTTGAAGTGAAAAGCTTGCACGTCGCGTACGTTCTCGATCGACCAACCGAACTTGCCCGAGGCGAGCTCGTAGAAGTAGCGGGAATTCTCGGCCTTCTCTTCCGGGAGCATCCCGCCTTCACCGGAACAAATGCCGGTACCCGCCAGCTCGGCGCCGCGACTCAGCGCCACCTTTGC
This sequence comes from uncultured Acidimicrobiales bacterium, assembly GCA_937981915.1. Classification (GTDB taxonomy): domain Bacteria; phylum Actinomycetota; class Acidimicrobiia; order Acidimicrobiales; family SZUA-35; genus JAHELU01. The sequence goes on from CALJMD010000052.1 coordinate 3,686, forward strand.
CTCTTCAGAGAGTGCCCCGAAACTCATGTCGGACACGAACATCGGGATGTCGAGCTGAAGCGGCTTGGCTGCGTTGGGGCCGATCGCTACGCCGGTTGACACCGGGTCTTCGTCCAGCAGAGGCCGTTTGGCCAACTGGGCGGTCACCAACTGGATGTCGTCCCACGACGGCAGTTCTTGACGGGACACTCCCATGGCGCCAACTGGACCGTGGTGGCCCAACGTCGCCAGTCCTTCAGAGGCGAGTCGTCGGATCATGCCTACGTGCGGCTCGTCGTCCGTCCCGTGGGGATCTTGATATTGCCCCTGGTACGCGGCGCGATCATACGGCTGCGGGTTGTCCTTGACCCAGGCCAGGACTTCTTGTTCATCGACAAGCAGCGCGTCGTCTTCCACCCACGACGCAAAACGGTGCAGTCGTTCACTGTTGTTGTAAGCCGAGATGCCCGTACTCATTCGATAGTCCCAGCCGTGGAGACCGCAAATGAGGTCGTCGCCCGAGACATGGCCGTCAGCCATCAGTGCGCCGCGGTGTAGGCATCGGCCGTACATTACCGAGTGATTGTCGTCCCAGCGGACGATGACCAGATCGACGCCGGCCACTTGAGCTCCAGTCGGCTCGCGGTCGAGAACTTCACTCCAGGTCGCAATCTTTACCGATGTCATTTGATGGGGGACTCCTTGGTGGTTGGTCTCGGATTTTCCGATTCGGGGCTGTCCATGTGAAACCATTCCGCCAGCGTTGCATTCCATTCGGCCGGGGCGACAGGGGTTTCCTCCACTGATCCCGAGCGCTGGATCTTTAATCGGTCGCTCAGCAGGGTGACCCGATCAGGGCCACCGTCCAGCAGGCGGGTGGCAAACGGTTTCTGACTCCAATGCAGCGTTCGGTCGTTTTGGAGGCGTTCGGAAGCAGCGTCGAAGTCGGACAATTCTAGATTGACCCGTCGAAACCGGTACTGGGGGACCGGAAGGTCATCGTCGTCGATGACGGCCATCGTTAGCCCCTCGGGGCTGTCGATGAATTGAAAGCGGCCTGCCCCACCGTCTTGGATCGATCGGTCGTTCAAGGCCAAAGGTCGGATGAAGCTGTCGCCAAAACCGACATCGACCAGGTAGGGCTGATCAAGCTGCACTTCAAGGGTGAGATGGTCCACGGTTTTGTTCGGCCCGGCCAGCAGTACGGCTGCCCCCAGCCGGGCGACACGAAATCCGAGCGCTTCCAACAGGGCGGCGAACGCGCCGTTCAATTCGAAACACCAGCCGCCTCGTCCACCCTCGACCACCTTTGCCAGCGATCGGGACAGTTCGGTGGTTACTGGCTTGTGGTGGAATACATCGAGATTCTCAAAGGCGGCAGCGGTCATGTGCGCTCGCTGCAGGCCTTCAAGGGTGGCGAGATCGGTAGTTGTCGGGCCGGTGTAGGCAATTCGGCGCAGGTAGTGATCGACGTCGACGGGTGAATTTGTTTCGACCATGTGGCCGTCAGGGTAGTCGGGCCGGACGAACGGTTGCCTATAGGGGACCCGACCGGGGACCCTGGTTTGGGGGTGGGCCCGCAACCTACCTTGGGTCCAGGGCGACAATCTGGGAGCACCTCATGAACAGTGGTCAGTACACAGGCAGTCTTGACACCGACAGCAACAGAACACCAATCCGGCCGCGGCGACTCCTTGTGAGCATGGTGGTGGCGGTTGGCGTCGTCTTGGGACTGGTCTCGCCTGGAGCTGCCGCTCCGCCGCCGAGCGAGGTGGGTGCGACACTGGCCATCCAGGTTGATCGGGTCGGTGATGGCGTTGAAATCGTTTCCGTGATCGACGAACCGTCCGGCCGGACCGCCAAGGTCAAAGAGTGGAGGTTGTCGTTGGTCGAGATCATTGCTGACGACGGTCGTGGTGGCGAAGGTGGGGTACAGGTGGATGTGGTTGAGTTCGCCACCCGTGATCTACCGACCGAGCACGTCGTTGTGGTCGACGCTCGTGCGACCGACTACTACGTGACTCTCGAGGCTGTCAGTCGCTCGAATGGCCGCAAGCGGACTGAGAGTCAGCTGATGTTGGTATCGAAGCGGATCTCCGTCGACTGCACTACGGCCGCAGTTGGTTGCTGAGGCTGCGTGCTTGTTGGACCGGTGACCAGCGCCGTCGTTCAGGCCGGCAGGTTACCAGTACGAAATAGCTCCCTCGTACAGAGCGGTTAGCTGCTCTTCCTGTATCTCGATCGGAGCGTTGTCAAGGAGCCGTCGTTGCTTGATCGACCCGGCGACAAGATCGCCGACGTCGTCTTGGCCGTAGCCGACGCCACTGAGACCGTTCGGCATGTCGGTCTGTTTCATCAGGTCGATGATCTGATCGGCAAGAACACCGCCTGCTTCATTTGGTCCGACGTCGTTCGTGTCGGCGCCAAGCCAGCGGGCTCCGTCGAGATGGCGCTCGGGTGATTCACCGGCGGTAGTCCGGAAGACTGACGGTGAGTTGACGATCACCGACATGCCGTGGGGAACGAGCGGTGCCTCATCGGGGTAACCGGCGGGCTGGAAATCACGGCACAGGCCCGATACCGAATACGACATGCCGTGGGGAGCGTGGCAGCCTGCGTTGCCAAAGGCGATCCCGGCCAACGTCGAGGCCCACATCAGCTGATGGCGGGCTTCGATGTCGTTGGCGTCGGCTACTCCACGTTCGAGATATAGCCCGAGAAGCCGAAGCGCTTCGGCACACCCGAGGTCACTCCAAGGATTGGCACCCTGGCTGGAGGGGCGCAACGAAGGTGCAGCCGCAGCCGGGCGCTTGGTGTAGGGGCGAGCCGTGTAGGACTCCAGCGCATGGCTGAGCACGTCGAACCCGCTGGCGGCGACGACATTGGCCGGAAGCGTCAAGGTGCAGTCGGGGTCGATCAAGGCTTTGTTGGGTCGGATCATTTTGGAGGCAATGCCGGTCTTGGCCTTCATCTCCAGCAGGTCGAACACAGCGATGCCGGTGCATTCTGACCCGGTACCTGACGTGGTCGGGCAGGCAATATGCGGTTTGAGCGGCCCGGGAACCGGTTTGCCCTGGCCGATCGGTGCATTCACGTAGGCCAGAAAGTCAGCCGGATAGGTCGAGTAAAGATTGGCGGCTTTGGCGGTGTCCATGACCGAACCGCCGCCGACGGAGATGAAACCGTCAACGTTGGCGTTAACGGCAAATTCAGTCGCTTCGATGAACGACTGATCGGTGGGTTCAACTCGAACCGTGTCGTACAGCGCGATGTCGATACCGGCATCGGAAAGTGACTTCAGCACCATGGCAACGTGTTCGGTCTTGGCCAGCTCGGCGTCGGTCATTACCGCCACCCTTGTCATACCGAGACTCTTCGCTACGTCCCCGGCCTCGGCCAAGGCTCCGGCTCCAAAGGTCACGCTGGAGGCGTCAATGCTGAAGGCACTGTCCGCGCCTTCCAATCCGAGTTCGTAGTGTTGGCACTGCATTGGTTTGCCTCCCAAGGGTCCCCGTGGCGTCTGGGGGATTCGTCGATGTAGATTCTGGATGTACGTTGAAGTGGCTGCCGACTTGGCACAACGTAGGTGACAACGTAGCGCTTCGCCAGTCATCGACGTTCGTTCGGCGTCGAAACACGACGATGGCAACCGCGGACCGAAGAAAGATCGACGACATCACATGCTTAACGTTTCCGCAGAACTCTCACGACTCGACTTCTTGTTCGGCGACGAAGCAACCCGAGCCGTCTACGCCACCGACAACTCGATCTACCAGCGGATGCCGCTGGCCGTTGCCGTTCCCTCCACAACCGCTGAACTGGTCGACCTGCTGTCGGCCAACCATCGCTCGACCCGCCCCCGACCGGTGGTTGCCAGGGGAGGCGGCACCGGCACGAACGGCCAAAGCCTGACCGACGGAATCATGATCGACACCAAGCGGAAGTTGTGTCGAATTGTCGAAGTGGATGCGGCCAATCGTCTGGCCTTGGTTGAGCCCGGCGTCGTCGCCGACGAACTGAATCGAGAACTGGCCCCCCACGGCCTGTTCTGGGCGCCGCACGCATCGACCGTCAGCCGAGCCACGGTCGGCGGGATGATTGCCACTGACGCCGCCGGCAAAGGTTCCATGGTCTACGGGCGAACCAACCGGCATGTGCAGTCGGTTGATCTGCTGTTGGCTGACGGTTCGTTGTTTAGGGCTGAACCGGTTTCATTGGACGAAGCGGCTCGACGAGCCGGTGAAGGCGGGGCGGCGGGCCGCGTCTGGGAGTCGTTGCTGGCCATTGACGTCGACGAGGACACCGACTTTCAGTTGCCGGAGTTGGCCCGAGGCTTCAGCGGGTACGGCATCGATCGGATGCGCCGTGACGGTCTGATCGATCCTGTTCCCTTGGTCATCGGCTCCGAGGGGACGCTGGGCGTCGTGGTGTCGGCCACGCTGAGGTTGGAACCGGTGCCCGCCGTTAAGCAGATGATTGCTGCCTGGTACAACTCGTTTGACGATGCCTTGGCCGACGCGGTCGAGCTTCGGGTCACCGGGCCGACCGCCATCGAAACCTTTGACGAACAGACACTTGAGGCGGGAAAGCGGTCACCGGCATGGCCCGCGTTGGGGGCCGTTGCCCCAAACGACGCCAAGTCGGTGCTTCTCCTCGAGTTTGCGTCCTCGGGCGCGACCGAGAGTTCGTCTGGCGGCATAGACATGTCTGAGGCGCAGGACTGCCTGGCCCGAACCGGTCGGTCACAAACAGCGGTCGTTGTCGATGATCCGGCGCAGCAGGCGGCCGCGTGGCGAGTCCGAGCCGATGCCGTGGGCCTACTGGCGAAGGTGGAGATTGGGGCTCCGGAGCGGTCGGCTCGTCCCACCGCGTTCGTCGAGGACTGCGCAGTTCCGGTGGCCTCAATGCAGGCCTTCATCGCAGACTTTCGTTCCATCCTCGATCGCCACGGGCTGACCTACGCCATGTTCGGCCACGCCGATGTCGGGTGCGTGCACGTTCGCCCCGCCCTGGACACGACCGATCCGAAACACGAGCAGTTGGTTTCGACGGTCACTGCCGAGGTGGTCGAAGCCGTACGCCATCACGGGGGACTGCTCTGGGGTGAGCACGGGCGCGGACTACGCAGCGCAGTGGTGGAAGACTTCTTGGAGCCAGAGGTCATTAGCGTGATGCGGCAGGTGAAATCGGCCTTCGACCCCGATGACCTGTGTAACCCCGGAAAGCTCTACCGGCCGATCGAGTCAACCCGGGCGGTCCTGGCGTTGGACGATGTGCCACTCCGTGGCCAAGCCAACCGGGGAGTTCCCGTCGAAATCCGCCGCACCTACGGTGATGCGTACGCCTGCAATGGAAACGGCGTGTGCCATCATCATCACGAGAACGAGGTGATGTGCCCGTCGTACAAGGCGACACGCGACCCGGCGCTGTCACCCAAAGGGCGGGCTGATTTGATCCGCTATTGGCTGGCCGCCGACCATTCACCGAAGCAGCCGGCGGATGAACAAGCCCTTCTTGAGGAATCGGTGGCCGACAACCTCAGCCAGTGTCTGTCTTGTTCCGCTTGCACCGGGCGTTGTCCGGTAGAGGTGGATATTCCTGAGTTGAAGTCTCGATTCTTGGAGGAGTACTTCACGACGAGGCGTCGACCGTTGGCCCACTTGGCGCTCTCCCAGTTTGAGCGGGGAGCGGCCTTGGCGACCCGAGCTGCTCCGGTTGCCAATCTTGGCCTTGGTCCGGCGGCTCGATTGCTCGGGTTGGTTGACCTGCCTCCATTACCCGCATCGAGCGAGCTCGACATTGCGACGTTCGACCGCTCGGCATCGACGCAGCCGGATCTTGTGGTGGTGCCCGATGTGTTCAGTGCCGTTCTGGATCCCGGTGTGCTGGCGGCTGCCTGCAACGTGTTGACCGGGCTTGGCTACGAGATCGCTCTCGCTGAGTTTGTTCCGTCTGGAAAGTTCGATCACGTCAAGGGTCGACGAGACGCGTTCCGGAAGGCTGCCAGGCGCCAAGCAAAGTTGCTTCGAAACATCGAGGCTGCAGGTTCGAGGGCGGTTGTCATCGAGCCTGCTACCTCACTGTTGCATCACAACGAGTACCCGAACTTCGTGCTGGCGTATCCGTCTGACACCGTCGTCGGTTTGGCGTCGGTGGTGGCGGAACGGGCCGACCGACTGCCCAGACAATCTTCTGCCACCCATGTTCGACTTCTCGGTCATTGCACCGAGCAGGCCAGCTATTCATCGTGGTTGGAGGAGTGGAGCGTCGCCCTTGTTGCCGCCGGCTACGAGGTTGACGCTGGACCTGTTGGGTGTTGCGGGATGGCGGGAATCTTCGGCCACGAGCGAGCCAACCAAGAACTGTCCCGCGCCGTATGGGACACAGCATGGGCGGGCGAGTTCGAACCGCAGGCTGTTGAGACAGTTGTGGTGGCTACCGGCTATTCGTGCCGGTCGCAGGCCGCTCGTTTTGGCGGTTCCAAACCGAAGCATCCGATTGAGTTGTTGGTCTGACCAGGTCGCTGGGCCCACAACGTTGGGCATTTTCATTCAGTCAACGTTGACGTGACCTTGAGCACAAATGTAGTATCGGGTCATCACGGAATCGTTAGGGGGTCTAACGCCTGGTGAAGAGGGGGAAACTCTCCCTGCATGCCTTTGCGATCTACGTGTGTCGCTATCGGAGGTTCCGAGCGGCTAAGCGTCTGGTAGCCCAGACAGACTAGGGAGTAGCAATGAAGACTGAAGATCTACAAGCAGGTGAGCCGCGCCGTTGGCTCGCCCTTCTTGCCGGTTTGCTGGCGCTGGCCATGATCGCCGCCGCCTGCACCGGTGATGCCATTGATGAATCGGCCACCGAAGACGTCGCCGAAGAGGATGCCGGCTCTGAAGACGCCGAAGACGAGGCCGAAGCATCGGACGACTCTGACGGCGAAGAGACAGTTGAGCTGACTCAGGACGAAGCCATCGAGTTCACCATTCAGACCGGCGTGCCCGCCACCTCGGTCTACCACGCCGTCATCGAAGACTTCGGCGAGCGCATTAGCGTGATGTCCAACGGTCGCCTTGACGCCACCGTCGTACCCTCCGGTGGCGTTGTTGGCGCCCTGGAGATCCTGGACGCCGTGAATGACGACGTCATTCCGGTTGGCTTTGCCTGGTCCAACTACTGGAACGGCAAGAACGCTGCCGCTGCATTGTTCTCCAACCCACCGGTGGGCTCCACCGGTATGGACCAGAACACCTCTCTTGCCTGGATGTACGACGGTGGCGGCCTTGAGCTGTACACCCGTCTCTACCAGGAAGAAATCGGCGTAAACGTCATGCCGCTGCCGGTATGTCCCATGGGTCCAGATCCCTTCGGTTGGTTCGGCGAGAAGATCACTAGCCTCGAGGACCTGCAGGGCATCCCCTTCCGGTCACCTCCCGGCCTTCCCGGTGACTCGTTCAACAAGGTAGGCATGGAAGCAATTGCCATGCCCGGTTCCGAAATCATCCCCGCTGCCAACAGCGGCCTGATCGAAGGCGCCGAGTGGATTTCACCGTCCGACGACACCGCCTTGGGCTTCCAGGACGTTTGGGACAATTACTACCTGCAGGGTCTGCACCAGTCCACCGACATCGGTGAGATGCTGTTCAACGTCGACTGGTTCGAGGGTCTTCCCGCCGATCTCCAGGAGATCATCCGGGTTGCCGCTCAGGCCGCCATCGTCGACTGCGAGAACCTGTCAATCACTTCCAACGCCGACGCTGTTACTGCGCTGCAGGAGCAGGACATCAACATCTGGAACACTCCACCGGAGTTCTACGACGCCTTCGCCGAAGCTTGGAACGAGGTTGCCGCCGAGCTGGAGGAGACCGATCCGTTCTTCGCCGAGGTGCGTGCCTCACAGCAGGCTTACGCCGAGCGGGTTATGCCATACCGTCTGACTATCACCGAGCTCTATCAGACCATCGGTGAGACCTACTTCCCGGAGAAGGTGGGCGCAGACCCCAGTGAGTGATCTTGAGACGCAGATCGCAGCCGAATACGGCGTAGAGATCGACGTCACAGACACTGAAATTGATGAACCCTGGAATACCGACCGAGGCGGCGTTGATTGGATCAACGCCGTCTCGGAAGGGACCGGGCGAGTCGTCGCATGGCTGGGACTGGCACTCATGCTGGTTCTGGCCGCCGACGTTTTTTCCCGGCAGTTGTTCAGCGATTCGATTTCATGGGCCAACGACATGGCCTACTTTCTGTACTCGATTCACTTTGTCATTGGTGCAGCGTTCACGCTGAAGCGAAGCGGTCATATCCGTACTGACTTCGTCTATCGAAATTGGTCGGCTAAGCGCCAGGCGCTCACCGATGCCATCGTCTACGGGTTGATGTTCATCCCGGCGCTGGCGTTGGCATTGTGGATTGCGACCGAAAAGGGCTGGGCTTCGTTCCAGATCCGCGAGAAAGTCATTACCAGCACGTCCGGCCTGCCCCTGTGGGTGTTGAAGGTCACGCTGGCTGTTGGTTTGTTCCTGTGGCTGCTGCAGTCGATTTCTGAATTGGTGAAATCGATTCGCACTGTCCGATCGGGGGAGTGGCAGTGATTGCAACCCTTACTACGTTCATGCTGGCCCAGATAGACGTCGGTATCGCGCCGGAATGGCTTGGCATCATCATGCTGGCCTGTCTGTTCGGTGCCATCGTTATTGGTTTCCCAATCGCTCAGACGCTGATGGTGATGAGTTTTGCCTTCGGCTTCATTGGCTTTGGCTCGACGGCGTTCAACTTGTTCACCAACAAGACGTACGAGGTCATGACTGATGTGACCCTGGCTGCAGTTCCCCTGTTCTTGTTAATGGGCTACGTGCTCGAACAAGCGGGGCTGATGGACCGGCTGTTTCGTGCCCTTCAGTTGGCGTTAGCCAACCTGAAGGGCTCGCTGTACCTCGCTGTCATCGCTGCCGCCACGGTGTTTGCGGCGGCGACCGGCATTGTCGGTGCATCGGTGACACTGATTGGCTTAATGGCAATTCCGTCGATGACCCGCAGCGGTTACGACACCAGGTTGGCAGCCGGCGCAATCACGGCCGGCGGAACGCTGGGAATCTTGATCCCACCGTCCATCATGTTGGTGGTCATGGCCCCGGTCGTCGGTGTCAAGGTCCTTGACTTGTTTGCAGCGGCAATCATCCCCGGATTCGTGCTCAGCGGGCTCTACACCGGGTATGCGTTGATCCGAACGTTCCTCAAGCCCGAGTTGGGCCCACCCCTGGCTGAAGAAGACCGGGCGGAGAACGTCGGCGAAATCGTTCGCGAGATCGCTCTCGGAATCATCCCTCCCATGGTGCTAATTATTGCCACGCTGGGTTCGATTCTGTGGGGCTGGGCTACACCGACCGAGGCCTCGGCCATGGGCGCCCTTGGTGCCATGGTGTTGGCATTGGTTAGTGGAAAGTTCGGGATCAAGAAACTTGATCGTGCACTTGTCGCCACCCTTGAAACCGGCTCAATGATCATGATTCTGATCGTCGCATCGAACTTCTTCGGAGCGGTGTTCTCCCGGCTCGGTAGCGCCAACTTTGTCGCCGACGCGCTGGTGGCGCTGAGCCTGTCCCCGGTGATCATGTTGATCCTGATTCTGATCTTCATCTTTGTACTGGGCTGGCCACTGGAGTGGGTACCGATCGTGTTGATCTTCGTCCCCATCTTGTTGCCGGTCGTGACCGAACTCGGGATCGACCTGGTCTGGTTCAGCATTTTGGTCGCCGTCACGCTGCAGACTGCGTGGCTCTCACCTCCGGTGGCGTTGTCGGCCTACTTCTTAAAGGGAGTGGCGCCGCATTGGGACCTGAAAGACATTTACGCCGGCATGTTCCAATTTATGGGGCTACAGCTAATTGGGTTGGCGTTGGTGATCCTCGTTCCAGCAACCGCTCTGTGGTTGCCGAGCGTACTCAACTAGCAGTCATCCGGAGACGGTCGTCCGATCCTCCCCTGACGGACAGAGAAAGCCCCGGCCCAGCGGCCGGGGCTTTCTTGATTCCGTCACGGGACAGTCAGCCACCGCCGAAGACCGACAGAAGCACATCGGCCACGCCATGGTCATCGTGGGGGAGGGGTGTGACCTCGTCAGCCGCCTCGATCGCCAGCGGATGAGCATTGGCCATGGCGTAACCGATACCGGCCCACCGCAGCATCTCCAGATCGTTCAGATTGTCTCCGAAGGCGATGGCGTTGACAGGTTCGACCCCAAGTTGGTTGCTGAGTCGTTCGAGCATCCAGGCCTTTGTTACTGCTGGTGCGGTCGCCTCCAGAAACTCAGCACCGGAGGTAGTGATACTTAGGTTGTTTGGGGCCAGAGTCGAGATCTGAGCGGCCAGCTGTTGTTGGTCGAAGTCCGGGTGGGCCACATACAACTTCAACATGTCGGCCGGCAGTTCGACGGTGTCGTCAATGGGTTGCCACTTCGCCTTGGGCAGCGTCGACATGGTGGCAAAAGTGTCGGTCCAGAAGAAGCCCTCAGCGAGGCTCTCCCACGCCCAGGCAACGCCGGGAAGAGATCGTCTCAACGAGCTGAGGACCTCACCCACCTGGTCGCGATCCAACGGGTGGCTTTCCACCACCGAGTCCTCGACGAGGTCGAAGAGGACGGCGCCGTTGTCGCAGACCGCCCATCGGATGACGTCGGTCGCCGCCAGTCTCGGTGCGGCAGAACGGTGACTCCGTCCCGTCGCGGCGACAAAGTGACGGTTGGGTCGACTCAACTGTGCAAGTACCTCGACAGTGGTTGAGGAAAGCTGGGCGGAGTTGTCGAACAACGTGCCGTCAAGGTCGAAGGCGGCGAGGGTGGTGCGGTCGCTCATTGGCTGAAGCATAGGGCCAGCCGCTGTGCTGCTGTTGGGGTTTCTGCCGTGGCGCTAGACTCCGCCACTGTGAACGTTGGCGAAACCGTACGGGCACTGTCGGATGAGCTTGTCGACATCCAGCGACCAATTCGGATTCTCAATTCCGTCTCCTGGACTGAGGATGTCAAGGAGCGTTTTCTGAGCGATGGCGCCAAGCGTCAACCGGCGGTGGATCAATCGTTCTATTTGGACCATCGGCCGCTGAAGTTTGATGTCTCGGACTGTGATGCGGCTCTTCGCGGCCTCGACGGGCGAGTCGAAACCAAATTGGGCAGTCACCCGTGCGCTGAACTTCTACGATCCCGAATCGCCGAGTACCGACTGGTCCTCGACATGGTTTCGGCGAGGGGTACCGCCGACTTCGGTCGGATCTCCGGTGAGCTGTACGGCCGAGCCGGCGACCCGGTGTACCCGGGAGGTCCGACGCTGTCGAGCCTGGGCGACATCATGAGCGAGGCATTGGCCAACATCGCACAGGGGGAATGGGAACCTCCTCAAGCGGAGGAGTTCAACGCTGAGCAGTCGCTTGTCATCCTCGCCGACCGGCTACGCGGAATGTTCGGTGCCGACGACGAGATAACAGTAAAAGTGGACGACGGCATCGTGGCTGACGCTGCGGCCGGCAGCGACTACATCAAGTTGCGCGAAGACGCTCGTTTCACCGAACGTGACCTTCGAATACTCGAAGTCCACGAAGGTTGGGTGCACGTTGCCACCAGCCTGAACGGTAGGCGTCAGCCGATCTGCACCTTCCTCGGCAAAGGCGTGCCCTCGACCACGGTTACCCAGGAAGGGTTGGCGGTTTTCACCGAAATCACCACGTTGTCCTCCACTCCGGATCGACTTCGTCGAGTCACCAGACGAATGCAGGCCATCACGATGGCGGAGGAGGGTGCGACGTTCCTCGACGTTTACCGGTGGTTGCAGAGCGAGGGCCTCACTGCCGATGACGCCTGGGCGTCAGCTGTCAGGGTGTACCGCGGTAGCACCCCCAACGGCCAACCGTTCACCAAGGATCTGGTATACAGCAGAGGGTTCTTGGAGGTGTACAACCTAATCCGCCTGGCTGTTCGCAGAGGTTTACTTGACCGCATCCCGTGGCTGTTCGTGGGCAAGTTGTCGATTCGAGAGTTGGGGACCATCACTGAGCTGGCCGAAGAAGGCCTAATCGACGCTCCGGATTACCTTCCACCCCACATAGCAGACCTTGGTGCGCTTGCGTCGTGGATGGCGTACTCCAACATCTTGAACGAGGTCGACTTGGACATCATCCAACATCACCTTGAGGACGCGCTTGCTCCCTGACTCGAAACCGTTGAAGGTTCTGAGCCAGGGAGCGATTATGACATGATCACACAGTGAGTACCGAGTGACTAGTGAGTGACTATCAGGGGTGAAGCCTCTACAGGTCGTAGATCCGCACGTAGTCGATTGCGAAGTTGGTGTTTCCCTCCGCATCGAGCGTGGTCGGTCCGAGCGGGCCGGGCCAGTTGCCGCCCAGAGCGAAGTTGAGCTTGATCTGTGTCACCGAGCGAGCGTTGGGGCCGAAGGGGCTGCCCTTTGCGCCGATGGCGTCCGGGTCAAGACGCTGGACTTCTTCACCGTCCAGGTACCACACCAACTCGTCGGTCCAATCAAAGCCAATGGTGTGCCAGTTGTCGGAGAACTTCTCGTCCAGTTCGATGGCCTTGGAGACGTGACGGTGCTTGCCAGTGGTGTCGGCGTAGTGAATGGCGTGGTTGGCCCGAGTCGGTGTCGTGCCAACGTATTCGAGCCAATCGAACTCGCCGCCAGTCGGCCATCCGCCGCCGTTCCAGCTTGAGGCCCACAGGGCAGGCCATAGACCTCGCTGATCGTTTTCGTCAGCCGGGTTTACCTTGACCCGAAACTCGATTCGCTGGCCGTACTCGAAGTCGACGGCTCCTCGAACCATGCCGGACGTCGCTTCTCGCACGGAACCGTTGGGGCAGGTGTACTTTTCCTTCTTGGCAGTCAGCACCAGCGATCCGTCTTTCACCGACACGTTCTGAGGGCGGTAGCACTGCAGCTCA
>CALJMD010000053.1 GCA_937981915.1 uncultured Acidimicrobiales bacterium
GAAGATTCGCATGGCGGCATTGTTTCACGACATCGGCAAGCCGAGAACCCGAAACATCGATGATGACGGTGTGACCTTCCGTCATCATGAGGCTGTCGGGGCCAAGATGACCAAGCGTCGTCTGCGGGAAATGGGCTACGACAAGGACTTCGTTTCCGATGTCAGCCAGCTGGTGAGAATGTCCGGCCGGTTCAAGGGGTACGCCGATGGTTGGTCGGATTCAGCCGTACGCCGTTATGCCCGAGATGCCGGGCATTTGCTTGGCGACCTCAACGAGCTGATTCGCTGCGACTGCACCACTCGAAACAAGGCCAAAGCTCGCCGTCTTCAAGGCTTGATGGACGAATTCGAAGTTCGCATCATTGAGTTGGCCCGTCAGGATCGTGCCGCTGCTGAACGTCCGCAACTTGACGGCAAGGCAGTCATGGACCATCTGGGAATCACCGGTGGGCCGATGGTCGGCAAGGCTTTGACCTATCTTCTGGAAGTGAAGCGGGCTGAGGGAGTCCTAGCTGACGATGAGGTTAGAGCCAGGCTCGACGCCTGGTGGGCCGACCAGAACCAGGCGACATAGTCGGGTGACGCGGTGAGCAACCAGCCCGATTTCACCGAGGCCGTGATCGCCGTGTTGGAGGCAACCGAACCGGGTGATGTGTTGACCTACGGCGAAGTGGCGACCGAAGCCGGGTTCCCCGGGGCAGCTCGAGCGGTCGGAAATCTGCTGCGGCAGAGCGAAGGCTTACCGTGGTGGCGAGTGGTGGCCGCCTCGGGCAGGCTGCTTCCTCACGATGCGAAGAAGCATGCCCGGCTGTTGCGGGCTGAAGGTCACGTTGTGCGCAACGATCGGATCGTTGCCTCCGGCTAGCGTACTGCCGGGCGAGCGCCCGGCTGTTAGTCGAGCCAGTCGTAGCGTTCGCCCAACAGTTCGTACAGTCGCTCGTTGGGTTCCTGGTAGATCTCGATCAGCTGTGATCGCATCTCGGAGTCCATTTTCTTGTAGCTGTGGCCGTTACGGTCGTCTTCCTGATCGAGGCTCACGGGTTGCAGTCCGACCCACGAGGTGACCTCCTCCAAGATGCGATTCGGCTCGCGGTAGAAGGCCTCTGACTGGATGACCATCACCTGCTCCCGTGGATAAAACGAGAAGAGGCGTTCGAGCTGCTCGGCGTACATTCCTTTGGAGACGTAGGAATGATGCTCGTGACTGTGGCTCCAGTAGGACCAGTCCTGTTGCATCTTTTCGTCTTCACCGGCCATGCGCTCGGTCTCGGCCGCCAGCGCGTCGGTGAAGGCCAGGTCTTCGTGCCCGTGGCTCACCGAATGGTGGAAATGGGATTCGGCTCGGCGGACCGGGTCCCGCAACATGACCATGATTTTGGCGTCAGGTAGCGCTTGTGCCATTCGTTCCACCGCAAAGGGATGGAACAGATAGTAGGGGCAGGCGTCGAAGCAGAACATTGGCTGACCGTGTCTCAGCTCGACGGTTTTGGCCCACATCTGGGTGGGGAACTGGGCTTGGAACCATTCCCATCCTCGGAAGTAGTTGTAGGAGAAGTAGTGGGAACCCTTGCCGCGACGAGGTCGCTCGACGTTGGGCAACCGGTACAAGGCCTCGAACAGCGCGGTGGTGCCGCTGCGCTGAACGCCGGCCAACACGAGGTCGGGAACAACCCGCTTCTCCCATGTGGCGACGGCCGCCTGCTGTTGGCACCACTTGGCCCCCTCCTTGATCTGTTTCAAACCTGACCGGTTGAACACCTCATGGTGGACGATGCTGGTACCTACCCGGGTTGACATGTTGTTCTCCGTCTACTCTCCGTGGGTTGAACACCGGCCCACTCGAGCCGTGCTCTGTTTGTCGCTGGCTCTAGTTTCGGCTGATCCGGTGGTCGGCTTGATGAATTCTGGTGAGGCGCCGCACGGCGGCCCTTCCCTGATGAACGTTTTCGGTGCCGAAACCGGCTTGGCGCAGCGCCAGAGTGCGGCGAATCAACTCGACCAGGTACAGCTGCCAGGTGGCGATCTGATTGTCGGGGTCGACGCCGAGGGCGGCCAGGTCTTGAGGTGAACGGCGGGCGCTGTAGTCGAGCGCCTCGTCGGGGTCCATGCCGCGAAGTTCGGCTCCAACCTGAGTGTGGAAGTGACAAATGTCGAAGCCGAGAGGCACACCGTCGGCAGCGAATTCCCAGTCGATGACTTGAAGGCCGCCACCGTCACGTCCCTGAGCGGTAATGATGTTCCACGGTGTCAGGTCCCCGTGCCACGCCCCGATGGCGACAAGTCGGTCTGCGACGTGTTCCACTGTGGCTTGGATAGCGGTTGCTTCGGCCGGTTCGGCTGAAGTGAGCACGTCGGTAACCGACCCCCACCAGGGGGTTCCGGTTACCGGGGACGTCGTGGACGTTCCCATCGCCGCGATGGCGGCAACGAGCTCGATGTTGGGCGAATCGGAGGTGCCGCGACGAGGGCGTCTGCTTCCCATGACTCCACTCGTCACGACCACTCGGTGTCCGCACAGTTCAAGGTCGTGCAGGAGCACTGGCTTGATGAGCGGGGCCACCGAGTCTTTGGACAGCCAGTCGGCTTCGTTGCCGATGAGCGAGGCTGTCCAGTTGGTCCAGCCGATCTTGGCCCAGCCGCGTTCGGTGCCGTCGCGGGCTATCAGCTGCAACACCGGTTTGCGGTTGGACTTGGGGCGAGCGAGCGTTATCGCTGCCCGAAGACCGGGTTCGTTCAGGAGCTCACTCAGTTGCTCCAGAAGGTCAAGGGTTCGGTCGCTGCGTGGACCGTCCACGGCGACGAGGTTCGAGCCCAGCATTCGATCGGCTAGTCCGGGCACGTGCATTGTTGCTTCGGCAGCCCAGCTTCTGGCCCGCTTCTTGAGCGAGAATCCGTCGTGGTAGCGGCGGACCGCGGTTTGGGCACTGGCCAGTTCGGCCGGTATGAGGATTTCTGCTGCCTCGGCTGAAGGCGATGCCCACCACGTTTGTTCGTGGTGTTCGGCGTCGCTGACCTGGTCCGCCGGTTTGAGTTCGGCGTCACCGGCGGGCCACAAAATGGAGGAGAGCCACGCCAATGGTGTCTCGTCGTTTGCCCGGGCGGCATCACTGTTTGTGTCGGCGGCCGACGCCGTCACTGGGCGACGTCGTTCCTTGGTTTCGGCGCTGGCATCGGAGGAGTTCGATTTGATCGGTCCGGTGGTGGCTGTCATTGGTTTGTTTCCTCGACTCCGAATCGGAGCTTCTGCGTTTGTTCTGATGGGTCGGGGGTTGTCGACTGTTCAACCGCGGCTGCCTTGGCCGGTCGCCGTCGGAGTGTGTTCTGGAGCTGATCCATGTCCAGGTCATCGCGAAATCGGAAGACCAGTGCGGCCTGAATGGCCAGTCCCGTCATGGCGTGCAGGGCAATGGCTATCACCCCGTTGCCGACGAGTGTGTGCATGGCGAATCCGGTGGGAACGTAGGCAGCCAGGGCGATGCAGCCGGCGATGACCACCGGCCTGCCGAAAGCGTGAATTCGGCTGGTTTGCCAGACCCGCAGTACGGCCAGTCCTCGAATAACGATGCGGGACAGGGCCCAGGCCCACGCCGCGCCGATGACGCCGACCTTGGGCAACAGCAGAGCCGACGTAGACACCATGATGACCAGCGCGGCGATGTGGTTGATCAGCGAGGCCAAGCTGTCACCGGTCATCAGCAGCAGCGTGTCGCCAACCCCAAGACCGATGATGATGATCAAAGCGATACACAACAGCACCACGATGGAGGAACCTTCGACGAACTCCGATCCGAAGAGCTGCAGAACGGTTCCGGCACCGAAGGCCAAACCAATGAAAGCCGGCCACAGCAGGGTCACGTTCCACCCTGAAACGGTGTGCAGTACCTGCTTAGCCTCATCGAGACGGCCGGTGAGGAAGTTGGCGCTCAGGTGAGGAGCCATGGACTGTGACGTGGCGAACATCATCATCTGACCGACCAGGATGAGGCGAGCCGATGCGCCGTAAAGCCCGGCGTCGGCCTCGGTTAGGAAATAGGCGACGAGCAGAACGTCGAGGCGCTCCAGGGTGGAGGAGACCATGTCGGTTACGGCTCTCGGCCCGGTGAAACGCCAGTAGCCCATCAGGCTCAGTTCGGAGGGTCCGCTCTGTCGTCGACGCAGGCGAAGCACCATCCAAACCAGGATCGGGATGAGAGCCATGTACGCTGCGGTGCTCCAGGCGACGGCAACCCCTTCCAGCCCGGCCGACACCACAAAGGCAGCGACTAGCACAAGGGCCAGTTGGGAAAGCGGCCGGACGATCTGGCCGGCCATAACCGACGGTCGCATTGTGCCAAATCCACGTGAGGCCCCCGACAACGCTTGGCTGGCGGCGAACGCCGGGATCCCGATGGCTAGTGCTCGGACCATGGTTGTCATGGCTCCGCTGTTTTCAGCGTCGGAGGTCAACATGGCGGCCAGGTTGGGGGCGGAGACGAACCCGACGATGGCCAGAAGAGTCGAGACAACCACGGTCGATCCGACGGCGTGTCGGATCAGTCTGGGTAGCGCCCCGGCTTCGCCTCCGGCTCGAAGCCGCGACACGAAGTAGGTCAACCCGGACTCGGACCCCAGCCTGGCGCCGTTGGCGGCCAAGGTAAAGATGGCGGTGGCGGAGAAGAACAGTCCGGCACCGACCTGTCCGTAGTTGTTGGTGATAATGCCGACGGTGGCGAAACTGACCACCGCCGCGACCAGCGCGCCAACGATGTTTAGCGCTGACCCGCGGGCGGCCTGGCGAACCTGGTCGGACCCGGACTGTTGTTGATCGGAGACTTCCGCTGTAGCTGTCACGTGGTCACCGGTATCTGTCTTGAGTCGAACTCGGAGTCGAACTCGGGCAGAGGTTCGAGAGCGTCGCTTGGCCAGGCCGATATGGCGACCGCCGCGATCATGATGAAAAGCTGGACGGGAAGATGTCCGTAGATCGGCATCTGCAAGAGGCCGATAAACAACGTGACTCGGGCCCAGTTGGCCACCGGACTTCGCCCTCTGGCTCGCACGAAGCCGAAGATGAAGAAGCCGGCGTACAGGATCAGCCCCAAATAGCCGTGGGCGAACATGACTGCCCACAGCTGTCCGTGGGTGCCAAGTGGCGGTCCGGCAGGGTTGGACGGGTTGGTTCTCGTCGACCCGAATCCGACCAACGGCGATTCGGCGGTGTGCTGGATGGTCTCGACGTACAGGTTTCCTCTTGTTTCGTTTGAGTCTTCACTGCGAGTCTCAAGCTGTTCGATAGCGGTGTTCAAAACCCCGGTCGACAGGGCCCCGACCGTGCCGACAAAGCCCAGGCTGACCATGATCAGGATCGGGAGGATCTTGCGATTGACGACCGAGTACCTGACGATCCCGTAGACCAAGCCCAGGCCCAGCGTGAGCCAGGCCCCGCGGTTGAGGGCCACATAGAACGGCACGATCGCCACCACCAACATGAGTGAGGTCTTCCATCGGGCAATACCAAGCCTTGGTTCCTGGAGCGCTCCGATGACAAACGGGGTCAAGAGCGCCATCGAGGAACCCCAACCGTTGGTATACGCGTAGGGCGCAGCCGGGCGGTTGAGGACAACCCCGGTCCATGGGAAGACTTGAATTTCGGCAACCCGAGGATTGATCAGATCGGAAACGAACTCCTGGGAGGCGATGATGCCTGGCAGCACCGCCGACAGCGGTGTCTTCCACGCCAGCTCGGGAACAAAAATGGCGGCGTAGCCTCCGAGCACGGTGGCTGCCCACAACACAATGAACGAACGAATGATCTTGACCCGTGCTGCGGGGTCGGTCTGTCGAATGAGATACAGCCAGGCGATGAATCCGGACACGTACCATGAGGCTCGCAAGAACCAGACGGCCATCTTGCCGAACGAACCGATCTGAACGATCGACGCGCCCACCACAATAAGAAACAGGGCGTACAGAATCGTTCCCGGTGGGACCTGGATCGGGCGGTTGCGCATCAACCAAAGAGCCATCATCAACGCGCATCCGACCCAGATCACGGGAGCGAACCCGAGGGCCCAGGCCAGGGGATAGCCGCCGATCATGAAAACGAACAGTCGGCCATCGCCGCTGGTTAACGCCTCGGTCGCGGGCAGAGACGTTTCGTCGACGGTCCGGTGACGAAGCGAATCAGCGGGTGTGGCCAGAGAGGTCACGGTGGAAGAAGCTCGCCCGCTCAGTGAGCGTTCGACTGGGTGTCTAGTGGTGCAGCCGACTGATCGTTGAGCTCACCTTGACCGCCGGCCGACGACAGAGCGTCGTTGATGGAGATGAGGCCAAGGACCGGAGTTGACAACTGGGACAAGCGATATGTCAGTTGCTCGTTGAGAGGAAAACCAGCCGGTTCATCGGTGCCGACGATCAGGCCGCCCACTGCGGCTAGAGCATCATCGTGGCGGGCTGCCTCGTCGATGCCGCCACCGAGCAAGACAACGGCATGCACCAGCCCCGATGCCTGAGCGAGGAAGTCGGTCAGGTTGGCTTGATTCAGTAACGCAAGGTTCGCTACCGGATCAGCCGCCAGGCCGCCGACCGGCAGAGCCTTGATCCCGCCAAGATCGGACGGCTCGTTAATAGCGTCGGCCAGTGATGCCCTGCTGGCCAATACATCAGTGAGACCGGGCTCGCCGGGGATACCCACGAGGTGGTGCAGAGTTGGGGCCTCGATCATCATGTCGACGACCAGCACTTTGGCTCCGCTGTCTTTAAGATCCTCGGCCAACCCGAGGCCAACGGCAAGTGACCCTTCTTGACCTGATTCGCCGATAGCAAACGCGCTGACCAGACCTTGTTGGCCGAGCCGCCGAAGGGTGGACTGAAGCTTTGTGAAGTCGGGGTTGGCGACCATGTCGTCAAGGTCACTTCGACGGGTCTGGGCCTGAGGGGTTGAAGGCTGAGCGGGGACGCCGATGTCGGGGCCCAACGCATCGTCGATAGTCATCGTCGTGCCGACGTTCGTCGACGGCAACGTAGCCGGATTTGCTGCCGGCGCTGCGACCGATGTCGGCGGCAGTGTCGGATCGTCGTCGTCGAACAACAGATCACCGAGATGCTGTGACTCGTCGACAGCGACGGCATTGTCGACGGGTACGGGTTCGCCGCCGGTGACGTGTGGTGCCGAGACGTTCGCCTGTTCTTGTGAGGGGACATTCGGCTGCAATTGCGGTTGCGGCTCAAGCGACGGGCTTGGTGCTGGGCTTGCCGGTTCTGGGGCGGGCTGGACCTGTTCACGAGGTGGTGCCGGTTGCAGATTGGGCGAAGGCTGTGGGGCTGTCGGTGAGACTGGCTCGGTGGCTTGAGACGATTCGGTGGCTGCTGTCAACGGTTCGTCTGCCTGCGGTGCCATGAACTGCGGTTGCGGAGGCAGTTCGGGAACATCAGCGGGCAAAGGTGGTGGAACCTGGTCAAGAGCCGGCTCCACTTGAGCGGAGCTCGACTCGACGGGTTCGAAGTCCTGCGGGAGAGGTTGATTCGGCAACAGCAGGGGGTGGGCTGATTGCGGCTGTTCCACCGGCGCAGGGCGAGCGGGCGCCGACGACTGCAGGTCGTCGATTCCCGGCTCGGTGAACTGCTGTTGCCCTATGGCGTGGTCAAATTCGGCCGGGTGGGTTGGCCGGATCGCCTCGATTGGTGCAGGCGTTGGCTGGGGCGCCGGTTCCAATGGCGCTGGCTCTTGGGTGAGCGCTGGTTCGATTGGCGCAGGCGTTGGCTGGGGTGCCGGTTCAAATGGCGCGGGCTCTTGGGTGAGCGCCGGTTCGATTGGCGCGGGCTCTTGGGTGAGCACTGGTTCCAACGGTTCGGGTAGAGGTGGCTCGAAGGCAACTGGTTCGTTGCTTGAGAGCGGAACTGGCGGCGTTGACAGGTCGAGATGGGCTGGAGCTATTGGCTCGGGTGCCGGTTGTGTCATCGGCTGGGGTGACGGTTCCTCGATGGCAAGCGCGGCCGCCACCGGGGCTGTGATCGACGCGTTGTCGAAGTCATCGGCCTGGTTGAACCCGGAGTTGTCGTCGAATCCCACGGCGCGGTCTTCCGGGGTCTCGGCGGTGATGGTCGGGACTTCGTCGGTGTCGACGAGATTGTCAGCTTCCACCGGTTGGTCGGTGACGAGCGCCGACATCTCGGCCTGCGGGGGCTCGACCGCTGCCGGGGAACGTTTTACCCTCAGCGCCTCGGGGACTGAGGCCTTGGGCCGTCGAATTCGACGCCCGGCGACGCGCCTGTTGGGGGTTTCCGACTCGGCAAGCGAGCCGTCGGCAGAGCTGGCCGGAGTGTCATCTGCTGCCGGTGTGACTTCTTCTACCGGTTTTACCTTGGGGAGGAGTGCCTCGGGTATCCGGCGTCTCTTCGGGGACGCTGCGGTCGGCACTGACTCCGATGATTCCGTTGTCACCGGGCGACCGGAGCTGAGCCGTTCGTCTACCGAGGGTTCGACGCGGCGGACGTTCATCTCAGCCGGGGCTGCAGCGCGGCTCGCTCGAACGGCTGATAGGGCAAAGGCGGCGAGACAACCGAGCACCAATCCACCGATGAGGGCTCCGACCACGATGGGGACGGTGCCCAGTCCACTCGGTGCTGAAGGTACCTGGGCCGGATCGATTACCTGGCCGACGTTTGACGAGATCGTGTTGAGATTTCCGAGGGCGGCCTGTTGAGTGTCGAGATCCCGGCTGATGGCCGACTGCTCGATCGCAGCGGTGATGAAGGCATCGCTTCCTTCTTCAGCAGCTGCCATGGCGTTTTCCACCACTGCCAACTCCGCTTTGAGGGTGGACACTTGCTGCTCAAGTGCGTCCTTGGCCGAGCGGGTCGCTTCCTCAGCCAACTCCGAGCGGTAAGCGATGTAGCTGTCGGCCATGGCATTTGCACCGGCCTGTGCCAGCTCCGGGGTTCCGGCACTGAAGTCGATGTCGATAATGCGGGAGTCTTTGGGACTGGACGCGGTGACGCTGTCTGTCAACTGGCCCGGTGACATAGCGATTGATGCTGTCGCCAGCGATTCCGATGCTCGGTTGATCACGGTATTGGAGGTGACCAGCCGAAGTTCGGTTTCGACGTCGACCTCCGCCCCGCTGGTTACGGTGTCGGTCGGATCGGCTGACACCGGTGATACCAAGACAACGGCCGTGGACTCGTATGAAGC
>CALJMD010000054.1 GCA_937981915.1 uncultured Acidimicrobiales bacterium
CTGACCTTTCGGTAGTAGTGAAGTCCGGCCGCTTCGGCGAGTACGTCACCGACGGTGAAGTCAACGCGTCGTTGACGGTTGCCGACTCGGTTGACCGCATCGACATCACTCGGGCCTCAGAGTTGCTGGCCATCCGTCGTAGGCGAATCGAAGCCGACGGGGGAGCGCCGAAGAAGAAGGCGACCAAGAAGAAGGCAGCCAAAAAGTCGACTGCCAAGAAGGCGACGAAGAAGTCAGCCAAAAAGTCAACGAAGAAGTCGGCGCCGAAGAAGCCGGCAGCCTCCGACTAGGCACGGCACGTTGCTAGACATGGCGCGTTACTCGGCATGGCGAGTTACATAGCATGGCACGTTACATAGCCTTCGAAGGGGGAGAAGGGTCGGGCAAGACAACGCAGGCCCGTCTCTTGTCTGAGCGCCTCGGCGCTTTGCTGACCCGTGAGCCCGGTGGCACCGCCTTGGGTGGGCGCCTTCGTGAGCTGTTGTTGAACACCGACGATGTCGCTCTCGGGTCGAGAGCGGAAGCGTTGATGATGGCCGCCGACCGAGCCCAGCACCTTGAAGAGGTGGTGCTCCCAACGTTGGCAGCCGGACGTCACGTGGTTTCCGACCGTTCGCTCTACTCGTCGATGGCGTACCAGGGTGCGGGCCGCCAGCTCGGCATTGAGGCCATCGCCACATTGAACGACTGGGCGATCGATGGACGCAGGCCCGATGTCGTTGTTTTGTTGACTGTTCCCGGCACCGTTTCCGCTCAGCGTCTCGATCGTTCACTTGACCGCATCGAGTCCGCAGGCGAGGCGTTCCACACCAGGGTGGCCGACGCGTTCGTTGAAATGGCCGAAGGCGAACCGGACCGGTGGATGGTCGTCGACGGGACAGGCACGGTCGACGAGGTCGAGACCAGATTGTGGTCGGCCCTGAAACCGAGACTCTGAAACCGAGACTCTGAATCCGAAACTCTGAATCCGAACTCTTAGGACGTCGATGACCGACACTGGCAACGCTACCGACTTGCAGTCGCTCAACCCGTTTGCTGACGTGATCGGCCAGCCTGAGGCAGTAGCCCGGCTGACCAAGGCGTCCGAGAACCCGGTTCACGCCTACATGCTGCTCGGTAGGCGAGGCACGGGAACTTATCGTGGCGCGCTCGGTTTCGCCGGTCTGCTTCTTGGCAACGCGGCCGAGGAGGGGTCGGCTCGGGAACGCGCCGTCCGGCTCGCTGTCGAAGCTAAACATCCGGACCTGACGATCTTCGAACCCGAGGGTGCGGCGCTGCGAGTCTCCGAGGCCGACGCCATCATTAAGGCTGGATTGCGAACACCGGTCGAAGGTAACCGCAAGGTGATTGTGGTTAGCGGAGTCGACGCCATCGAAGAGGCCGCCATCGGCAAACTGCTGAAGGTGGTGGAGGAGCCGCCTCCGTCCACGGTGTTTGTTCTGTTGGCCGATGAGGTCCCACCAGAAATTGTCACTATCGCCAGTCGTTGCGTGCCGGTTGACTTCGGTCCGGTGTCACAGTCTGAACTGGAAGCCGCCTTATTCGCCGGCGGCGCCGAACCGAAGCGGGCCAAGATGGCTGCGGCCGCAGCGGCCGGTGACCTGGACCGGGCTCGACTGTTGGCTACCGACGATGCGTTGGCCGACCGGGCGGAGCTGTGGCGCTCGGTCCCCGATGTCTTGGACGGCACTGGTTTCAAGGTCTGCACGCTGGTTGATCAACTTCGTGACGGTATGGATGCCGCCCAGGGCCCGTTGGAGGCTCGTCAGGCGACACAGCTGGAAGAGCTCGAAGAGAGGGTCGAGCAGTTGGGTGAACGTGGCTCCGGGCGAACGGAACTGGTGGCTCGCCACAAACGAGAGGTACGGCGACTGCGAACCGATGAGCTTCGGTTCGGTCTCGGTTTGTTGGCCGGTGTGTACCGGGATCGTTTGGTTGCCGGCCCCGACTCGTCGGCCGAGTCAGCGCTACGGGCTATTCAAACCACAGCGGAAAACCTGATCCGCAACCCCAACGAGCCGTTGATGTTGCAGGCGTTACTGCTGCAACTTTCGGAGTAACTGGTTCTTCCGGCCCAGGCGAAGTGGAGTGCCCTACCCAGAGCGGTTGTTCTGGCGGTAGGTCGAATCGGGTGAAAGCTTCCTGGAGTGGCAGAACGTCATCGATGACGCTCCAGTAGGTCGTCGAACGTGTCGATTACTCGCACATGAAGGGTCCGACCCAAACTACGGATCAAACCGAGTGGAAACCTCAACCGCGATTCGCTATGGCGATCCGGTTGTTTGTGTTGCTCGCCCCCGCGGTGAGCGCGTTTGTCCTCTCGTTTGCCGTCGCCCGTTACTACCCGGCTTGGAAGCTGGGCATTAATCCGTGGGCTTGGTGGATCGGCGTGTTCTGCGCCGCTAACTTGTACCTGATCTGGGTTGACCGTCTCTTGTCGCGCCTGTTGCCGGTGGCGACCCTGTTCCGCATTTCGCTGGTTTTCCCTGACGAGGCGCCTAGTCGCTTCAAAGCGGCACTGCGGGCGACCAATAGCCGTTCTGCGTTGAAACGGCTGCAGCAGGCCCGGGAATCGGACACGATCGACGATGAGGTAACCAACAGCGAGAAACTGCTTTCGCTCGTGACTGCCCTGAGCGATCACGACCGGATGACCCGGGGCCACGCTGAGCGGGTTCAGGCCTATTGCGATCTAATCGCTGAAGAACTGGAATTGCCCGACGCCGACCGGGGCAAGCTGCGTTGGGGTGCCCTCCTACACGACATGGGCAAACTCGAAGTGCCCAGCGAGATTTTGAATAAGGACGGCAGGCCGAGCGAAGAAGAGTGGGCCATCCTGCAGGCCCATCCGGGTGCCGGTCGTAGCTACGTTGAGCCGCTTCGACCGTGGTTGGGGGACTGGCTGGGAGCGGTCGACGAGCATCATTGCCGCTGGGACGGCAATGGCTATCCCTATGATCTGGCCGGCACCGACATTACGCTGTCGGGCCGCATCGCCGCGGTCGCCGACGCCTACGACGTGATGACCAGCGTCCGTAGCTATAAGAAGGCAATGGCTCCTGAAGTCGCCCGCCAGGAACTGGTGACCGGCGCCGGTAGTCAGTTCGACCCTGAAATCGTCCGCGCTTTCCTCCGCGTCGGTCTCGGCCAGCTTCGGTTGGTCGCCGGGCCGTTGGCCTGGTTGGCTAGCGCCACTGGCGCGGTTCCTGCCCCGATTGTCGGTCCGGCGTTGGCGACCGTCGGTGCGGCTGCTGCGGTGGTGGGTGGCTCGGCTTTCGGCTTGGCCCCAGAGCCGGTTGAAACGTTGGCCTACGTCGAGGGCGAATCCGTATCAGCGGTCGGGGCGCCCCTCACTGTCTTCGAAGACGAAACCGGAATGGTTGAGATTACGATTGCCGCCTCGTCACCGCAGGTGGATGTGATGGTCGAGCGGCCACCGGCAAATGGCAGTCTTGGGCTGGCCAGCTCCTTTGTGGCCGAGGACGGGTCGATGGCGTGGACGTCGAACTACGCCCCGGTATCGAATTACCACGGCGACGACGAAATAGTTGCGTCGGCATGTGATGCAAGCGGCCGCTGTGAGCCGGTTCGTATCCCGATTACCGTTATTCCGGTCCAGGACCCTCCGGTAACCGGGGACGACTACGCCGACATGAAAGTTGGTTCGGAATCGGTCGTGGAGCCACTGGTGAACGACACTGACGTTGACGGTGATCGACTTGCCATTGTTTCAGTTGCAGCCCCCGACGGTGGCGTAGCCAAGGTCGATGGTGACCGAGTCGTATTCCAGGCCCCGGATGAGATCGGCACCTACCAGGTCACGTATGTGGTGGACGACGGCGCCGGTGGAACGTCCGAAGGGGTAATCGTCTTTGAGGTGTCGGACACGCCAGGCGAGCCGACCCCGGAACCTTCCACCTCGCCCCCGTCTACCACACCTCCTTCGACCAGCCCACCTCCAACTACAACTCCTTCGAACACGCCGGGTTCGAACGCCCCGCCTTCGACCACACCTCCGTCGACTACGGTGCCTGCCGACCCGGTTCAACCTTCAACCTCGACGCCAACAACCACCGCTCCTCAACCGTTGAACACGGCTCCGGTCGCCGCCGATGATGCTGCGACCGTCCCGGAAGACCAGGTGTTGCGTCTCGATCCGCTGGCTAACGATTCCGACGCTGACGGTGACGTGCTCCGCATAGCAGAGGTTGGCGAACCCTCCTCAGGCTCGGTGGACGTTGACGCCGCAACCGGGGCTGTCACCTACACCCCCAACCCAGACTTCTGGGGCTCCGACGAGTTCACTTACACGGTGGTCGACCCCGACGGTGCCCAGTCCACGGCGACCGTGCTGGTCAGGGTGGAACCGGTCAACGATCCGCCGGTGGCCCGAGCAGTAGTGGCTGAAGTGGTCGAAAACGGTACGGGCTCAGAGGGGGTGGCTACGGTGTCGGCTTCCGACGTCGACGGTGACCCACTGGTCTACAGCGTTGTGTCTGAAGATATTGGTGGCCTCTTGGTGATCGACGGAGCGGTCGTGGCCAGCACCGGGCTTTTCGCCATTGACGCCTCGTCGGGGGAACTGAGTGCAGCGTCGATCTTCGATCACGAAGCGGTGAGCTCTCATGCCGTGACCGTCTCGGTTCACGACGGGACTACCTCGATCGCCGTGCCGGTCACGGTCAACGTCGTGGATGTCGATGAAGCCCCCGTTGTTTCCTCAACCGCTGTAGACGTCCCCGAAGACGCCACGGTGGGAACGCTCGTTGCCTCCTCTACTGCAGTTGACCCTGAAGGCGGTGCCCTCACTTATACGATTGCGTCGGGTGATCCGTCAGGTCGATTCGACATCGACGCCTCCGGTCAGTTGACGGTGGCCGCCGCCTTGAACTTCGAGACCGGCTCGACTTTTCCGGTGGCTATTGCTGTCAGCGACGGTGTCCACACGGTGACCGAACTGCTGTCGGTCACCGTCTCGGATGTGAACGAACCCCCGGTG
The DNA here is from genome assembly GCA_937981915.1 of uncultured Acidimicrobiales bacterium. Taxonomy (GTDB): domain Bacteria; phylum Actinomycetota; class Acidimicrobiia; order Acidimicrobiales; family SZUA-35; genus JAHELU01. The sequence goes on from CALJMD010000054.1 coordinate 5,000, forward strand.
CCCCTACCGGCAGCCGGAACGGTAGCGGAGGATTCTCCCGCTGGTACGCCGGTTGCGGCGCTGACGGCCACCGACCCGGAAAGTGACACGTTGACCTTCTCCATCGTCGGTGGCGACCCGGGCGGCTGGTTCACAATAGATTCGCTCGGTGCAGTGAGCACGAGCGGAGTATTGGACCATGAATCCAATCCGACCGTCCCACTGGTGGTTGAGGTCAACGATGGTGTGAACAGCGTCTTGGAAACAATGACGGTCACGGTTGCCGACGTTGATGAGCCACCAGTGACGCCGATGTTGTCGGACAGCGTGTCCGAAGATGTGGTGATCGGAACAGATGTCCTGGATCTTGCCAGCTTCGACCCGGAGGGTACGGCGCTGACCTTTGCCATCACGTCTGGTGACCCGGCGAAGCGTCTCACGGTCGACGGATCCGGCGTCATCTCAACAGCAGCAAAACTGGACTACGAATCTCATGGTGGCTTTGTGTTGACCGTTGAGATCGACGACGGCACGTTCATCGTGGTGGAAACAGTGACCGTGAACGTCCTTGATGTGAATGAGCCACCGGTGACAGCGCCGGCGTTCGGTTCGTTGTCCGAGAGTGCGCCGGTCGGATCGACGGTTGCCTCGTTGATTGCCTCCGACCCTGAGGGCGTCGCTCTGAGCTACGACATCGTCGACGGCGACCCGTCCGACCAGTTCACCATTGACGGCTCGGGAGCGGTAACGACCTCCGCCAACTTGGACTTCGAAGCAGTGAGCGGTTATTCCCTTACCGTCGAAATCAGTGACGGAACGTTCACCGTTACTGAAACAGTCACGGTCACGGTGCTGGACGAAGACGAGCCTCCAGTCGTTTCGCCAACGTCGGGTTCGGTCCCTGAAGATGTTGTGCCCGGAACATCGGTGACGTTACTAGCAGCGTCCGACCCGGAGGCGGCTGCCGTGACCTACACCATCGTTGGCGGTGATCCCGACAGTCGGTTCGCTATCGACGGCAG
>CALJMD010000055.1 GCA_937981915.1 uncultured Acidimicrobiales bacterium
GGGTCGACCCACTGGGGGGCGAAACCGTCTGCTCGGTAGGCGTCAATGAGGGCAGCCAACGATTCGGTGAGGGATCGATGCAGCTCAACTACAGGTCCCGCCAGTTCGGCGTCGGTTGAGGCGGCGGCCAAGCTGTGCACATAAGCCGGGAGTTGCTGTCGATTCTCGGCCAGCACCTGGTGCAACATCTGGACTCCGACCATCAACGCCGTCGACGGTTCCACCTCAGGTTTGGCCATCTCGGCGATCACCGGACGAATCAGCTCGTCGGCCACCGAGACCATGGCCTCGCTGACCAGCTGATCTTTCGAACCAAAGTAATACGTGATCGAGCCGAGATTTTCACCCGCCGCATCAGCGACGGCCCGAGAAGTTATCGCACCGGCTCCCGCCGTGCGCAACAAGTGAACGGTGGCGGCGATGAGACGCTTGCGGGTCGGGGACTCGGCGTCACCGGCCGCTCGGCGCTGCCCCTGCTTCTGACTGTCAGCGCCGGATGCTCCTGCCATACAGGGCGAGCATAGTGGCGGACGCGGTGGGCTCCTGCGTCTAGCGGGCCAGGCCGAGTTGACGGCTGCCGTCGAAGTCGGGGAACACGGCGGACGGTTCGACACCGAACCGTCGGTCCATCAGCTCCCATGCCGCCGAGCGGAAGTCGGTCAGCACCGGCGAGTCGCCCCGTTCGGGCTCCTGGAGCACCAACTGGTCGGGATAGTCGTGGCCGAAGACCCCGCCCTTGACCCCGGACCCCATGGCCAGGTACGTTCCAGCTTGACCGTGATCGGTTCCCCCGCTGCCGTTCTCGTTGATGGTCCGACCGAACTCAGTCACCACCATGACAGTGATGTTCTCGAGGCCGTTGGTGTCATCGGAGAAGGCTCGAAGTGATGTCGCCAGCTGGGATAACATGACGGCCATTCGACCGTTGGGGTCGGTTCCCGCTCCCATGCCCGAGTGATGATCCCACCCGCCGAAGCGCAACGCGGCAATGCGAATGCCGTCGAAGGCGGAGAACAGGGTGGCGACCTCGCTGAGAGCCTGACCCGTTTTGTTGCGGGGGTAGCCGGACCTCAGTCGGGCGTCGACCCCGGCGATGTCTTTGATGCCCTGGATGACCCGACTGCCGGATTGCTGAACACGGTCGGTTCCGGCATACAGCTGGGTCAAGGCGTTTAGAGCGGTCGGGTTGTCGTTGAAACGGGTGAGGGCAAACCGGTCCAACGAGTTGACGACACCCACACTGGCAGGCGAGCCGCTCACCATTGGGTCGGCATTGGGGTTATAGGTTGACGTGTACTTTGAGTCGACGTCTTTGGCTTCGACCGCTCGACCCAGCCAACCGCCACGACGCACGTTTGCGGGCCCGCCATGGTGGAACCATTTCTCGGCGCTGAAGTGGCTTCGGCTGAGGTTCGGGATCCCCATCATGGGAAGCACCGCCAGGCGACCCTGCTTCCACAGCGTGTCGTGAAGCGGTTTGAATGACGGGTGCAGGCCGATGGTTCCTTCAATGCCGGTGGGAAACACGGCGTTGCCGTTCGAACTGGCGGCTGTCAGTTCCAGCGCACCATGGGCCTCACCCGGTGCCGGGACTGCCAACGTCGGTCGGAGCTTCCGGTAGGAGTCAAGACCGTAGGGAGGGGCGATGGTCAATCCATCGGCGCCGCCGTTGAGGAAGACCAGGACCAGGCGGTCGTTCCGATCCGATTGGGCGAATGACGCCGAGGTCAAAAGGGTGGTGCCGAGACCGGTCATCACGGTGGCAACGCCAACTCCGGTGCCGGCAAGAAACGTTCGTCGAGAAAGAGTGCTCATCTGTGTGTCTCCTGTCAGCGGGTCTGGAATCGAGGGTGGGCGAACAACAGCCCGGCGATCGTGGTCAGCTTTTCGTCGGTGAGTTCCGATGATGGACTGCTGAGTTGCAGTCCGACCGCTGCCGCTAGCACCCGCTTGTGGGCGGTTCCGAGACCGATCAGGCCCACATCTTTAGCCAGCCGACGGATCGAACCGTTGACCTTGCCTGCATCGATGCGGTAGCGGGCGGGGTCGACCGAGTAGCCATCGCTACCACCGGCGATGGTGGCGGCCAGGTTGAATCGACTTACCAGTCCAGCCGTGGTCAGCCATGACGAGCCGTGGTCCGGGTAGCCGTCGGGGGTGGGCCAGTGCCATGGTCGGTGGTTGAGTTCTTCGAGGAACCCGGCCAGCTCCTTGGCCTGTTCCGAATGAGGGTCACCGGTGATGTCCGACCCGGCTGCCCGCAACATTGCCACCATGATTTCGAACGGCTTGCGCACTTTGGCGTCGGGGCGAGCGGACGCTTGGCGGAACTCTTCGCTGGCAAAAATGTGGCGCAACACCGGCACGATGGCCGTGTCGTTGTCGAGGTAGACCTTGGCCGCCGATGCCACCAACGCCGGGTGGTCATCGTCGGACACGAAGCGACGACACAACTTGGCGGCTAGGTACCGGGCGGTTGATTCGTGGCCGGCCAGGAAGTCGAGCATCGAATCACCGACAGCCTTGCCCGATGCGCTGCCGCTGGTCCACTGACCGTTAAGCAGCGAGAGTGGCCCGCCACCGTGCAGCCGGGCAAGAAACTTGTACTCGAGCCAATTGCCCTGGGCGTACTCCACCGTCCAACCGCTCATGGCCTGAGACGCGGCGTAGACGTCGGCTTCGTTGTACACCTGAGACCCGTCGCCGTGGATGCCCAAGGTGTGCAGCTCCAGCAGTTCTCGACCGTAGTTTTCATTTACGCCTTCAGGAGAGTTGGCGTCACTGACGTGGTTGTCGAGATATTGGAGCATCGACGGCGCATGAGCGGTGGCCTTCAGCAGGTTCCGGAAGGTACCCATGGCGTTCGGTCGGATGACCTTTTCCTGATACGGAATCATCAGCGCGAAATGACCGACGTCTACCAGCTGCACGGTGAAGTGATCCATCCAGAACTGGCACATCATCTCGTACAGCTGATGGTCGCTATAGACCGCTCGCAGCAGGTTCGAGTGGGTCAGCTCCATTCGCACGGCGGCGGCCTGATCCATGTAGCGAGAGTGCATGGCTCGCACCGTGTCGACCGGGTCGCGCCGTCGAGCCACACCGAAAAGACGAAACTGGGCCAGCCGACTTTCGGCCGCCGGGTCGGGCGACGTCTTCGACAACTGCTCATCGACGAACGCGTCGACCCCTTGCTTGTTGACCGTCGCAAGCTGTCCCGGTCGAGGGCCGAACGTAAGCCGCTTTATCGCAGCGGTTGAATCAGCCTTGCTGAGTCCGCTGAGTACAGCTGTCACATCTTCTGACTGTGCCCGCGCCGGCACGCCAACAACCATGATTGATTTCTCTCCGTCCTGCCGAGACCCCGCGTAGGGCCCGAAGCACTGCTACGACGGCAGGCTGACCGCTCGCCGCGTGTCGGATGCCTAAACCGTCGTAGCTAGAGGCGCACACGGCGCCGAAATCAACGTGGGTGGTTAATCACTTCTAACCAAACCTGAACGATTTACTAACCACGGACGAACCGATCGACGAGGAACCGGTAGACGACGGCGGACGCCAAGGTCGCAACCAGACCGACCGGCATCAGGGCAAGAACCAATCCCGGTTCCACCCCCGACCCGTCGCTGGCAAAGAACGCGGTGACCACGGCAGTGACGGCAAGACCGCCAAACCCAATGATCACCCATTGGTTTCGCCCGATCACGTTGTCGCGCAGCCAGACACCAAGGACCACTCCGGCGACTGCCGCCGGGAGGCCACCGATGATCGCTCCGAGGAACAGACCTAAGGGCAGCAGCAGTGGGAGCGTCATAAGTTCCTCTGCCGCCAGCGACCCGGTGAAGAGTCCGGCCAACAGCGCTAGCGACACAGGCGCGGCCGCAACCGCCAGACCACCCAACGCGGCGCCGGAAATTCCCGACAACGCACCGAGCAAGCCGAACCGCAGGGGACCGGCTTGGGTCTGTTCATCTGCTATTTGGGGAGTTGTTCGCTGATCTGTATCAGTTATCATACAAATGTATGATAGGCCGAATCAGGGGAATCGACAAGCCCCCAAGGCGGTTCAGGTGCTATGCCATCTGACACGTCATCGACCACCCCACCATCGAAACCGCCAGGCAGGCAGCAAACTCCGGCCCGGGTAGCCGTCGCCCAACCAGATGGCCCAATCTGGCTCTACGCCGTTGCCGCCGGCCTCCTCGCCCTGGCCACCGTCTGGGCCACGCTGCCCCTGGTCAACGGCACCACCGGTCTCGAACTCTCCGCACCCACCGGCGAACGAGCTGACCCCTCCAAGGTGTACAACCCGGTGTTGGCCGGCGAACCACTACCCGACGGCTTCCGCCAAGTCCTCCCCCGCGACGCCATCATGCCGGTGTACGAGCCCCGGTTTGTCGACCCAGGACTCATCAACTGGACCCCCGACACTCAGGTCATCGGGGTAGAAATCGACGGTGAAGCCAAGGCCTACCCCGTCAGCTTCCTCAACGGCAGAGAAATCGTCATCGACGAAATCGCCGACGTTCCCATCATCGTCACCTGGTGACCGCTTTGCGCAACGGCGATGGTTCATC
>CALJMD010000056.1 GCA_937981915.1 uncultured Acidimicrobiales bacterium
CTGACCGGTGACCGACCCCCGACGTTTCAATAGCCCCTTGACCGGACCGCTGTAGACGACGTCGCCACCGTGCTCACCGGCACCGGGGCCGATATCAACGACATGGTCGCTCACTCGAATGGTGTCCTCGTCGTGTTCCACCACCAGCACCGTGTTGCCAATATCGCGCAACCGACAAAGGGTGGCGATCAACTTGGCGTTGTCACGTTGATGGAGACCGATCGATGGCTCGTCGAGGACGTAAAGAACACCGACCAGGCCGGAGCCGATCTGGCTGGCCAGTCGGATCCGCTGGGCTTCGCCCCCGGACAAGGTGGCCGCTGAACGACTGAGGCTCAAATAGTCAAGACCGACGTCAAGAAGGAAACTCAACCGAGAGTTGATCTCCTTAATGACCCGATCGGCAATGATCAGCTCACGATCGGTCAGTTCAAGTCCAGCCAGCACCTTCGCTGCCTCACCAATGGACATCGAACAGATGTCGAAAATGTTCCGGCCATCGATGCGTGACGCCAGCGATAGCGGGTTGAGACGGGCACCACCACAGACAGGGCACGCCACCTCCCGCATGTACCCCTCGATCTGTTCCCGGGCGCTGTCGGATTCAGACTCTCGATGTCGACGCTTCAGGTACGGCACGACACCCTCGAATGTGGCGTTATACGTGCGCTGACGACCGAAACGGTTCTTGTACTTGACGGTGACCTTCACCTTGCGGGCCGGGCCGTCGGTGCCACTTGTTGGTCGGGCCTGACCGTGCAGGAGGACATTGCGCTGCTTTGCCTCGAGCTTCTTCCAAGCGACATCAGTCGGGATGGAGAACTTGTCGCACACACTGAACGTCAAGCGTTCGAAGTATTGACTGCGGCGGGAAAACCATGGGTGAATGGCACCGTCGGCCACCGAAAGATCACGATTGGGGACGATCAGCTCCGGGTCAACCTCATAGGTTGTTCCCAGACCGTCGCAGGCATCGCACGCTCCATAGGGCGAGTTGAACGAGAAGTTTCGGGGAGCCAGCTCCTCGAAACTCTTGCCATCGCTCGGGCGGGACAGATGCTGGCTGAAGACCAGGGTTTCCGGCTCATCGTCGCTGCCTTTCGCCGGAACGATTTGCACCTCGGCCACGCCGTCGGCCAGTTTCAACGCGGTTTCGATCGAGTCGGTCAGCCGACGTTCGATACCATCGCGTCGCACCAGACGATCGATCACGATCTTGATGTCGTGCGTTTCGTAGCGGGCCAGCTCGGGCAGATCGCCACCCAACTCGACGAGTTCCTCATCAACGATGGCCCGAGCGAACCCCTGTTTGCTCATGTCGGCCAGCAGCGTTTCGTACGTTCCCTTTCGGCCTCGCACCACGGGGGCAAGGACCTGGAAACGCGTTCCTTCCGGAAGTGTCAACGCCCGATCCACAATCTGCTGCGGGGTCTGACGGACTAGCGGTTCGCCGGTCTCCGGGTCATGCGGAATCCCGACCCGAGCGAACAACAGCCGAAGATAGTCGTACACCTCGGTGATGGTTCCCACGGTGGAACGCGGGTTGCGACTGGCCGACTTCTGGTCGATCGAAATCGCCGGTGACAGGCCTTCAATGAAGTCGACATCTGGCTTGTCCATCTGGCCCAGGAACTGACGAGCGTAGGCCGACAACGACTCCACGTAGCGCCTCTGCCCCTCGGCGTAGATCGTGTCGAAAGCCAACGACGACTTGCCTGACCCGGACAGCCCGGTGAACACGATCAACTTGTCGCGCGGCAGCTCGACATCTACACCCCGAAGGTTGTGCTCTCGGGCTCCTCTAACGACGATTTTTCCAGCCACGTTGCCTCAGGCTACCGGCCCCCTGTGACGCTTGATCCGCTAAGTCGCTGAAACCAGATCTTCACTCACAACCGGAGTTGTCCGATTAGGTAGGTGATGACTGTTCGACCGCCGGCGTCGAGGTTGGGCCGACACGCTCTGGTGCTCGCCGCAATCGTTCTTGGCTTGCTGCCCCTAGTGGGAAGCGAAGCCGTCTGGTCTGCCGATGTCGGTGCTCAACTTCGCCAGTCCAGCCTTCTGCTCGACGGAAACGGCTGGACAAGCTCACATCCGATACCCGAGGTCGACCCGGAAGGACACTACTTCGGGCTGCATTTGGCGCAACGCCCGGTTCTCGCCGCCGGCGATCCACACCGCTATGTGGCCTTGGCCAAGCACCCATTCCTGACGTGGGGTGTCGCCGGACTGCTCTCCATCGGTGGTCTCACCGCCGTGCTGGTGGTCTCGGCTCTCGGCACTGTCGCCGCAGCCGTTGCCACTGGACGTATTACCGAACTGGTCAGGCCGGATTTGGCTCCGTGGGCGCTATGGGTAACCGGCTTGCTCAGTCCGCTGCTCTTCGACGCCTACATCGGCTACGCCCACACAATCGCTGCTGCCGCCGTTGCCTGGTCCTGTTACTTCGCTTTGAGATCCCTGGACGGCGATCGAGAGTGGCCGCATCGACTCGCTGCCGCAGCCCTAATCGCCATCGGCTGTCTGGCCAGGACCGAAGGGGCGCTGGCCGCAGTTGCGTTGGCGGTCGCAGTCACCTCGCTCAACCTGGTCCGTCAAACACCAGTGCAGTCGGGTCGCAGCAGTCACCGACGACCCTGGCTGACGGGGCTGGCTGTGGTGGTCGGGGCCTCAACCGCCGTCATCGTCGACCGCTTGGCCGCACTGGCCGTGAGCGGTCCGGCCAATCCGGCTTGGCGGCCTGCCACGCCTTCGTTCTTTCTCGGCCGCTGGCTTGGCTTCGCCCAGACCTGGCTCAATCCCGGCCGCCGTCTTGCCGACCTCCTAATCGTTGTTGCCGCCTTCGCTGTCATCACCGCCGCCGTCGCGTCATCGAGAGCAACTCGCGTCGAGGCAACGTCGGCCTCGGGTCCGATGTCCAAGACCCGTTTGGTGCCCGTCATCGCCGCTGTCATCGCCGTTGTGGCCGTTGCGGCACGGGCCGCCGTCGCCGTCACGGCCGCCGAGCCAGTCATGGTCTCCGGGCTGCTTTTCGCCTTTCCCGTTTTGGCCGCCGGTCTGTTCGTTGTTCGACGGTCCCACTTCAACGGCGGCCCCGGCCAGGTCTGTGTAGTGGCATTTGGCCTGTACGCGGCCGCCGTCATCGCCACCCAGTATTCCTACGGTGGCGTCGCCGAGTGGGGTGGACGCTACTTCGCCGCCGGCATCCCGTTGGGCGTAGCAGCCACCATTGCCCCTTTAGCCGACGTTGTCAGCCGGCTACCGGCACGGACACGGACAATGTCGGTCTCGATGTTTGCCGTCGCAGGGCTTGGGCTCAACGTGTTAGGTCTAGCGAGCCTCAACAGCGTCCGCCAATCGACGGCGGATCTTGTGCAGGAGATCGGAACGACAACCGAACTGATGTCGGGCAACGACGAACCTAAGCCCGTTGTCGTTTCGACGGTTCCGCTGGCTGGACGGGTGTCGTGGGCGATCTTCGACGACGCTCGATGGCTACTGGTTGACTCCAGCGAACTTCCTCAGCTGGCAGCCCGACTTCAACAACACGACATCGACCAGTTCGCCTTGGTTACCTTCCGCCCCGAGGCCGATACCGCCATGCTGGCCGGTCAGTTCGCTCCAGACAACTCGTCGACGCCTGTCTCAGCCGGACAGCGACAGAGCGATTCAAAGCTGATCCCGGGCGAAGCCGTCGTAGTAATGAATACGACCGCTAACGAATCAGCTGAGTAGCCGACCCACTCAGACCATTTCCCGCAGCTCTCGCCGCAGGTCTTTGATCTCGTCTCGAAGACGGGCGGCGTACTCGAAACGCAGGTCGGCCGACGCCTCCATCATCTCGTCCTCTAGGGAGTCGATGAGGCGACGCAACTGGTCTTCCGGCAGCTCAGCCAGTTCTTTGAGTCGCTTCTTTTCTTCCGGTCGACGCTTTCGCTGACCGGCATCAGGAACCGGGGCTTCTCCACTCGGCCGAATCAGCGACAAGATGTCGGTGACTGCTTTGCGGACAGTCTGCGGATCAATTCCGTTGGCCTCGTTGTAGGCCATTTGCAGGCCACGACGCCGGTTGGTTTCCGAGATCGCCCGCTGCATCGACGGTGTCACCGCGTCGGCGTACATGATGACGCGGCCCTCGACGTTGCGGGCGGCACGACCGATCGTCTGCACCAGCGACGTTTCCGATCGAAGAAAGCCTTCCTTGTCAGCGTCAAGAATGGAGACCAGTTGCACCTCGGGCAGATCCAGGCCCTCTCGCAACAGGTTGATTCCGACGAGAACGTCGAACTCTCCCAAACGCAGGCCGCGCAACGTTTCGATGCGCTGAATGGTGTCAATCTCCGAGTGCAGGTAGCGGACCCTCACACCCTGCTCCATCAGATAGTCGGTTAGGTCCTCGGCCATCTTCTTGGTCAGGGTGGTGACCAGTACTCGTCCTTCGTTCTCGACCACGCTGGATATCTCTTCCAGAAGGTCGTCGATCTGGCCCTTGGTCGGCCGAACCGAGATTTCAGGGTCGATCAGTCCCGTGGGGCGCACGATCTGTTCAACCACCGTTGTGGAGTGTTCCATCTCGAACGGTCCCGGAGTGGCTGACAAGAACACCACCTGGTTTAGCTTCTCCAACCACTCGTCGAATCGCAGTGGCCGGTTGTCCGAGGCCGAGGGAAGACGGAAGCCGTGATCGATGAGCGTCGCCTTTCGACTCCGGTCACCCTCGTACTGCCCGTGGAGCTGTGGAATAGCAACATGCGACTCATCGAGCACCATCAGGTAGTCATCGGGGAAGAAGTCAAGCAGGGTGTACGGCCGCTCCCCCGGTTGCCGCCCATCGATGTGTCGGCTGTAGTTCTCGATGCCGTTGCAGAACCCCATTTCCTGCATCATCTCGAGGTCGTGTTGAGTTCTCATCCGTAGCCGCTGCGCTTCGAGTAGTCGCTGCTCACCTTCGAGCAACGCAAGCCGTTCCTGCAGTTCAGCCTCGATGCTCACGATGGCCTTCTGCATTCGATCGTCTGAAGCCACATAGTGGGAGGCCGGGAAGACGACAAGCTCCGCCAATTCCTCAAGTCGCTCACCCGTCAGCGGGTCGACCGCGGTCATCGCCTCGATCTCGTCACCGAAAAGCTCCACCCTGACCACGTACTCCTCGTAGGCCGGATGAATTTCAATGGTGTCGCCTCGGACCCGAAATCTCCCTCGCGTGAGGTTCATGTCGTTGCGCTCGTACTGCATGTCGACCAGGCGGGCCAGAATGGACCGCTGGTCGTAGTCTTCGCCGGTTCGAAGCACGAGAAGCTTGTCCCGGTACTCGATTGGCGAACCGAGACCGTAGATACACGACACCGACGCCACCACGATGGTGTCCCGCCGTGTCAGAAGGGCGGCGGTGGCCGAATGCCGTAAACGGTCAATTTCGTCGTTTACTGACGAGTCCTTTTCGATGTACGTGTCGCTGGACGGCATGTACGCTTCGGGCTGGTAGTAGTCGTAGTAGCTGACGAAGTACTCGACCCGATTGTGCGGGAAGAACTCCTTGAACTCGTTGGCCAACTGAGCGGCCAGTGACTTGTTCGGAGCGATTACCAACGTCGGCTTCTGGACCGCCTCGATGGTCCACGCCAACGTGGCCGACTTCCCGGAACCGGTGATTCCCAAAAGAGTCTGCATTTGCTCACCGGCATTGATGCTCTTGGTTAGACCCTCGATGGCCTTTGGCTGGTCGCCGGCCGGTGAATACGATGACACCATCTGAAACGGAGGCATACCTCCACACTACCGAGGTTGAGAGACAGGGTCTTCACGAACCGTCGCCCACTTCACCTCCGCCGGATGAATCTTGAGGGGGCCACGGGGTCGGCTCCAGTGTCTGAATCCACGCCCAGCACTGATCAACCTGCGTTTCGAGGTCCGACAACGAGCCGCTGTTGTCTACTACAAAGTCCGCCAGTTCGAGCCGGTCCTCGCGACTGGCCTGGTTCTGCATGCGAGCCTCGGCGTCGGCTCGGGTAAACCCCCGGAACTCCACCAGTCGACTGATAGCGATCTCGACGGGAAGGTCCACCACAATCACACCCGACGCCCCCCGGCGTCCGCCACCCCACTCCACCATCAACGGCAGATCCTGGATCACGACGTCGTCACTGGACGCCAGCTCAGAAATCCGCTCGGTCATGCGCCGGCGAACCTCCGGATGGATGACCGCTTCAAGAGCCTTGAGCTCGTCGGAGTCGTTGAACACAATGTCGGCAACCGCTTGACGATTCAACCCGCCGGTGGCCTCAACAACCGACGAACCCCACCGCCCCACCATCCAATCGAACACCGGCTCTCCCGGCTGTTGAAGCTCTCGAACGGTTGCATCAGCGTCGATCAGCACCGCGCCCCGGCCCACCAGCCGCTCCGACACCGAAGACTTTCCCGAACCGATCCCGCCGGTAAGTGCTACAAGAATCATGACCCGCAAACTAGCGGCCGCAGTCGACTTTGCTGACCACGATCGCTCGTCGGCCGCCGCAGCGGTCCCAGTGCTTGAGACCCAACTCCTCATTAGCCGACTGATCCTTCCGATCTAGTTCACGAAGGGCGTGTGCGGCCCAAACGCTGCTCAACGTCGGCCTGTCGAAAATGAAGGGACGGAAACCGTGCAACCACGGCCAGAACTAGGAGGTCGTCCAGGCGGCCTACCGCCACACGGCTTGCAGCAGCGAGCTGTAGACCCCAGAGAGCAAGCCCGATCGAACCTGAAGTCGGCCCGCGCCTCCATTCGCGTGATGCTCGCCGACGATCATCGGATGCTCCGAGAGGGTTTGCGCCGCAGCCTCAAAGATCTGGGTTTCGACGTTATCGGAGAGGCCCGCAACGGCTCAGAAGCAGTGGACTTGGCCGCTGCCATCCAACCCGACGTCGTACTCATGGACGTCGGTATGCCCGACATGGACGGCATCGAGGCAACCCAGCAACTCAAGGAGCGCCTGCCGGGTACGTTCGTTGTCATCTTAACGATGCACGCCGACCAGGACTTTCTGTCCAAGGCCATCCGGGCCGGTGCCAGCGGCTACCTCGTAAAGGACTGCAGCACCGACGAGATCGGTTCAGCCATCGACGCTGTAGTTACCGGCGAAACCGCCCTGTCACCCCGATTGGCCGCCACCATGCTGGCCGAGGTCCGACGACAGGACAACCACAGCAAAGATGAGCGAGTCATCACTCCCCGAGAAGAGGAAGTGTTGCAGCTCATCGCTGACGGTTGTTCAACGCCGGAAGTAGCTGAGCAGCTGTTCATCTCCCAGAAGACGGTCAAGAACCACCTCGCTTCGATCTATCGCAAGCTCGACGCCCGAGACCGAACCCAAGCCGTTCTGCAGGCCGTTCGCATGGGCATCGTCAGTCTCAACTAGCAGCGAGACCGCCCGTCAAACGGCGACATAACTAATCAGACAGCCGACAAGCGGGCCCTCGGGTCCGCTTGCCCGCGTCTACCGATCGGTCTGCCCAAAGCGTGGCCTTGTACGCCGCGTCAAGAGCACTCTCAAGCGCACCCTCAAGCGCAGTGCCAGCCAGCTATCAAAGAAGACGGTTGGATCAGCCGGCGCAAGTGGAATACGTCGAGGTTCCCCGTCGACATGCGATGATCCACTCATCGTCCTCGTAAGCCATTGACCAGCCGTCGGACCGACGCAGCCAATCAGCCAGCAACCCATCAGACTGCCAAAGCACCACAGAAGCGTCGACCTTGGACAGAACCTCGTCATACTGACCCCCGTACACCAAGTCCAGGTGATCGGCAGTGCGTTCGATCGGATAGAAGTCGAACCGATCGTCCATGTACACGGAGGCTTCGGTGCCGAACCGATAGGTCAGATAGTTGCCGACGGCTTCGCGATGGACCAGTGAAACATCCTGGCGAGCTACCAACTCTCGTTCCTCCAAGTAGTCCACTGCTGCAACGGGATAACGATCCAGATTCAGGCCAGGACCGCCAACGGCCATAGCCGCCAACATGAGGACAAGCATTAAGCCTCCCACGGCCCCAACCAGAGCTGGGCCTGAGAAGTCACGCCCCCGCCCACCAAGGGCGTCCGATCCGATCGAGCCTCGGTCAGTCGGCCTGGCATGCACAAGTCCATGAGCCAACAATCCAAGGGTCACAATGGCCCCTGGAGCTATGTTGCGGACAGCCAGGAAGCCCACAGCCAAGAACGCCACCGCGGGAAGAAGGTATCGCCAGGCGAACGAACCTCGGGAGGCGGCAAAGGCAACGACCCCGATCAAGGCCAAGTACAACAGTTCGCTGGGAGAGGAGAACGTTGGCGCCTGCCACTCAACCACCCGCTCCATCGACTCCCGCCGCAAGACGGTGACGAAGGGAAACCACAGCAGCCGCGATCCAAGCGGACCGATTGCGCCGGCCAGCGTCCCCACAGCAACGGCGCCGCCAACCTGCCACACCCTAGACGGAACGGTCATAACGGAGGCCCTGAGGCGCTCCACGACGCCTCCGACGCGATCACCCTGCGAAATCTGACCAAGGAACCCGTCAACGGCCGCGCCGGCCGCTGTCGCCCCCCACAAGATTGCGGCCAGCGGGAAGGAACCGTGGCTGTTCACCCAGACCCACATGACGGCTACCAGCCACCAGGGCCTCAACCTTCCTTCGAGAGCTAACAAGACTGCCAACAGTCCGGCAAGCCCGAACAACAACGGTCGAGGCGACCAGAACGCGTCAGCGACCACCAACAAACCGACTGTCAGAGCCACCCGGGTCGCCAGACTGCGAGCCGACGCCGTGACCTGCCAAAAACCGGCGACAAGACCAAACCCGATCCAGCCGTGAAGCACCCGCAACCAGGCAAAGCCCCCAAGCTCGACCGTCGTCGCATACACGACGCTGGCCAGCCACGATTGAACGGTCCAGGTATCGCCGGAGAAATGCGACGAGTACGGGTCGACAGTGGGGACCGAACCTGAGTCGAGGATGAGTCGGCCGGTGGCGACGTGCGTTAGCAGACTATTGTCGGCCGTG
>CALJMD010000057.1 GCA_937981915.1 uncultured Acidimicrobiales bacterium
GTCTCGGCCAGATTGAACTGGCAGTGGTTTTCGTACTCGTTCATCCACAGCTCGACCTGAAACGGACGGATCTTCATGACACCTATTCTCCGATCTCAAGGCCTACATGGCTTGCTCAGCGTAGCCGACTCACCGCTTCGCGATCAGGCGTGATCGACAGTGATGACGACCAAATCAGTCAGGGGTTGACGCTCGTTGTCAAACAGCGGCGTGATCTCGATACGCTCGCCAACCACCTGCACCAGTACCTGCTGATCGCTATCACCGACCACCTCGATGACACCTTTCGCTCGGGCTATGACTCGGTCCGGAAAGCGATCGGGCAGGTCAGCCAACAGAGCGTCGAGACCTTCACGGGTCAGTGGCCCCTCGACCGAAACCGTGTGCGCCTGATGCATATCGAACAAGGTCGGTCCCGGCACCCCTGAGGCATCGCGGCCGTGGTGCCCGCCAAGTGCCAGAAAGCGGCCGAGTGCCCCCGGTTCGCGTCGACCCATGCTTCCATCAACGATCGGTGTGCCGGGAGCGAGCGTTTCTAAGCGTTGACGGACCAGGGTCAGCGCGTCGGGATCGACCAGATCGGTCTTGGTGAGTACCAGTAAGTCGGCCACCACTATTTGGCTTTCGATGTGCACTCGGATCCACTCCGGCGTCTCAGTGTTGAGCATCTGGTCGGCAGCGACGGCAATGACCACGCCATCCAGTAAGAATCCGGCTGAGCGGCCCCACGGTACGACGTTCTTCGGCTCGGCGATCCCGGACAGTTCAATTATGAGATGGTCGGGTGGTTCAGGGCGGCTTCGAATGGAGTCGAGGGCCTGCCCCATGTCGTTGATCGATGTGCAACAAACACACCCATCGGTGAGCTCAATGGCATCACCATTACGACGCTTGATCAACGAGGCGTCGATGTTGATGGCACCGGCATCATTCACGATGACGGCAATCGGCCGCTCAGCGCTGATCAGCACCTCGTTGATAGCGGTGGTTTTACCGGCACCGAGATAGCCGCCTACGAAGGTGATCGGAACCCGACGACCGTCCCACGGCAAGAAGTCCGGCTCTTGATAGGCCATGCCTTGACGTTACACCGAACCTGGAGGGTGATCATTGGGTGTCATGGACGGAGCGTTCGTATCCGCTCGGCCAGCGTCTCGTCAGTGGCGAACATCACCCCGCGGTGATTCATCAACGTCGAGTCCGCTCGATTCAAGTCGAGCGAATCGCCGGCGATATCGGTGGCGATCGCTCCGGCTTCATGAAACAGGCACGCCGTGGCGGCGAAGTCCCACAGACTGCCGCCACCGGTCGGTCGAGGAAACTTGAAGTAGCAGGCCGGTGGCTGAGCCAGCACTCGTACCGCGTTCACAACTGCCCCACCGGTGGCCTCCACCCGGAGTCCGCTCAGACCGATCGCCCGAGCTATCTGCTCCAACTCGTCGACTAGCTCTTGGCAGTCGTCTAGGGACAGGAAGCTGCGATCGGTGAACAGCGAGAGCACGTCGCCCCGAGCCTGGGACTCATCGGGCCACGGTTGGCGGTCGCAGAAGGCCCCGGCACCGCGGATGGCGTGGAACAGCGTCGCCTCGACCGGGTCGTAGACGACGCCGATTTGTGGCGTACCGTTACGACCGACGAGGGCGATCGAGACGGCATAGCCAGGCTCCCCTTCGACGAACGGCAGCGTGCCGTCGAGCGGGTCGATGCACCAGAAGTAGTCGGCTGTCAGGCGACCGCGGTCGTCGGTTTGTTCTTCGGTAAGCAGGCCCAGGTCGAAGCGATCAAGAGTGGGATCGAGGAAGTCAAGGATGATGCCCTCGCTGCGGCGATCGACGTCGGTCACCACCTGCGATGCCAGGCTCGCTCCCCCGGTTTTGTGTTGAACCTTCTGAGGCCGTGATTGGGCGATCATCTGTCCGGCCTCGACCGCCGCTGAAATGGCGGCTTCGGCCAGTTCGCTCAAGTCAGTTGGCGACAGCTTCATTGTGTTTCAGGGCCTTCAAGAGCCGCAAGCACCTCGCGGGCCAGCCGTTCGCTGTACCGATGGAGCTTCCAGTGTCCGGGGCTCCATCCCTGCAAGAAGCGGTAGAAGTCGGTCCACGCCACCGGGTAGAGCACCCGCCAGTCTTCCTCCAGGGCGTCGACATCAAGCTCTGTGCCGGAACCCCGGAGCGCCGTACCGAGAAGATCGAAATAGCGGTCGAGTAGGCCGGGAGCCAGTCGCTCGCTCTCCTCCTCATCAAGACAGCAACTGATGAAATAGGCGACGTCTTTCATACCACAGCCGCCTCCGACATATTGAAAGTCGACCGCGGCAGCCTGCCCGCCGTCAGCGTCGAAACAGAAGTTGGCCAGCTTGGCATCGCCGTGCACGAAGGTCTGAAACGGGCTGTCGGCCAGTCTGGCATCAATAGTGGCGGCCGCTGTCTGCAAGCCGCTGTCCTCTAGCGCTTCCAGTTCATCGGGGCGGGTAGCCAGGTGCCAGTAGGTACCCGTGGCCCACAAGCCATCCGGACGCTCACCCATGAAGGTGGCATGGAAGTTGGCCAGCCACGAAAGGCAGGCATCGATTTCGGTGTCTCCGGCCACATCGGGCCCGGCCCCTTGACGTCGACCGGCGAATCCGGACGCATCCAGGTCTTCCAAGACCATCACAACGCCGTCGGAACGAGCCTCCAACGCCAGGCTCTTTGGTACCCGACAGGCATCGGGGCATAGGG
>CALJMD010000058.1 GCA_937981915.1 uncultured Acidimicrobiales bacterium
ACCTGTCACCTCCACCTGGCGAGCCACCCAAGCCAGGTCGTCGGCCGGTCCACCTGGTTTGGCCCACGGATGGCGTAGCGGTTCCAGGCCGGTGGCGACGTCGGCTGGTCCACGCCATTGCTCAAGCGACAAGGTGTCAGAGCCACGGACGGCTGCTCGGTTAGCTATCTGAACGAGATGAGTGGACCGGCCACCCATGTGAGCGTCGGAATCATGTTCGGCTTCGAGCAGGCGAAGAACTGCATGAGTGCCAGTGCCATCGGCGCCGGTGAAAAGTTCAGGAAAGGCGGCTCGGAGAGGCGCCGCCTCCTGCCACCACGGAACCGAGGTAGTGCGATACGGGGTGACGCCGAGAATGCCGCCGTCGCTGTCTGCCACAACAAGGCGAACCTGACGGGTGCGGGTCATGACCGCAAACGGTAGTGCGTCCCGCAGTTAGGAGGGCAGTGCTTCAGTCAGCCCGGTCACTCCGGTGGCTCCAACGGGAACCTCGATACTTGAGCCTGGGAACGACGACGGCAGCGGTTCGGTGCGGTCGGTGCTCAAGTGGCGGGCCAGGAAAACCTCGGCGACGGCGAAGAACGACAGGTTGTTCTCGGGTCGGGCGAAGCCGTGCCCCTCGTCGGGGTACAGCACGTAGGTGACGGGAATGCCCTTCGCCGTCATGGCGTCCACGATCTGATCAGATTCGGCCTGCTTGACCCGAGGGTCGTTGGCCCCTTGACCAATGAGAAGCGGACGCTGAATTTTGTCGGCGTGAGTCAGCGGTGACCGCTCGGCCAGCATTGCCGCACCGTCGTCAGTGGTGGGGTCACCGACCCGGGTATACATCATCTCGATCATCGGTCGCCAATATTCAGGAACCGAGTCCAGCAGCGTGTTGAGATTCGACGGCCCCACGATGTCCACTCCGCAGGCGAAAACGTCGGGCGTGAACGTCAGTCCGGCGAGTGTTGCGTACCCTCCGTAGCTGCCGCCCATAATTGCCACCCGATCTCGATCGGCGATTCCGGCTTCCACCGCCCAATCGACGGTGTCCAGCAGGTCGTCGTGCATTTTGGCTCCCCATTCGAGGTTGCCGGCGTTGATGAACGACTTGCCGAAACCGGTGGAGGAACGGAAGTTGACGCTGATCACGGCGTAGCCGCGGTTGGCCAACAACTGATGGATCGGGTTGTAGCCCCAGTTGTCTCGGGCCCACGGGCCACCGTGAACAACAAGAACGGTTGGTAGCGGCTCGGCCGGGCGTGGGGCATCAGCCGAACCGTCGCCGTGCCATGACGGCAGGCTGTAGTAGCCCACCATGTCGAGCCCGTCCCGGGCTTTGATCACGACCGAGTGCATGTTGGCCAACGTGAGGTCTTCCAACGCAGAACGGCTGGAGAACAAGAACTCGACCGAGCCGTCGACTGTCGGCGGGCCGTCAACCGAGCGATCGTATCGGTAGTACCGGACGGGTCCGTTGGCCATGGTGTAGGCCACGATCCAGACGTCATCGGCCAGGCTGCGGTCGACCACATCGACCTCTCCGTCGGCCACAGTGGCCAAGAAGTCCAGGTCGTTTTGGATCGAGTCGTCAAGGACCGTCCACTCCACCCGGGCGTAGGTGAACGACACCGCCTCCACCTGCTTGGTTACCGGGTGCATCATCACACCGCTGGCGTCGGCTCGATCGTCTGCCGCCAGCACGACGGCAGCATCAGCAGCGGATCCGCCCTCGGCACCAACTCCTCCGTCGGAGCTGATGATCGTGAACGCTGCGGTGTCCCGGCCTCGACTGTCGATCAGATAGAGGGTGTCGCCGGCGGCGTTGTAGCCCAACGGTTGTGTGGTCAAGGTGTCATCGACATCAACGTGAAGGAACGGCTTCCACTCGCCCTCTGCCCGCTCCAAGAAATCGATGCTGCCATCGGCGTTCATTTGAGCGCCCAACCTGACAGCAAAAGACTGGTCGACGATGAACGAGACAAAGCCTTCGTTCTCATGCACCAGCTCCATTTCACCGGACATCAGGTTGATGCGGTGAAGGTCATGAAGCTGAGGATTGCGATTGTTCAAGCCGACGAGAATCTCATCGGGGAAGCTAGGGCTGATCCCGGTGATCTGGGCTTGCACCTCGTCGAACGGTGTGAGATCTCTGGTCTCGTCGGTGTCGAGGTCGACGCTGTAGATTCGCCAGTTCTCGTCGCCGCCTTTGTCTTGAACGTAGAGGAGATGTTTGCCGCTGTACGGCCAGGTGTAGCTGCGGATACCGCGGCCGCTGTCAGCGGTGACGGCTCGGGCGTCTGCCAGGTTGTCCACCGGTGCCACCCACACGTTGAGAACACCATCAAGGGGAGCCAGGTAGCTGATGTGTCGGCCGTCAGGGCTGACCCGGGCCATCGTGCGGTCGGGGTTCCCGAACAACAGTTGTCGAGGGATCAGCGATTCGGTCGGTGATGGACTGGCGGACGACGGTGAAGTCATAGTCAAACCTCGGGTGATTGGCCGAACGTTCAGCCTAGACATTCAGCCTAGAGATGGCCTCGGCCGGCTCCCGGC
>CALJMD010000059.1 GCA_937981915.1 uncultured Acidimicrobiales bacterium
GTGGTGGCCCCACTGTTCCTTCTTCGTTCGGTGGGACTGGTAGTCATGGCGTGGATTCAATCCCGTCGCCGTCGCCCGGCCGAGGGTGACTTCGCTCCTGGCGTGACCGTAATCGTTCCCGCCTACAACGAAGAGGTGGGCATCGTTGATGCCCTCGATTCGTTCCTCCGTCAGGACTACGACGGACCGCTCGAAATTATGGTGGTCGACGACGGCTCATCCGACGACACTGTAAAAGAAGCACTGGGTGTACGGCAGGTGCGAGTGCTGTCGAAACCCAACGGTGGGAAAGCGTCTGCTCTGAACGCCGGTATTCGAGCCGCCACTTACGACTTCTGTGTACTGGTTGACGGCGACACGGTGTTCGAGTCGACAACAGTGTCCGACCTGGTGCAACCTTTCACCGACCCGAAGGTGGGGGCCGTAGCCGGCTACCCCAAGGTCGGAAACTGGTCGACCAATCTGCTCACGCAGGTCCAGAATGTTGAATACATCGTGGGGTGCACGTTGCTGCGTCAGGCCCAGGAGGGCATCGCCGCCATCTCGTGCATGCCCGGCGCGGTTGCCGCCTTCCGCAAGTCGGCGCTCGACGAGGTGGGCGGCGTACCTGAGGCCACCATGGCCGAAGACACCGACTTGACTGTTGCGCTCGGCTCCGCCGGGTGGCGATTGAGCTACGTGCCCAACGCAGTGGCCTGGACCGAAGCCCCGATCGATCTGCTCACCTTCTGGAAGCAGCGGATCCGCTGGACCTACGGCGTCTTCCAAGTGATGTGGCGCCATCGTTTCGCCTCCGCCGAATCAGAGAACGGCAACGGCTACCGCCGCAAGGTCCTGGCCATAACGTTGACCGACCTCATCCTCCTTCCGCTCACTCCGCTCACCGACATCTTCGCTTTGCTCGCCATTATCACCGGCCAGGTCGGACCACTGGTTTGGGCGGTAGGCCTCACCATCTTGGTCCATCTGATTACTACCGCGGTGGCTGTCGGGCTGGAGCGCGAGCGACCGAGAGTGCTTCTTTATGCTCCGCTCCAACTTCTGTTCTTCCGGTACTTCACGTTGATGGTGACGCTTACGGCGATGTCGTCAGCGTTGACCGGTCGCCGAGAGAAGTGGAACAAGCCGAAGCGGGTCGGCCTGAACACCGGCCCCAAAGCGAACTCGGACAAAGTAGTTCAAAAAGTCGCGACCAAGCAGTTGGTTGCGGCGTCTAACGACTGACATCCATCTGTCTGCAGGTAGGTACAAGGGCGACCTTCTGCTGGAGACCACCACATGACTGTTGACAACACCACCACTACCGCCGAGACCTCGACCACGACCTCTGTCGATGACACCGCCGATGGCACCGTCGATCACACTGTTGTGCTTGGCCTTGGGTTGGAGGACACTCCGGACAACCCGACGCGGACACTTCCGTTCAAGTTGGAGACGACGGAGTTCCGGCCAGGCGTCGAGATCATCAACGACGTTGCTGAGCCTGTCACCCAGGTCTTTGTCGACGATGACGGTCGTCGACGTCTCTACGTCAGCTTCGCCATGAACCTCGGCAAGCTAGCCGTGGTCGCCTACGCCGGGCTTGCTGCCTTCGGCTTCGGTCAAGTCATCTGGTCCGAGGCTGACGAGTATCTGCGTCCCTTGGTGCAGTTTGTCGCTCCTGGTGTGGCCAGTGCCGCTGAAGGTGACAACGGGCGCGGCCCGGATGAGGCCAACATCGACGCTGACGAAACGGCCGAGCAGGAAACCCCCGACCTTGACGGTGAGGGGTCGACCGAGGTAACGCCGGACACCGCTTCAGGACCGAGCTCGAACGACGGTGGCAATCGGGAATCGATCGAGCCGCCGCCTGACCTCGACCTTGAGTTGAGCGCAGTCGACGATTCTGCAATGGATGTTCTCGCCGCGGAACCCGTCGCGGCCCCCGCTATCGACGAGGGTTACGCGTCGGAGTCGGAGTCGGAGTCAGAGTCAGAGCCGGTGGTTGAACCGACGGCCGAGACTGCGGCTCAACCGGAGGTCGAGGCCGCCTCAGACGCTACGGAATCCGCCTACGGCGATGCCCCTGTCGCCTCGTCGGACCAGCCCCCAATCGCCGCAGACGGGTCCGAAGCCGACGGCAACCCCGTCGCCTCAGCGCCCTCGACCCCGTCTGCGAATCAAGCTACGCCTTCGAGCGAAAGCCGATCGGTCGCAGCACCGCCGGCCAACCAAACCAGTGCCGCGCCGAGCAGTTCGTCATCAAGTGATGCTGGCGCCTCAGCTCCCACCGTTCCTGAGCCTGCGACGGTTGCAGCACCGGCGCCCGACACAACGGTTTCCTCCGCCTACATCGCACCGGAGACGGTAACCGAAGAAGAGGCCGAACAGCTTCTGTCCTCGCCAGCCCCGCCTGTGATCGTCGAGTCACCATCTCCAGCAGAGACAGATGAAGCAGATGAGACGACGGGTGAGTCGGCGTCGGAGGACGCTCCCACCGGTGAGCCCGAGGGTATTGACGACCCCGTTGATGAGCAGCCGGAGATCTCTGATGTCGACGAAGACGACGACAATGACGTAGATGACAACAGCGACGTCGATAATGAGGAAGAGGGCGAAGACGACGTCATCGAAGACGATGACAGCGAGGAACCTGACGGCGAGGACTCCGACGACCTCGACGGCGTTGACCCCGACGACGAGGAGCCAAACAATGGCGGGGGGCCTGACAATCGACCGGTAGATCCGGGACCGGTAGTCACTCCACCAGTCGGAGGCCCCGCGGAGCCTCCGGTTGATAATCCTGGTCCGCCTGTTGATAGGCCCGAGCCTCCGGTAGTCACGCCTGGCCCGCCTGTTGATAGGCCTGAGCCGCCAGTAGTCACGCCCGAGCCTCCAGTTGATACTCCGGAACCTCCGGTTGATAATCCTGGTCCGCCGGTTGATAGGCCGGTGCCTCCGGTAGTTACACCTGAGCCTCCAGTTGATACTCCGGAACCTCCGGTTGATCCGGGTCCGCCGGTGGATAGGCCTGAGCCTCCGGTAATCACGCCCGAGCCTCCGGTGGATACCCCGGAACCTCCAGCTGACCCCGGGCCGCCGGTGGATAGGCCCGTGCCGCCGGTTGATCCGGGCCCTCCGGTTGTCGTTCCCGAGCCCCCAACGGCTCCCGGTGATTCAAACGCCGGTGGTGTGGTCGACGCCTAGGCGGCGAGGCTACGCCCCACCGCGGTTTCGACCGGGGACAAAAAACGGCCATGGGTTCGGCATCTCGCCTACCGTGACCTCGATCAACGTCGGACCCCCATGGGCTGTTGCTTCCGGTAGCGCGGCAGCCAATCCATCGGGTGTGTCGGCATGCCAATAGCGGACGCCGAAGGCGTCGGCCAGCTTGGCGAAGTCCGGGTTCTGCAGGGTGGATGCGATGGTGCGATCGGGGCCGAAGCGTGTCTGTTGAATGCGTTTCACGTTTCCGTAGGCGCCATCGTTGAACAGCACGATGTTGACCGGGATCTCATGTTGAACCGCGGTCGCCAACTCGGTGGCCGTGAACAGGAAACCTCCGTCGCCGGTGAGGCATACCACTGGTCTGTCGGTGGCGTCGGCCGCTCCGATTGCCACTGCCGTGCCGGCACCCAGGGTGCCTGCCGCCCCCGAACTGAGGAACGTTCGTGGTTCGCTGCGGTGGAGGAACAGGTGGCTGGCGAATCCGATCTGCGTCACGTCCTCGACGATGACGGTGTCATCGGAAGTGCCGGCGGTGATCGCCGCGGTGTACTCCCTCTGGGGAACAAG
>CALJMD010000060.1 GCA_937981915.1 uncultured Acidimicrobiales bacterium
TGTTGCTGCCATCAACAAGCCAGGCATAGCGTTGGTGACGTTACCGTCAGCGCCATCTACGGCCAGCTTGTGGGATACGGTCGACCTTCAGACCGGGACGGGTATTACGGCACGTCAACGGGTGGAAACCATCCACATCGACCGACCCGACCTGTGGGGTGCCGGCGTGATGGCGCTCATCGCCCCCGGCCAGGCTCCCGGTGGCTACCGGGCCGAAATCGTCGGTGGAGCGACCGATGCAGCAAGCCAGTCGGTTTCCGATTGGCTTGTCGTGTCCGACCGTGGTTTCGACCGAGACGAACGGGCCTGGTTGAGTAGCCAGCCAGCGGTAACGGTGGCGTCCGGCTATGAACCCGGCCAACAGTCGGTAGGGCCACAGTTGATAGCAGCGTTGGTGGTGGCGGCACTGATGCTGATCATCACCCGAGTGGGCGCCGGGCTGGTAGCGGTCGAGTCGGATCACGACACTGCGATCATTGCCGCTGTCGGCGGCCCCACCGGCATTCGGCGACGCCTGCTCGGTTCTCAAATCGGTTTGATGACCGCCCTGTCGGTGGTGGCAGCCGTACCGCTAGGCCTGGTTTTCGTGTGGACGTTCCTGACCACTATTGAGCGAGCCACCTTTCTATTGAGCGCGCCGGACGGCGTCCTCCTGCCAGTGCCGGTGTACTTCATAGGGCTCTGTCTGCTGATGCCGCTGCTGGCCGCCGGGTTCGTGATGGCCACCACCCGGTCTGGCAACCCGGCGATGTCGCGACGCATCTCATAACAGGAGAACTCGCTCGCCAACGGCGTAGTAGGGTTCGCCTCATGAGCGGATCTGTTCCGGCGGCGGAGTGGCCGTGGCTACGAGATGAAGTCAACCGAGCCCTTGACGACTACTGCCGGCAGTTGGCAGGGCTGACCGGCAACGAGCCCGTGCCCAACCTGGAGTGGAACGTGGCCGAGTTGACCGCCCACCTGGCTTCGCTGCCCGGCGTGTACAACTCGCAGAACGAGATCGGCCAGGCGTTTGAGCAGCCAGCCGACTTCGCAGTGTTCTCCCTCGAACAGCGAAGCCATATCGACACCTCGGATCTGGCTGCGGTGTCCGGCCTGCTTCGGAGTGAGCTGACATCGTTCGTCGACGGCATCGACGACCCCGCCAATGAACGTTGGGTCTACGGCTGTCGAACCACTGATGGCAACGTGGCCGGGGCCTTCCTCAACGAGTTGATCATGCACGGCATGGACTTGGCCGCCGTTCCCGGTGCCGGGCCGAAACCAACGCTGTCCCGCCGTCAAGCCAACGCCGCCATTCCCGGCCTGATGGCCGTCTCGCCGGCGTTCATCGATAGCGCCAAGGCGGCAAAGACCGCTGGGAACTACCACGTACGATTCCGTGGCGGCGGCGATTGGACCCAACACATCGACGACTCAGGGCGCCTGACCGTGACGCCGGGACGAAACGGCAAGCCGGATGCCACCCTGTCGACCGATCCGGCCACGTTCATCATGGTGGCCCTTGGTCGTCAAAGCCAGTGGCTTCCGGCTCTGACCGGCAAGATGGTTATCTGGGGTCGCAAGCCATGGAAGATGATGGCAACAGCCGACATCACGGTTGGTGGCATTTAGCGTCGGAGGACAGTGGCCACTCGAAGCCGAGGATCGCCCGGCCGTCGTCATCGATGGCGAACTCCAACTCGCTGTTGCGGCCATCCAGGATTCGTTGCACGAGCTGAAGCTCGATTTCCGACCCCCCGCGGAAGCGTTCCTCCACTGCCTGCAAGACCGTCGGCCCGGCAGCGTGTGATCCGAGGTCGCTGAGCACGACATGCACCGAGCCAGGGCCATCGGCCGACTTACGGTGGCTGATGTCAACTTGAATTCCATCAGCAAGCCCTTCGCTGTTACGTGCCGCATTGGCAACAAGATTTCGCAGGCAAGCCCGAAATGGAACCTGCTCCACTTGGACGTTGACTACGTCGGCCCTGAGATCAATGGCAATCCCCTGCGGGACCTCTATCTGTGACACGACCAGCTCGCTCAGGCGCAACAGGTCAACGTGGGCAGACCCGCTCTGGTCGGGGCCAACGGTGGCGAAATCCAGAAACTCCTCCAACAACTCTGAGAGCACCTGCGTCCGAGTGCTGACGTTGCTCAGAAGCACGGCGCAGGTGTCGTCAGCCGGCAGCTGGCTGACTCGCGGGTCTTGCAGGACAAGGTCTACCTCGGCTTGGATCAAGCTAATCGGTTGGCGGAGGTCGCGGCTGGCCACTCGGGCGAATTCGCTGACCTGCTTGTTGGCATGCACGAGCTGATCGTTGACATCGATCAGCTCACCATTTAGTTCAACAAGGCGTTGGGCCCGCTCACGTTCCTCCGTGGCGTCACGAGAGATACCCCATACTGAGGCGTCCTTCCCCTCAAGGGCGGCTACCGCCCGAGCGTTGACCACCCGATAACCGTCGGAACCATCGCGGACTCGGTAATCCATGTCGAGTTCCAACAGTCCATCGGACGTGGATTGGCGTTGCTGATCAAGCAGTGCTGCCAATGTTTTGCGGTCGTCGGGATGGATAGCGTCGATGTTGGGGAACTCCAGCCACTCGTCAACCGAGAACCCGACCACCTCCTCAAAATTGTCGGACCCCCAGCGCACCGTCATGTCGATAGATCGCTCCCAAGCGGCAAATCCGGTAGCTCTGAGGACTCGCTTCATTCGTTCTGTCGTCTTCTCGAGTTCTCGAAACTGGCTTGTCGTGACGTCGGCGACCGTGATCGAACACCCCAACTCCCCTCTGGCAATGTGATAGGGACGTACGTTTATCAGCAACGTCCTCGTTTCATCCCGTGTGGTGTCGGATCGC
>CALJMD010000061.1 GCA_937981915.1 uncultured Acidimicrobiales bacterium
CTAACCCTGTTGGCCGTTCTCGGCCTGTTCTTCGCCACCCCGGCTGCGGCCCAGTCGGCGACGGACATCGCCGATGAGTTGGACAGCACGGGCCGCTATCTCGAGTTCTCCGCCGACGCCGGCCTTGAGGCGGCCATAAGCGACGCCAACAGCAACGGCATTGCCTTTGCCTGGCTCAACCAGAGCGGCGCGGGCGAAGCGGAACGACTGTCAGAAACACTCCTGCTCGACTTGGACAACCGCGGAAGCCGCTACCGCACTGTTTTGGTTCTGATGGAAGACAACTTCGGTGCCTGGTCATCGGCTGGCGACGCCCGAACCGAACAAGCCCTTGACGCCTCACTCGGTTCGTTCGCCGATGGAGCGGTCGCCGCCGGCGTCACCGAGTTCACCAGCGCCCTTCGGGCCACCGACGCAACGGGCTCATCAGGCGAAACGACCGACACCGGATCCGACAGCGGTTCCAGCGGCGGCGGGCTGAGCCTCACCACTCTCCTATTGCCTCTGCTACTGATCGGAGGCGGTTTCTTCTTGTTCCGTGGTTGGAGCAACAAGCGTAAGAGCGACCGTCAACTCGAAGCCGATCTTGAGGCCGACCGGGCCGAGATCAAAGAGCAGCTGCGTAGCAATGCCGATCGGGTGATCGACTTGGGCGACCGTGTCGTGTTGACCGACGATCGAGACCTTCAGGATCTGTACGAAAAGGCCAGTCGCACGTACCAGGACGTCAGCAATCGAATTGACGGCGCAACCACCGTGGCCGAAGTCGACGATCTCGACGACCGAATCGATGAAGCCGAGTGGCAGCTGAAATCCATCGAAGCTCAGCTCGATGGCAAACCGGTGCCACCTTCCCCGGCCGAGCTCGAAGCCGAGTCCGAGGCGGCGGCAGAAGCAGTTCGCAGGCAACAAGCCAAGTCGGCCGAGGCCAAGCGCAACCAACGCCCGGCACTAGGACGAGACGAATCGGTCTTCGATCAACCCCGGGCTCGCACCAACGCCGGCGGCTATGGCGGCGGGTACCAACCACGGCGCCGCAGCAGCATGGGCGGCGGCCTCGGAGGTCTGCTTGGCAGCATCATCCTCGGCGGCATGCGAGGGGGCAGTCGCTACCCGCAAACAAGGCGTACCCAGCGCAGAACCGGCCTACCGGGCGGCTTTCCCAGCGGAGGCGGTCTTGGCGGCGGCGTGCTCCGTCCCGGTGGAGGTTCGAGACGATCCGGTGGCGGTCGTTCGATGGGCGGCCAACGTCGTGGCGGCGGTCGGAGTTTCTAGCCGTGAAACCGGTTGCACCTGCCCGGCTGGTTGACCGGTATCCGCCAGATTGTCACCCCGACCATGCACTATTGAGCTAATGGTTGAAGCCCCGAAGCGTTTGTCCCCGTCGTCGGCCTCAGCATTTTCGGGATGCCCTCGACGGTGGCGCTTCAAATACATCGACCGGCTGCCTGACCCCTCAAGCGAGCCCGCCCTCGTCGGGACCTTCGCCCACTTGGTTCTAGAGCTGCTTTGCCAATTGCCCGGCCCCGAGCGAACCATGGACCAGGCCAAGATCATTGCACGCGACGCCTGGCCAGAGTTCAGCGAGGAAGAGGACTTTCTCGCCCTTGAACTGTCTGATGATGAAGCCAGAGCCTTTCGTTGGCAGTCATGGTTGGCGGTAACCGGCCTGTGGCGTATTGAAGACCCGGCCGAAGTAGACGTCGTCTCGACCGAGCAACGAATCGAAGTCGATTTCGAAGGCGTTCCCTTTGTCGGCATCGTCGACCGGGTCGACCGTCTCAGTGGTCAGCTGACCATCAGTGACTACAAGTCGGGAACGCTGCCCGGTCATCGGTGGCGCCATGAAAAAGTCCAGCAAGTCATGTTGTACGCCGCAGCGTTGGGCGTGCACGCCGGAGAACGCCCAGCCAGGGCTCGTCTGCTCTACCTCGGTCAGCGGATCCTCGACGTTCGGGTCACGCAGGCTCGGCTCGATGAGGCCGTCGGCGCTCTGTCCGAAACGTGGGGGGAGTTGTCGACCGCCTGCGCCAACGAGGAGTTCCCACCTCGTCCGACGGTGTTGTGTGGTTGGTGTCCGTTCATTCAGCAGTGTGCCGAAGGGCGGGCAGAACTCATGGCTCGCAGCGATGCCGGGTCACTTCCGGCTCATGCCCCGGCCGCCGCTCTGCTCGTAGCCTGAGCCGCACCGGCGTCGAGGCGTGCGGGCCGATCTAGTCAAGACCTGGGTAATACAACCCGGGATCTAAAGATTGTCGGCTATCGAGCCGACCACCACCTTTGCACGTAGTGACAAACCGGTAGGCGCTCATAGTGCCAACCGGGCGTTTGGAACTAGGCGAAACGGGTAAACTCGCCCGCTGACCGGTTCCATCGCGACAAAGTCGCAACAGTAGGCGACCTTTACCACAGCGCCGCAGACGGGGCATCCGCCCCGCTCTGAACGAGCTCAACGACGAGAATGCGTGGTGCAACAGATGACAAAGCTTGAATCCCCCCTCGAAGCCCGACAATTCGACACCATGGCGCCGCTGGCCGACGTTGCCGACCCGGGCTGGTATCACGATCCGTACGAGGTTCACAAACTTCGGTACTTCGATGGCGACGAGTGGACCGGCCATGTGACTCACGCCGGCCCTGTCCCGTGCCAGCACTGCTATAGCCACGGGGGTTAACCGGCAGACGCGTCAGATCCGTTGTTGATTCCCAACAGTTCGGCGACCTCGATCTTGGCCGCAGGCAGGTCCGGCACGGACCGCTCATGCACTCCCGCATCGGTCAGGAACAATAGCCGGCAGTCCACCACGGATTGATCGGGGATCAGCCGCTCAACCGCTACGGCGTAGGCTGCCAACTGATGCCGATATCGAGCAACCTTGGTGGACAAGTCGGCCTCCAGCGACTCGGGGCGCAGCAGGTCAGTCTTGTAGTCGATCAGCACCAAACCATCGCCGGTCTCGACTACCAGATCGATGATGCCGTCAAACGTGCCTCCTGGCCACGCCAGCGATACCGCCAGCTCTCGCCAGTGTCGCCCATTGCTCGCCAACCGTAGGGCATCAGACTCCAAGGCTTGGCTGACTCTGGAAGCAACTTGTGAGCTGAGTGACGGCACTCCTGCCCTAGCGGCGCACCCCTCAGAAAGACTGTGAACAAGATCCTCTTGGGATCCCGTCGGCTGTTGTCCGGCTGAGAACGGGATCAGTTCTAAAACATGGTGGACGGCCGTTCCGAAATCAGCACCGAGACCACCTGCGTGCTCTGCAGGTGCGTCCTCTCCATCTGTGTTCGCCTCATGCAAAAGTTCTTCGCTTTCGCCGTCCGCCCCGCGAGACCTCGGGTCGCCACCGGCTAGGACCGAAGCCACTCGGGTCGCCGACCATCGGGCGTCCGACCGCTTGGCATCAAGCACAAGTTCCTGTTCGCGCAGCCACGAGTCACGAACCTTGGTGAAGTCTCCTTCTGGAATGCGGAGCTGCGTCGGCTCGTCGCGAAATACCTTGTTCGGCTCCGGGGAAAAGGCGCTCCAGCTGTCAGGGATCTCTTCGAGAACCTTCCACGTTTCCCGGCCGACGCTGGTCCCGCGATTGTTGTGGTGGGTACACACGATCAGATAGTCACGAGCTCTTGTTGCCGCCACATACTGGAGTCGAATTCGTTCTTGAGCATCCAGCACTTTCTCGGCCGAGGCGCGAGCATCGAAACCTTCGGTCTGGTTATCCACCGACAATCGAATCTCCATCGACGATGAAGGTGAATCCGGGTCCGGGTCCGGTTCAGATTCCGGGTTGGGATCGGAGCCTGGTTGTGACTCTCGATCCGTATACAGCACCGAAGCAGGACGCGAGCCGCTCACATCAGTTGGGGCCCCAGCCATGACGGCGATGGGAAATTCAAGGCCTTTGGCGCCGTGCACGGTAAGAACCCGCACCGCGTCGTCGTCGGGTTCGGGCGGCACCGGTTCGGTGATCCGAGCCAAGTCACTCGACTGGATCTCAACCCATTCGACGAAGTCGCCAAGATCACCGGCTTCAGTCTCGGCGAACAGGCGCGCTTGTTCGGCCAGGAATCGGTATCGGCGCAGCCGGTCGCGAGGTCGTGAATAGAGCAGCGCAAGCTCCCGCAGCCGTCGTTGCTGCACGATCTCGTCAACGAGATGGGCTGGTTCGGTCCACCATCGCTGATTCCGCCAGCGGCGCAAATCATCGAATGCTCGATCAATCTCAGAACCGGCGAAGTCGGTCGGAGCCGGGCTCCGGTAGTCCCAGCTCCCTCCAGCCAACTTCCATCGCAACAACGATTCGTCGTCGATGGCGAACAGGCTGGAACGAAGAGCGGCGGCGACGTCGATCGCGCTGCCCGGGTCGACGACCGCCCGTACGGCGGACATTACATCACGGATCTCCTGAGTGGCGTACACCAACGAGTTCGTTTCGGGACGCAACGGAATATTCGCCGCTTGAAATGCTGTCTCCAGCGAAGGTAACGACAACCGGGACGGGATGAGTATGGCGATGTCGGCCAAGCGAGCATCGCCCCACTGGTCGAGATCCCTGCGGTAGACCGGCCAGCCGTCCTCAGCAATGGTGCAGACCAGATTGGCGATATCGGTCGCCTCCAGGTCCCGAAGCCGCTCGGCGTTGGCGTCCTCTTTGTCGTACTGGCGCCCCAGGACAATGACCGGCCTGTCATCGTCTACCCCGACACGGGCGGCCAGGTGGGAAGGACAGGGCTCTCGGTGGGCGACAAGAGGTCGGTACGGAGGTTGTTGACGTCGGTAACCGTCGACCCGGTCCGCTGTTGATGAACCCTCACCACCAGTGTCGACGGCGGGATCGGACCCGCCAGCAGAGATGAATCGGTGGACAAAGAAGGCGTTGACGAAGTCGACGATTCCCGGGACCGACCGGAAGTTGGTTGAAAGTTCAGTCGCCCCGTCGGCCAACGATTCGCCGGTTTGCAGGTAGACACCCATGTCCGCTCGACGGAACCGATAGATGGACTGTTTGGGGTCGCCAACTACCGTGAGCCGTCCAGGCTCAAGGTGATCCAACAACTCCTGCCATGGACGGTCCCCGGGAGCTGACGGCGAGGCGATGACGGCAGCAAGTTCGATCTGTAGCGGATCGGTGTCTTGAAACTCGTCAAGCAGAATGCAGCGATAACGGTCGTGCAGCCGCCTGCGAATAGGCTCGTTTCCTCTGACCAACAGTTTGGCCAGAACCAAAAGATCGTGGAACGAGACCATTCCGGCGCCGTGTCTACGACGTACCTCTCCGGCTACGTGGATTTCAACCAGCCGTTGCATTGCAGCCAGTACTTCCTGGCGGTATCCGTTGACCGCAGCGTCAACACCGGCCAGAGCGGAGGCTGTGAGCTCACGCATCTCGTCGACGGTCGGCGATCGCCAGTCACCTTTGCGGCCAACTTTTCGCCGGTTGGGTTTCAGATGAGCAAGCTCGCGGAGCTGATCGATAGGTTCGTTGCCTTTGATGGATCGCAACTGGCCAACGAGATGCTGGACTTGCTCAACCAGCTTGTCGTCTGGATTTGTACATCCATCGCAGTGCTGGGCCAGCCCAATCACGGCCTCGATCTCGTCGGTGAAGTCGAGCGACGTCAGTGTCGGACGGGCTGCATCCCACTGCTCAGAATTCGGAACTTCCGATTCGATGGCCTCTCGGATGGCGTCAACACGGTCCCAGTTCTCGTCAAAGCTTCGGGCGATAGCCGACAGGCGGTCTGTGAGCTTAGAGTCCAGGGCCCCGGCCCGCTGCTGAAGTTCGAGCAAACCCAAGTCGTCGCCGAGGCGACCTTGGAACTCCCGCCAACCTCGTTCAAAGTCAAGAACGCTGCGTACTTCGTCAAGCACGGCGAACCCGGGTGGCAGTCCGGCCTCGACCGGGTGGGTGAGGAGGATTCGCAGAGCGAAGCTGTGAAGAGTCGTAAAGGTGGCGGCCTCAACCTCGGCGCCGTCGATCCCTTCGGCCACCAACCGGTCCCGTACCCGGGTCCGCAGTTCTCTGGCCGCCGCCTCGGTAAAGGTAATGGCGGCGATATCCGCCACGTCAACGCCGCCTTTGGTAACGAGCGTCACGACTCGTTCGACCAGCGACGACGTCTTGCCGCTGCCGGCGCCGGCTTCGACAAACAAGTTGGCGTCAAGACGGCCGGCGACATCACGCCGTGCCGCGTCATCTCGTAGCGCCTCCGAGCGACCGCCGGTCATTGGGGTGCCTCGGTTGAACCGTCTTGTGGGTCGCCGGTATCAGTACCGACTTCGGCTGGAGGTTCTTCCAGCTCACCGTCTTTGCGCAACCGTTCAATCAGTTTGATCGCCGGGTCCTGGCGAACCATCTCCCATTCCCGTCGCCGATCGGTCGGGCAGAGCCCATCAAAGTCGCAATAGGCGCAGTTGACGTGAGTGGGCCTGGGCCACATCTTTGTCCCCCCGGGGATGGCCGGGAACAAACCTCCCTCAATCCCGTCCAACGCCGTTCCGACGAGATCATGAAGCTCGGCGTCGACATCGCCCAACTTCATTTCTTTCACTTCGTCGATCGACGTCAGCCAGTAGACACCGACCCTCGAACCGGAGCGGGCTTGATGCTGGGCCAAGGCTTTGGCGTAGAGCGGGAGCTGTAGCCGTCTCCCCCCGTCGAGTGGGTTGTCAACAACGTCGCGGTACTGACTTCCTCGACCGCCCTTGTAGTCCACCACCACTAGGCCATCGTCGTCGGTTACATCAACTCGGTCGACCGAGCCCCGCAGCGACAGAGCTCGACCGTCAGCAATCTCAACCACCAGCGGCCGGTCTTCGAATCCGAAGGCGTATTCGGTGCCGATCGGTCGGCTGCGGTGACGTCGACGGAACTGCAGATCACGGTGCAAGAAGCGGTCCATTTCCCGAACCAGCTCCAAGCGAAGGATTTCGGTGTGGACCTCTCCCCCGGTGACACCACGGCTGCGGGCCAGTTTCACTTCTTCGTCGACCAGTTCCATAAGCCGACCGCGACGGTGGTCGGGCCACGGGTCATCAGGGGCCGGTACCTCATCGTCCTCGATGGCCTCGGCCACGAAACGCTCCAGGATTCGGTGCACCAGGCTGCCCCGCTCCAGGCCGTCGATGGAGGTAATTCGTTCCGGGCGACGTTGTTCGGCCAACCGGAGCACCCTGGCCAGAAGGTACTTGCGCGGACAGGCGGCGTAGGTTTCCAGCGCCGTCGGCGAGAACACATGATGTTCCAGGTTCAACAGGGTGGACTCGACCAAACCCGAATACGAGCCGAGGCGGCTGGACTGGAGATCCCTGAAGCGGCGAACCCCTCGCTGAAGGGCGTCGTCGGTGTCGACCAGGCGATGAGCCTCCAGCGGCATCTTTGCCTGGCTGTGGGCCATGAGCGAACGAAGTCCGAAGTCGCTGATCGAGATCGGTCGACCATCTTCAAGTAGACCCTGATAATGCGAGTCGATAACCGTGGTTGACGCCACCATCGACTCGACCTGAGCCGGCGTGTCACGCGACCGCGACGAGCGCATATCTCCGCGAGCAACGTAGAACGTCGTGCCAAGCCGACCAGCATTCGACAAAAGGGCCAGCGCCCTGGCGTCGATGTCGGTCAGCTGCCGCTCATCAGGCAGGTATCGCCCCGAGATCGCACGTAAACGGCGAGGTAGCAGCGGGTTCTCCTGTGGACTTCTCGGAAAGCGGCCTTCGGCCAGCCCTACAACGGCGACAACCTCAAACGGCAGGCCGGCCGAGGAGTTCACATCACCGACGAAAAGACCATCCCGATCAGTCCCTCCGGGCATGACCAAGCCGCCGAGTTCAAGATCGATTGTGGCATCGACGGTGGCCAACGAGGGCGGCTGCTGAAGCGTCGAAGCACCGTCGACAAGCCGGTCGAGTGTCGCCAGTTCGTCCAGAATGCCGAGGACACGTTCACGGGCCTGCAGCTCGTCGTCCGGCCACACCTCACCGTCAGCGTCGGGCGCGGTGTATCGCAACAGCAGCCGACGGGCCCAAGCGGCCCACGTCGACCACGAAGCCGGAGTCGGCGACGCAAGTAGCTCGGTCAGTTCTTCAACGAAGTCCTGGATTCGGAGCGCTTCAGCCACAGCCTGACGACTGGCGGCGTCGAGTGCCCCTCGGTCGGCACCCGGCCCGCCCGGAACACCGCCCGGTGCTCCCAGCGCCGCCCGAAGCTCGTCCAATCTGGGTACCCAGTGTTCTTGATCAATGACACCGGCTTGCTTACTCAATTGGTCCCATAGGACAGCGGGAATCGGGTTGCCGTCACGGTCCAGGACAGGAGCCGTGCCGAGAAAGGCGAAAAGTCCGCTTCGATCAACACCGTCACCGGCGAGACTCAGGCAGCGACGCAACACTCGACCTGCGACCGATGCCGACAGCGGCCGATGCCCGGGGCCCCGCCACGGAAGCTCGGCCAGCGACAGTTGAGATCGCACGATGTCGGCGTACGGGTCTGCGGTGGTGAACAGCAGTGCCATTCGTGACAGCGGGATTCCGTCGGCGGCCATTGCGGTAAGCCGACGCAGAGCCGATCGCACCTCGTCGTCGGGAGCCGCCACTTCGACGAGTTCGGCTCCCGCTTGCGCCCCTACCTCTTGTTCTCCCCGACGCTGTCGGCCGTCAAGGACGATGCCCGACCGGAGCCCGCGTTGAGCGAGGCGATCACCGTAGCGTTGATCGCTTTGGGAGTCACCCGACTGCGAGACCACGGTGATCACGTCGTCTCTACCAACGAGAGCCTCGACGAGGCGGGCTTCAAACGGGCGGAACGGATCGGGATTGACGAGAACAACGCCACCACCCAAGGTGGCGTCGGCGTCTCGAAGGTAGGCGTCGATACTGTCGATTGCGTCCGACTCGCTGGACACGGTCCGGAGCCGTCCCAGCGCTCCAATGACAACGCGAATAGCGTCAGCCTGCAAACCTTCAGCCGAACCGGACAAGGCGTCAAAGTCAACCGACGGTAAGCCGGCCAGTTCCTGAAAGTAGGCGACCATTCGCTCAACCGTGGTCCTATGAGTGGCTACCGCCCGGAACTGACCTGCCTCGCGTGCCAGCTCGCCTCGAACCGCAACACCGATCTCGAGCCGACTGGCAATCCGGGTCAGCGGATCGCCGGTTGCTTCGGTCAAGACGTTGCGGGCCAGCCCGTTCAACGTGACCGACTGCACGCCGATTAGACCAGGACGGCCCTGGGACCCGAGGCGGTCCAGCATTGCGGTGCGTAAACCGGTGGCCCCGACAGCAGAGGTCGACACCACAGAAACCGGCCGCATTGGATCGGCGCTCTGCAAGTCGGCAACGGCATCGAGCACGCTGTCGACGGTTGCCCAGCCCGCCTCCGCGGCGCGGGTCAAGGTCGACTCGTCAACCGGCTGCAAGGAACCCACTACCGAGACTTCAGTCCCATAGCCGATCGACGATGTTCATCCAGAGCTCGACTGTCAACCTCAGCGAGTCGACGTCGATGCGCTCGTCGTGACCGTGGAAGCGACTGAAGAACTCTCCAATATCGACCTTGGGACTCAGCAGACCGGCACCGAAAGCGACCGCTCCTTTGTCTCGGAAGAATCGAGCGTCGGTTCCACCGGTAACAAGACTTGGAACGACAGTTGCCGTTGGGTACGCCATTTTCACCGAGTCCGACAGCGACGACCACAAACGGTTGTCGGTGAGCGACGCCGTCGACAGGTGCTCCTGCAGAATCTCCACGTCGACATGATCAAACATGTCGCCTAAAGCGGCTCGCAGGTGCTGATTCACGTCTTCGGAGGTTTCGCCCGGCAACGTCCGAATGTCAACCTCAATGGTCACCGAGTCGGGAATGACATTGGTCTTGACCCCGCCGGACACAACGTTAGGGCTGAACGTCGTGTGACTGCAGGCGTGGGCGTTGCGGGCCAAGTCCGGAGGCATGGAGGCCAGGGCTTCAATCATCTGGTCGGCGTCGATCAACATGGCGGACAGGTCATCGGGCAGCCCCATGGCCGCCACTCGGGCCGCCCAGAGCTCGTCAAGCTGCGGTGACGGTCGATACTGGCTGATTCGACGGACGACCTCGGCGGCCTTTACAAGGGCGTTGTCGGTCCCGTACGGCATCGAGCCGTGACCCGGCGAGCCCTTCACCGTCAACCGTCGCCAGCCGATGCCTTTCTCGGCTGTTGTGATGAACATCGAGGTACCAGCCGCCGTATGCATCGGGATTCCGCCGAACTCGGTCAGAACCCAATCACAGGCCAGGGCGTCCCACTCGGACTCGACCAGTGGACCGGCGCCGTGGCGACCGCCGGCTTCTTCGTCGGCGACGGCAAAGTAGATGATGTCACCGGGGAATCGACGGCCGCTGGAAATCCAGTGCCGGAACGCCACTGCCATTGTCGAGGTCAAGTTGAGCATGTCAACGGCTCCGCGACCCCACACCTCTCCGTCGATGAGCTCCCCGCCGAAGGGGTCGTGAGTCCACCCGTCCGGTGAGACCGGAACCACGTCGGTATGACCCATCAAACACAGGGCCGGGGCGTCAGGATCGGTCCCCGGCCAACGAGCGATCAGCGAGGTACGTCCGGGCGTCGGCTCGTACAACTGCATGTCGACTCCGGTCGACTCAAGCTCGTCGCGTAACAGTCGAGCCGATCTGTCCTCAAAGCCGGAGTCGATGGTTCCGTCGTTGACGCACTGGTTTCTGATCAGCGCCTGCAGCAGCTCTACCGACTCGTTGGTCAAGACATCGAGGTTCGAATCGCTCACGCATTCGAGCCTAACCGTGCGGTTCGTGAGTCGGCGGACGCGAGTCGCCCCGACCGTGGGGCCGGGGCGTCTCGAACGTCTATTCAGTCGGTCGGCCGAAGCCGATCGGCGTTTGGTTAACGGCCTTCGAGGGCCTCAATCAGTTTGGGAACAACCTTGTGAACGTCCCCAACGATTCCCAAGTCGGCGACACCAAAGATCGGGGCCTCCGGGTCTTTGTTGATGGCAATGATGGTTTTGGATCCCTTCATGCCAACCAGGTGCTGTGTGGCGCCGGAGATCCCCGCCGCGATGTACACATCGGGCTTGACCACTTTGCCGGTTTGGCCCACCTGGTAGGAGTAGGGAACCCAACCGGCGTCGACGATGGCTCGCGAGGCGCCCGCTGCTCCGTTGAGCAACTTGGCCAGGCTCTCCACCATCTCGTACTTGTCGGCTTCGCCCAGTCCACGTCCACCGGACACGACCACACCGGCCTCGTCGAGCTTAGGGCCGTCGGATTCTTCAGCGTGACGGCCGGTCACCTGTGCGCCACCGGAACTGCCGAGGTCGGGAACGTCGAGATCCTCGACGTCGGCCTCGGACCCATCGGATGGCTCAGCCGGTACCGACTTCGGCCGCATCAACACGATGAACGGGCCCTCGCCGGAGAACTTGGTCTTGACTTCGGTGGTTCCACCGAAGATCGGCTCGGTGCCGACCAGTGAATCGCCGTCAAGTTCAAGGTTGACGACGTTGGTGATCACCGGGCGATCGGTCTTGACCGACAAACGGGCGGCCACGTCGCGGCCGTCGTAACTGGTGGCGGCCAGCACGGCATCGGGGCCGTCACCGTCTTCACAGGCCGCAGCAATGGCCGCAGCCACGGGCACGCCGACCAGCGAGCCGTCAAGGTCACCGGTTTGATGCACGGTCTCACAGCCGTACTCGCCGAGAGTCTCAGCGATGTCGTCGGCGTCATCACCGGCGTATACGCATTCGACGGTGTCGGCCAGCTCACGGGCTTTGGTTAGCAGTTCAAGGGTGGAGGAGCTGACTTCACCGTCAGCTACCTCGGCGTACACCCAGATCTTGGAAAGAGTCATTGTCTACTCGCTTCTCGTTCGTTCTTGAATTCTGTTCCGGTTTCTAGATGACTTTGTTCTCTTCGAGGAAGGACACGATCTTGGCGAATGCTTCGCCGTCGTCTTCGATGATCTCGCCGGCTTCACGCTGTTCGGCCTCGGTCACCTCGACGATGTCCTGCCCGGCGCCGGCCCAACCGACTGCGCCAGCGTCCATGCCGAGATCGGCGACGGTCTTTTCGTCGACCGGCTTCGACTTGGCGGCCATGATTCCCTTGAACGAGGGATATCGGGGCTCGACAACACCTGCGGTCACGCTGATCACGCAAGGCATCGGGCAGACGACGTCGTCGTGTCCGGCGTCGGTTTGACGCTGCACATTGACGCTTTGGCCGTCGACCTCAATCGACTTGGCGGCGGTTACCGACGGCATGTCCAACACACCGGCGATCTGCTCCGGGACCGTTCCCGTGTAGCCGTCCGAGCTTTCGGAGCCGGCGATGATCAAGTCAGGGCTCTGGTCTTTGATGGCGGCGGCAATCACCTTGGCGGTAGTCAAGCTGTCTGAGCCTTGAAGGGCCGGATCGGACACCAGAACCGCGGAGGCGGCTCCCATGGCCAATGCGGTCGACAGACCCGACCGCTCGTTGTTCGGAGCCATGGAGACCAAGGTCACTTCGCCTTCTCCGGCGGCGTCCACCAACTGCAGAGCCATCTCAACCCCATAGGAGTCGGACTCATCAAGAATCAGTTTGACGTCCCGCTTGAGGGTCTTGGTTTCGGCGTCCAGGGCGCCTGGATCGGCGGGGTCCGGGATCTGTTTCACGCAAACTACGACGTTCATGAGTACGCATGGTACGCCCTCTCAGGGCAATATCGAGGAATCCAGCCATGACTATTTTTGCCGCCATTCATCTGCCATTCTGATGCAACCGTGCACATGAAACATCGCCGGTAGCAGCGGAAGCAGCTCGCCATCGGACCAACCGCGAAACCCATATCGTGGGGAGGGACGAATCCGCAAAGGTGGCTCATGCATCTGACCCTTATTGTCAACCCGTTCGCCTCAACGGCGAACGTCAGAGTACGGGTGCAGATCGAACGCCTACTCAGTGAGCGCCACGAGGTTACCGTCGTCGAGACAACCAAGTCCGGCCACGCAATACGGCTCGCTCATCGGGCCGTGGCCGATGGGACTGACGTTGTCCTTGGTTTGGGCGGCGACGGCACCATAAACGAAATCGCCAACGGGGTGATGGGAATGGGGGCCACCATCGCCCCGCTCCCCGGAGGCTCGACCAACGTGTTGGCCCGAGCCATTGGCTATCCGAACGACCCTCTCCAGGCTGCCGCAGTGTTCCTTGAGGCCCTTCAGCATCCCGATACCAGTCGAAATCGCATTCGAGCCGGGGTTGGGCGGGCCGGTGACCGGATCTTCCTGTTTCATGCCGGTATCGGTTTCGACGCGGCCATCGTGAGCCGGGTCGAACGCCGAGGTCCGCTAAAGCGGTATGCGGGCCATGCTCTCTTTGCTGCCATCACGGCGGACAACTGGCTGCGCAGTATGCGTCGACGTGAACCGTGGTTCCGCATTGAGTCGGACTCGGGCGACGTAATCGACGACGCGCAATTGGCCGTCGCGCTCAATACCGATCCGTATACGTTCTTGGGCAACCAGCCGTTGAACCTGGCACCCGAGGCCCGCCTGGACAGGCCGTTGTCGGTGGTTGCCCTGAGTTCGATGGCGCCGGCTCCCGCGCTCAAAGCGGGTTTAACGGCTCTGTCCGGTAAGAGCGGGATCGCCACCGGCCGGTCAACGTCGCATTGGAGCGACGTGAACCGGCTCACCGTTCGCGGCCACCGACCGTTCCCGTATCAGTTGGACGGCGAAAGCTTCGATGAAGTGGAAGAACTCACCATCGACTATCTGCCGGATGTGGTTACCTTCGTCGCCCCTGCGGGCCTGGAGAAACCGTCGTCGTAGTCCATTGGTGCCGCCCTCCGCTTCAGCGGCGGTGCAGGGCCAACAGCGCAGCGGTCGGGTCGTTGGTGATAATGCCATCGACGTCAAGCTCGGAGAGCTGAACAATGCGGGCGGGGTCATCAACCGTCCACACGTTGACATCGAGGCCCAGTGCATGCGCCCGCTCCACCAGCGGTCGATCGACCAGCGAGTCGTGAGGGTGCAGTGCGGTGCAACCGAGAGCGATCGCACGCTCCAACGCATCGTTGAGGACCTCGTCCCGGTTCGCCAATCCATCCTGGCTTTCGTCGAGCCAGACCAGAAAGCCGAAACCCGTGGCCTGAGAGGCATCAGGCGCCCCGGTCTCCGCACGCGACGTCAACGCATGGGACAACGTAGGAGGATCAAACGATGATATGACGACACCTCCGACGGGTTCCCGGGTGGCGACATCGTCAGCCTGACCGTCGCTGTCGCCGACGCTCCGGACCTCTTCGACCACCTGACGGGCGAGATCTCCCGACGAGTCGTAGTCGGGCTCGCTGACGTCGTTCTTGATTTCGACATTCAGCCACATCGACCGATGTCGCCTTAGGACCTCGGCCAGGGACGGAATGTCAGGCGGCAATTGATCTGCGTTCGTGCGGGAGAGAAGGCGGCCATCGGCCAGGTCTGCGTCGTGGTGGATGACGAGGACGCCGTCAGCTGACCGGCGAACGTCGAACTCGAGGCCGTCCGCCCCTTCACGCTCTGCCCCGACGAAGGCGGCGGTGGTGTTTTCTGGGTGCCTCAGTGACGACCCGCGGTGGGCCACGATTCGTGGACCTGTCCCAGAACTCATTGGATTCCCAACTCGCTGATCGTCACATCAACTATCCCATCGCCTATCACACTGTTCTGATTGGTCACAATCGAATTACCCCCGGTGGGTCGAAAACGGACGGATTCGTAACAACAGTGGCGCGTAACGGCCCCTCAGGGAGTCTCAACGCCATAGGTATTGGTCATTGCCGATGCATCTTGCATCTATTCGAGAGATAGCCATCATTGCACACTGGTGAGCCGTTTATCCCAGGATTGAGCCACATATTAGAAGGGTTTTGCACCACCCCTGCCCTGTCGAGAACCGGTACCTCGGCTACCGAAGAGCGGACCGTGTGGACGCGAACCCGGTAACAGACTCTTTACGAACTTCTAACAAATCGTCTAGTGTCGGTCCTACCGCAGCAGCAAACCCAGCGAGTTACTTCGCTTCAGGGAGGATCAGGTGACGATCGTAGGTTCCAGGGAATACCTTGCCCCGGCTGGAGTTGAGAGTCCAGTCAGATTGGAGCGATACGAAGCCATTGCGCAACGTGTCGCCGCCGACGGGGACCGGAGCAACGCCGACCTGAGTTGGCGAGTAGGTGCCTCATGCCGAGACACCAGTCCCGAGCTGTTCTTCCCAGTGGGAACAACCGGCCAAGCCGTCGTTCAAATCGAGCAGGCCAAAG
This sequence comes from uncultured Acidimicrobiales bacterium, assembly GCA_937981915.1. GTDB lineage: Bacteria > Actinomycetota > Acidimicrobiia > Acidimicrobiales > SZUA-35 > JAHELU01. Next base: position 15,301 of record CALJMD010000061.1, read on the forward strand.
AAGTCTGCGAGCAATGTCCGGTCCAAGAGCCGTGCCTCGAGTACGCCCTGTTGACCAATCAGGACTCCGGCGTTTGGGGTGGCACCTCCGAAGAGGACCGCCGCCACCTCCGAAGGACGTTCATTAGCCGTCGACGCTGAACAAGCTCCGTCGCCTACACCCGACCGTCAGTCGGCATCAATGGTCAATCTGATCGTGACCTGTGCCAACGTACCGGTACGAGGTGGGGCGACCGGAGTAACCCGCAACTGACCCTGCAGCTCGCCGGTCACCAACGTGTTGATAATGGTGAGTCCCAGGCCGGCCTGCAGCTCGACGTCAAAGTCGGATGAAACACCGACTCCATCGTCGTGGACCCTCACCATCAGTTGATCGGCCGTAGACACAAGTTCGACGGTGACGAGCCCTCCAGGGTGTCCAGGCGGATAGCCGTGTTCGATGGCGTTCTGAACCAGTTCGTTGACAACGACGGCTAGAGAACTTGCCTTGCTCGCAGGTAAAGCCGCTCCTTCCCCGACCAACCGGAAACGCACCGGTGTATCGGGTCGGGTCAGGGCCGACTGGGCGGTCGCTATCACCGGATGAACCACGTCACGAAACAACACTTCGTCGCCGCCCCCGGTCGCCAGCATCTCGTGAACCACGGCGATAGCCGCGATCCTTCTCACCGACTCCCCGATAGCGGCCTTGGCCTCCGGGGACTCCAGGCGCCGTCCTTGAATGCGTAGAAGCGAGGAGACAGTCTGCAGGTTGTTCTTGACTCGATGGTGGATCTCCCGGATCGTGGCGTCCATCGACACCAGCATCCGGTCCCGACGTCGAACATCGGATACGTCGCGCACCAAGACCAACGATCCGGTCACCGTGTCATCGGCTATCAGCGGCAAGATGCGGGCCACGATGGTGATCAGCTCACCACGCTGCACCTCTTCGAGGACCGGGACCTTCAAGTGGTAGGCGCTGGACACCGCGTCGACGTCAAATCCCAGATCGCTTAAGGGGCGACCCACTGTCTGACCGTGGTAGCCCAACCGGTGCATGGCTGACACTGCATTGGGCGACGAGTATTCAACCAAACCCTCGCCGTCCAATACCAGCGCACCGTCACCTACGCGTGGTGCCTCCTCGGCGATGGCACCTTCGAACGGGAACGGGAACGTACCATCGGCCACCATGGCCGCCATCCGATCAACCACATTCTGGTAGGCACTCTCAAGAGAGCTCGAGTCCTCGTGTCGAGACCGCCGATAGCGAAGGAGAGTGGCCAGGACACGGCCCTCGTGTCGCACCGGTACTGCGTCGACAATCACCGGCAACTCGTTACCGGGAAGCAGACGGCGGGCCGACACGATCTCACCCGACTTCAATGCCTCGCCGACGACGGGCTCGCGATCAGCCGACCACCGAACCCCGACCAAATCATCCACGAACAACGTTTGCGCCGTGGTTGGTCGGATCTGTCCAAGCACCGTGCCTTGACCTTCGTCTTCGACGAGGTGTGAAGGGGCCACCAGGAGAAGGTCGGAAAACGCCAGGTCGGCGAGCGTGGCCCATGAGCCCGTCAACCTTCGCAGGTGGGCCCGCCCGGCACCGTCGATCGACGTGTGCCGACGAACTATGTCACTGAACGACGACATGGCTTCAGGCTAGTTGTTCGCTGTCAGCCAACAGAGATTGAAGATCTTCCAAACCCGTTACGCCCCCCGAGCGTCGGGGCAAGGCGAACACGTGCGGATGGCCATCGATAGCCACCGAGAACGGTTGACACGGTCGGCCAAGCAGTTCGATAGACGTGCGGAGTGTTTCGTCGACCACCGTCTGAAGATCGGTCTCTGAGACGCCGCCGTCGACGTGCAACAACGTCTGTCCCCCATCGACACCAGCGGAAACCTTCTCGGTCGTTAATGTGGCCACCGGCCACACTCGGTTGACCACCAGAGCGCTCATGGTGATACTGCGATCAGCGGCCTCGCGGCAAAGCTGGCTGGTCGCTTCCAGCACTGTCTTGTCCGGCGACGAAACGCTCACGAACGTTGTGCCGTCCGATGTCATCTGACGTTCGATCTGTTTGAGCCGGCCAGCGAGCTGGGGACGCAAACGTGAGAACAGCGTGAAGAACTCGACGATTCGAGTGAGGAAGGCGTCGCCCAGGAGACGTTCGGCGACAGCGAGAAAGGGACGGGAAGTCAGATTGCCGAAGCGGCCGGATTGACCGGCGGTCAACCAGCGAAGCAACCGACTCGACAAAAACCGATCCAGACGCCCCGGAGCGTCAAGAATGTCCAGCGCGTGCTGGCCTGGCGGGGTGTCGATCACCACTAAGTCGGTCTTCGGGTCGGTCGAGTCACTTTCGACATCAGTTCGGTCGAGGCGATACAGGTGATCGAGGGCCACGTAGTCGTGGCTGGCGACGAAACGGGTGGTCAACGATTGGAAAAGACTGTTGGCCTTGAGCGCCGCCGCCGACTCGACATCAGGGGCACAGGCGTCAACAATTCGCCCCCACTCCGCGGTCATGTCGATCATCTTCACCCACAGGCGACCGGTGGCCTGCTCACGGCCAATGCCGGGCAAGGGAACGATGACCGCCTCTCCTGCCAAGCCGTTGACTCCGAGAGCGTCGGCCAGACGCCTGGCGGGATCGACGGTGACAACAAGAACTCTTCGACCATGAACCGATGCTGCTCTTGCGCCGAGCGCAGCGCTGACAGACGTTTTGCCGACCCCACCAGGTCCGGTCACAACGATGACCGACGCTTCGGCCAAGAGATCGTCGAGGCCGCTGTCCGAGTCTCGATCGTTGGTTCCTAC
>CALJMD010000062.1 GCA_937981915.1 uncultured Acidimicrobiales bacterium
GGCCTCGACTACATCGCCACTGTTCCGCCGACAATCATGCTGGGAGCCAAGCTGTTCGGCCGCCACAACGCAGGCATCATCTACGCCTGGGTGTTCGGCGCCCATCAACTGGGCGCCGCGGTGGCAGCTTGGGCGGCGGGCTTGGTGCGAGACTCGGTCGGCAGCTACAGCTGGGCGTTCACAACGGCGGGGGCGATAGCCATCGCCGCCGGATTCGGGGCTCTACTTATTCTGAATCCTGATCAGGCTGATCTTGACCAGGATCTCGCTCCAGATCGGGCTGCGGCTGAAAGCTGACAAGTTCGATCATCTCGTTGATGATGGCCTGTCGTTCCTGCTCGCTGTATTGACGGGCCCGGTCCAGCACGTAGTCCTGTCGCAACCCGTTGCCTTCGCCGGGGCGGAACGTGGTGCGACCGTCTTCAGCCACCGTCACTAAACCGGATCCCGAGATTTTGAATCGAGGTGAGTCCGGTTCCACCGCGTACATGACGGAGGTGAGATCCCACGATTTCATGTCGTAATACGGCGGAGCGTCGCGATGCCAGCTGAGATCTTTGTACTCGTACGCTTCACGAACCGGATGGCGGTCGGTCCAGTTGTAGTCACTGGTTATCGATGAGTACGGGTAGTGCAGAGCGTTACCGAGTTCAAACGGCGACAGCACCAGCTTGGTCGGCCACTTCCAGAACAGGTAGCGGGCGCTGCCGATGTCCCGCTCGATGTTGAATTCGACGATGCCCATTTCGGTGGAACCGGCCATCACCGACAACACCGAGACGGTCTCGGTCACCAGGTCAATCCCGTTGAGATCAGAGAGGTCGTCGGCTTCGCTCTTCAGCAGCTCAGCCAAGTTGCCGGAGAAACCGGTTTGCACGATAATGACTTCGCGTTGAGCTTCAAGAGCATCGGCCATGATTCGACGCTGCAGCCGGAAACCGTCGTCCACCTGGCCCATGTCCAGCTCGTGGGGCCAACTGTCGGCCTTAGCCGTGAACAGGGTTGAGTCGTTGAAGCTGACGTACGACGACTTGTGAATACCGATGGGAACGTCCGGGCGACCGTAAAACGTGTTGACCGCGTCGGCGTACCGGGCCCCCGGCTCAGAGTTTCGGGAAACGGTTACCGCTCCGATTTCAACCAAACCCTGATCGGCGTAATTGTGCAGCATGGCCAAGGCCAGAACGTCGTCGACGTCCGGCCCCATATCGGTGTCGTAGATAACAATCGGTCGGGTGTCGACCGGCTCGGTGCTGGACGGGGCGAACCCGTCGACGTCAAGCGCCGGCAGGGTCGTCTTTGCCACTGAAAGAGATTCGACCGGTGCGGTCGTAGAGGTTATTGACGTCGTCGGCGGCTGCTGGACGAGAACCGGGTCTCCACCAGTTCCGCAGGCCGCCATCAGGGCGACGCCGCAAATCAGACCGGTCACGTTTAGTGCCGCGTTCTTCCACCGGCGGGTGGGGGCGAACCTCACCGACTCATCCTAGAGAGACGGTTTGGCTGTCGGACGCTGGGAGAACGGTCATATGACCGTTCGGAGGAACCACTATCCGAGAGCGTCGATTGCAGTCTGGACGCTCTGGTCGAACCGGGTGCCCTGAGCGGCCAGGTTCCCGTTGCTGTCGATCAGTAGCCAACCGGGGAAGCGATACAGATCGTAGTGAAATGCCACGCCGTTGTCGTCGTCGACCATGCCGAGCGGGGTGTTGAGCCCGTAGTCGCTAGCCCACTTCCGGGAAGCGTCCAAGTCGGCTCGAAATCCGATGCTGACAACTTTGGCTTTTCCGCTGTTTTGCTGAGCCAACTGCTCAACGAAGGGTGCTTCACGCACACAAATACCTCAACCAGGCAACCAGAACCACACCACTACCGGCCCGGAGTTTGCCACCTGCGAGGAGAAAGTGGCCTGAGAGCCTGACGCCACCATGACAACCTCATCGTCGGGGAACGACGAGTTGGCTGGAGGTGGTCGAGTTGTCGTGGTTGTCGGCGGTGCGGTGGTTGTTGTCGGCGCCGCTGTCGTGGGGGCCGCCGTGGTCGGCGGTGCGGTCGACGTGGTGGTGGAAGCTGTGGTGGCAGACTGTGCCGTGGTTGCCACCGTGGCTTGAGTGGTAGTGGTGGTGGAGACAGCGACGGCCGTGGTCTCGGTCGAGGAGGTCGGCGCCGCAGTTGAGTCCGTAGTCTCGGTTTCGCCGGACTCTTCGGCTGAGGTTTGAGCTGTGGTGTCGTCGGTGGTTTGCAACGAATCGGCGGCAGCGCCGTCGGCGAGCACAACCAGAACGCTTTGTTGGGTCGTTTCCTCAGGCACGGCGATCGCGTCGTCGGCGGCGGGGGCGACACCGTCAGTGCCGTCACCGGTGAGATCGCCGGTGGAATCTACGGCGACATCGGCCGAGGCGGACAGTTGATCGGAGAACTCGCTGGCCACAACATCGTCCTCACCCCCTGAACAACCGGCTGAGATGGCGGCGAGAGCAGCGAGACCGACGAGGCCCGCCCGGGCTTTCATCGTTGACAGGCCACTGCGGGCCGTCTTGTTTCGCCATGGTGTCATCGGAGTCAAACGCTAGTCCTCGCCCACCCCCGCAACCAGGGCCGTCACCCAATCTTGGATAAACCTTTAAAGACCGGGTCGATGGGAAAGAACTAGGTCATTCGAATCTGATTTCGATCCGCTCAACGAATATACCGCTACCAATGTTTAGTAGGCTTTTAGTCAGCAGGTCGTCTGCGTTTCAATCATGACAGATTCACACGGTTCCGGGGCCAAGAAGAACACCGGCAACGACACAAGCTTGGACGACGGAACATCGCTGTCCGACGAAGTCTGTCGCGCTGTCGGCAGTCGGGTACGTCAGCTTCGGCTAGACCGAGGAATGACGATGGCCCGCTTCGCCGAAGAGGCCAACATTTCACTCGGCATGCTGTCCAAAATCGAACACGCCCAGACAGCCCCCAGCCTTAATACTCTGGTCAACCTGGCTCGTGCCGCCGCTGTGCCCCTCACCGCACTGTTCCGCGGTCTCGACGAAGAACACGACTTGGTCATCACCAAAGCGGGCGAGGGTCAAGAGATCCTGCATGAGGGGAGCAGCCCCAATCGGATCTACCAGGACCTGGGCTCGCTTCGTGGTCCGAACCGGTCGATCGAAGCCATGCTCACCACGGTGACCGCCGACGATGAGCACTTTCCGCTCTACCAGCACCAGGGCGTTGAGTTCCTACACGTCCTTGAAGGGTCGATGGAATACGGCTACGGATCGGCCTCTTACAAACTGGACGCCGGCGACACCATGCAAATCCACGGTGAAGTAGCGCACGGCCCGGTGGCCATCCTTTCAACCCCGGTTCGGTTCCTCTCCATCAAGGTCTACCCCGAGAGCTCGTAACTCGAGATCGCGGCGACCCGATAGCCGCAGCTAGCCGAGATCGTCCAGCGCGCTCTGAGCGGCACTGGCATCGAACCGTTTGCCTTGCGCCACCGGATTACCGGAGCTGTCTAACAGCAGCCACCCGTAGTAGAGGTTGATGGTGCCGTAGTGGTAGACCACGCCGTTGTCGTCGTCCACCATGCCGGTGACACTATTGAGCCCGTGGTCACTGGCCCACTTGCGACCGGACTCGACGGTGGACTGGAAGCCGATGCTTACGACTCGTGCTTTGCCTGCGTTGTTTCGAGCGAACTGCTCGAACTGTGGCGCCTCGTAGACGCAAACCGCTCAACCGGGTAACCAGAACCACACCAATACTGGTGACCCTCCGGGCGCCAGCTGGGCGGCGAACGTGGTCTCCGCCCCGGATGACACCATGACCACCTTGTCGTCGGGGAAGTTGTTGGCCGCCGGCGGTCGAGTGGTTGTGGTGGTGGTCGTTGGCGGCCTCGTGGTTGGCGCCTGCGTTGTTGGAGCCTGCGTTGTCGGGGCCCGCGTTGTTGGAGCCTGTGTTGTCGGGGCGTTGGTCGTCGGCGGGCGGGTGGTCGGCGGCCTCGTGGTACTGGACTGCTTCGTCGTTGTCGGGCTGGCCGTAGTCGGCGCCTGGGTCGTCGCCGTTTGCTTGATGGTCGTTTCGCCGACGGGGGCCGTCGAGGCCGTCGTCTGTTCAGATGATCCGGTTGGCGCCGTCGATGAGCTACCCGTCGGATCCGAGACTGGTGTCGAAGACGGCGAACCATCTGCACTGTCACTAACAGCATCGTCATCGACAGTGCCAGTAGCAGTGTCATCGACAGTGCCATCAGATGGGTCATCAGCACCGGACCCGCCGTCCGACAGCACAACAAGCACACTCTGAGGTGAACTGTCGGTGGCCAGCGGTTCCGCTTCGTTGGTTTCGGTGGCGGCCGCGGTGTCTTGGGGGGCGGCGGTATCTTCGGCGCCTACTTCGGCCGCGGTGACTTCCTGGGCGACTAGATCGGCGTCATTCGACGAGCAAGCGACCATCACGAACGTCAGTACGCCGAGCACGACAAGCGTCGTCCGCCTGGCCTGGACCGACCCGACAGACGAGTCAAGATGTTGCGCCGCCACATTGCCCACCACCGAAACGTACCGCCCGCCCGTCCACGGTAACCAGTGGCTCTCCGTCTCTTAGGCAAACCTTTACCGGCGGAGAAACGTCCACCCAACCGCAGCATGGGTTTCCTGTGGCGGGTGGTACCGCTACTTCAATTACCGCTTTCGGCCGATCAGCGCGACAATCAGATCCAACGACCACAACGACGGCTCGGGCAGGCGGAGGCGCGAAATGACGATCGCTGAAGAACCACGGCTTCTAGTGCCGGGCATCCCCACCCTTGGGTTGGGGGTGGAGCGGTACCGGGTGAACGGTCGATCGGCCACTGTGGTCGCCCTCCAACCCGACGACACGCTAGAGGTCCGCAATATTGAAGGTCGACAGCTCTGCGAGCTGACGGTTTTCGACACGCAAGGGCGACCGGCGCCAGGCCTGATCGGGCAACCAGGAAACGGGCCGGCCACCGGCACTCAAGCCATTCTCAGCCACAACATCACCGACGCCCGACGAGTGCGAAGCGGCCTCGAAGTGGCCGGCATCGATCTGACTGACGCCGTCAAGATCGATGTCTTCGACTCCAACAGCCCAGCCGGTGAGGCGGCCACGTTCACTGCCTCGGACCGGACGGTTGTGGTAGTGGCTGCCCCCGGCTCGGCGATGGATCCCCACCAGCCCGATCCGACCACCGCTCTGTTGGTCTTCATCACTCGGGCCGCAGCGCCAACTAGCGGCGACACGCCCCTATTGCCGATGCCGCTCGGCGATATGACCCAGGACCTCTTCGTCGAGCGACGAACCGCTCTGGCCTATGAAGTCAAAGCCGGGCAGTACATCCAAATCATCGACATCGAGGGCCGTGAATGCTCGGACTTCCAAGCGTTCGACGCTCGAGCACTTCAAGGTTCGGCTGGGCAAGACTCACTCGAACGCTGCCTGGACGCCACGGTGACCCGCAGCCTGATGGGAGCCAGCTATCCGGGGCC
>CALJMD010000063.1 GCA_937981915.1 uncultured Acidimicrobiales bacterium
ATCATCCTCGGTGATCACCACCTGCACGACGGCACTCCTATCTCTCCAACTTTTTTAGCGTATCCGTTTAGACATCGAAAGAATCGGGAACAACGTCTGTACAAGATGCCAACACAAGAGGAGAACAATGACACTCGTTGAGGAACACTACGAGAACACCGGGGCCACCGATTCCACCGATTCGAGCACTCCCGACAACTCGCTCATACTGAGTGAACTAGAGAACAGACTCGTCGGCTTGCTCGATCTTCAGCTGACCCTGAAACACATCCACTGGAACGTAACCGGCGAGTCTTTCATTGCGGTACACAACATGCTCGATGAACAAGTCGCCTCGGTCCGGGAGATGACCGACGCGGTAGCAGAGCGTATTGCCACAAGGCGGGGCGTCCCGATCGGTACGCCCCAACACCTGGTCCAATCCAGAACCTGGCAGGATTACCACCTCGGTCGAGCTGCTGTGGTCGAACACATGACCGCTCTCAACAACGTCTACGACGGCGTGATCGGCGATCATCGCAGCGCAGCAAAGGCCGTGCGTGACATCGACCCGGTATCTGAAGACCTGCTCATCGCTCAGCTTGCCACCCTTGAGCTCTACCAATGGTTTGTCCGTTCCCATCTCGGGCAGTAACAGGCGGCGGAGTAGAGTCGCCGTGTCCGATCTGAGGAGTAGCACATGGATCAAGAGCAGACCGCTGCCGCTGTCGGGTCGGTCCTGCGGCTCACGGCGATGGCGACGTCCGCCACCCGCCTTCTACTCGTGTCGGTGGCAGGCGACGAACTCACCGTTCACGCTCAACACCCTGAAGACGGCCCATCGCCATCTTCAACGGTTGTCGACTTCGCTCGTAGAGTAGCTGCTGAAGAAACCAGCGCCGGAGCATCGTCGCTACTCGGAGTTCGTGTCGGACCTGAATCAGACGCTTCCCAACGTCTCGATGTGCTAGTCCTAGTGGCCACTTCTGATCAGATTCAGCGGTGGACCGAGGCAGAACGCTCGACCCTTCACGACGCTGCGGCGAGCCTCTCGACATTGCAAGAGTTGGACCAGCAGCGAAAGGCTGCAGAGCGCCAACTTCGAGCGGAGCGAAGACGCAGGCAGGTCGAACGACGAGTCGGTTCTCTAGCTGCGGCGGCGAACGAGGCGCTAAGCACCTCTGACACCGCCGAAGCCCTGGCCGAACATGCCTCACCCATCGTCGGGGCCAGCGTGATCTCCCTTGCGGTGGTTGACGACGACGAAGTGATGTTCTTTCACGGACCCGGTATCACAAGTGACGTCGCCAGCGACTGGGAGACAGCGCCGGTCGACACCGAAGTTCCGATGGTCTACGCCGCAGTACACGCGCAGGCAGTCATCATTCCCAGTCGCAAAGAATTTGACCGGTGGCCGGCCATGCGTCCATACATCGACCAGCTGAACCTCCATGCCTTCGCCGCGCTACCAATCAACGACGACGAACTCGGCTTGCGTGCCTGCATCGGAATGGGCTTCGATCAACCTCTCGAACAGGGACGGTTGCCCCAACAAGTTGACCGTCTGTTGGCGCTGTCGTCGGAGACTCTCGGACGGGCAGCCCAATTCGACACGCAATCCGATCAAGCTGAAACACTTCAGCAGGTCGCAATCCCAGCTGCCTTGCCGCAAACACCGGGGCTAGCCATCGCCCCGGTCTACCTTCCGCCCAACCGGTACCGTCCGGTAGGCGGCGACATCTACGACGCCGTGCTGGCAGCCGATGGAGCCTGCGTCGTCATGGTGGCCGACGCCACCGGACATGATCTGGTGGCCACCAAAGCCGTGGCCCGGGTTCGCTATGCGCTAGGTGTGCTCGCCCAACAAGGCGGTACACCGGCCGACGTTTTGGGTGCCGTCAACGACTACCTCTACTCGAATGAAGATGTCGGTCGCTACGTAACCTGCGCAGTGGCACGATTCGACCCTGATCGCAGTGGTGGATGGCTGGCCACCGCCGGACATCCCTTGCCTCGTTTGGTCACACCGGAAGGCGTTCAACCGCTTGGTCGCCACGGCGACCCACTTCTCGGACTGCGTCGCGGCCATCGCTTCCAACAGTACCGCTTCGAGTTCAGGCCAACTGATGCTCTCGTGTTGTTCACCGACGGTCTCGTCGAAGCACTCACGCCCGGAAGGGACGCCGACGACCGACCGATCGACGGCATCCTTGACGAGATACTCCATTCGCCTTCGGGGTGGCCACAACCGGCTGACAGCATTCTCGAAGCGCTCACCAAACAGGTGGAAGATGACCGCGATGACGATGTTGCCATCGCCGTCGTGACGGCCGATGCAACTGATCTCCCGGAGCTGACAATGCACTGGCGTTCCGGGAGTCTTTCACTGGCTGAAGTGCGTCGACGGCTCAGACACTGGCTGAACCTGACGCTCACGGGACCCACCGCACCCCAAGACGACGGGTCGCTGGTGGAGTCCATCGAGCTGGCCGCAACCGAACTACTCACCAACGCCGATCGAGCCGCCCCGGACGGCAGTCAAATTGGCCTCGCCATCCACCATTCGGACAACAGCTACAAAATGTCAGTCAGCAACGATGGCGAATCGTTCACGGTCGACTCGGCGATGCCGGGTGACAGTCAACATCGCGGGCGGGGCCTGGCGATCGTCACCAGCGTTGCAAGCTCGGTGGAAGTGAAGAGCAACGGCGGGAGAACTACGGTCTCAGCATTCTTCACTACGTAGCCACGTTCCGAGATCGCTTCGCCAGCGCCCGCCGGTGTGCTCGATCCGTTTAGGGTTAGAGAAGAACGGGTACTACGGCGTTATGAGTACAACATCTAATGGCCAAGAGACCCCTATCGATGCCTCCTCCGGCTCGTCGACAACTACCGTTCAGCCAAGCCGCATCGGCTCGCTGTCGGCCACCGATCTCCTGCTGTCGATTTACAAGCACCCGGCACCCTATACCACCGTCTACCTAACTACTCAGCCTCTCCAGTCCACACCGGACACCGCACAGAGGTGGCGCGCCCTGCGAGCCAATCTTGAAGCTCAAGGTGCACCCCCGGAAGCCATCCAAGCGATCGAGGCGCGACTGTCGTTACCACAACCCGACGACACAGCGGCCATAGCCGTGGTGGCGGCTTCCGATGGTGCGACCATCGTCGACCACGGACTTGAACCGCCGGCCGTCGACTACGGGGTGGTGGCGGCACTCCCTTATGCCGGGCCCCTGCTGGAATGGCACCAACGTCGAATTCCCCACATCGTGGTGACCGCCGACGAAGATGGCGCCGACATTGTGCTGTTCGGATCCAACCACTACCACCGGTTGGACCAAGTGGATACCAGCAGCCAAGGTCTGGCCGAAAGTATCAGCGAACGTCAAGAAGAGATCGGGGCTGTTCTGGTCGTTATCGCCGGCGCAAACCAGTTGACCGGCGCGCTGGCCGACCGCCTACGCATGCTGGTACCCCTGAACTGTCGGATCGTCACCGAGCCGCTCGACATAATGGTTGACGATCTCGCCGACGTCACTGTCCGCCACGTCAGCGATACTGCAGCCCGAACAACGGTCCGAATCTTGCGTGAACGACGGTTCCTCGATGCGCACGATGCAGCGGTTGACGGGATCGCCGACACTATCGAGGCTCTTTCCCACGGCACACCTGACCTGATTCTCGTTCACGACAATCCAGACGATCGACGTCAGTGCTGGATCGGGAGTCACCCTCAACAAATCTCCCTCATTCAAGGCTCCGACCACACCACGCAGGCCCGACTCGTTGATGCCATCGTATGGAGCGCGCTCGGTCAGGGCATTGGCGTGCACATCATTCCAACCACCGGAGACCGAGGGCCAGAGGACGACACAGCTGCTATCACTCGAATCTTCAACATCGGCCCCGGTGTGTCCGTCGCGGCCTGACGACCTCTTGCTGACAACTTGCTCAACTCATCAAGTGGTGTCCGTGTTCGATCAGCAGCTGTCGAGCAGACTCGGCGGTCAACGGGCCGGAACGCAGCCGCTCCTCCACTAGGAACTTCTGTGCTCGACCAACCACGGGCCCAGGCTCGACACCGAGCACCTCCATTACTTGAGGCCCGGACAACGGACTCTCATACGGGCCTAGGTCGTCTGCCGCCGCTAACTGATCGAGGTGCGCCTCAAACAGGGCCGCGGCAGCGTCTACATCGGTGGCAACAAGAGCATGGGCCAACCCGGCTAAATCGTGGTGGTTCGACTTGGCCGCCGTGACCGTGTTGACTGCGCGACGAGTCGCCTGCGCGTCTTGATCGGACGCCAACCACGTCCGCAGCGCCCCGACCACGGCCGTCGTCGACCGTCGGTCGTCGTTCGAGTACCGAAGCCGGGACAGCACCGCTACCGGATCCTCCACCGAATACAGAAGCCCGGCCCGCCGCACTTCGGGCCGAGCGTCCACTGATGCCAGAGCAAGAGCACGGTGGCTGTCGTAGGCAACCCCGAGGACGTGAGCCAACAAACCGGTCCGTTCCAGGAAGGCCAACCCCAGCGTTGGGTCGCCGACAGCGAGAAGCCGTTCCAACTCATCGGCGATGCGTTCCACCGAGACAATGGCCAACCGGTCGGCCATCCGGGTCGCCGCCGACTCCAACTCGGCAACCGGTTGAAGGGCCAGCCGGGCCATGAATCGTGCCGCTCGCATCATTCGCAGCGGATCGTCGTCAAAGGAAAGTTCAGGTCCGAGCGGCGTGCGCAGCACCCGTCGGGCGAGGTCCCGTCGACCCTCGAAAGGGTCCCGCAGCTCAACCTTGGCGCCGACCAGCTCGATAGCCATGGCGTTGACCGTGAAGTCTCGACGGGACAAATCTTCCCGCAGGTCGGTACCGAAGGCCACCTCCGGTTTGCGTGACTCCGGTGAATACTTTTCAGCTCGATGGGTGGTGATTTCGACCTCTCGCACACCACCCGGACTGCTGGCGTCGAAAAGTTGAATGCCGATGGTTCCGAACCGCTCCCCTTGCGTCCACACCGCTTTGGCCAACGGCTTCACCAACCGTTTGATGTGAACCGGTTCAGCGTCGGTGGTCAAATCCAGGTCGGAGCCGCTGCCGTAATCGCCGTTCAGCAGATCACGTACTACGCCCCCAACCAGGTAGAGGCGGAAAGAGTCCGCAGCGAACGCTTCGGCCAACGGTGCTAGTAGATGCCGAACGGCATTCAAGCCTTTGAGTTCGCTGAGATCGCTGAGGTCGTCGCCAAGGCTCTCGAGTTCGTCGAGGTTATCGGCCGTCGACTGCTCGGGCGAAGGTTTGTCAGGCGAGTGACTCATGGATGTCGCGAACCATAGCAACATGATCTGAGCCAGGCCCGCCGCTCGATGATTCTTCCGGGCGGAAGTCGACGTCGAGCATTTTGGCCGCTACCGCACCGGCGGTGTCGGA
>CALJMD010000064.1 GCA_937981915.1 uncultured Acidimicrobiales bacterium
TTCTGCATCAGCTGGGCCACGTAGGGGAGAGGCAGGTCGACCAGTAGCCCCGAGCCGGCCAACTGGTCGAGCACTCGGGCCGGGCTTTCAAAGGCGGCCGACGCTCCTGCGATGGCGTCTTCGCTGGCCAGACCGGACTGGTGCAGCAGAGCGGCGACCCGGTTTCTGGCCGGTCGGGCGATAGCCCAGTCGAACCACCGCATGGCGATCGCCTGCGACTGTTCTCGCAGCGGTAACTCGGGGTCGATGTCGCCAATGGCAGCGGCCAAGTCGAGCTTGAGCCGCAGATAGAGGGCATCGACCAATTCCTGTTTCGTCGGGAAGTAGTTGAACAGCGTGCCGTTGGAGACTCCGACCGCTTTGGCGATTTTGGCTGTTGACACGCCGACGCCTTCGGCGTCGAAAACGTCGACGCACAAGTCGAGAATCGTCTCGGGCGAGTACTTCACCTGGCCCAGGTTAGCGTTTAGAGTGACTGATCACTCTAAAACTGGATCATCGCTTTAAGCGCCTGCACTCCACTTGGTATGCCGAGCGCTTAGTTGCCCGCAGTACCCCTCGTAAGCCACAGTGTTCGCGGGCCGCAAAAGCCGACGTTGCGGATGAACCTCGACTCTCGCCCCGGTGCCAAGGCGAGTTCCGGCATCATGTCCGTCATCTCCTCCAGCACGATCTTCAGTTGCAGCCGAGCCAGTCCGGCACCAACGCAGAAATGGGCGCCGTAGCCGAGACCCAGGTGGCGGCGCAGGCCGTCACGCTCAGGGTCGAAGCGATCCGGATCGGGGAAGTGGTCGGAGTCGTGATTTGCTGATCCGTACACCAGGAACACGTCGGATCCAGCTGGGATCGATTGGCCGTCCAGCTCCACATCAGCGGTGGTCCTGCGGCGCCAGTTGAACACCGACGTGTTCATCCGCAGACTCTCCTCCACCGCGCCGGGGATGAGCTGCGGGTCGGCAGTCACTGCTTCCCAAGCCGTTCGTTGAGCGAGCATGTCGCGAACCATGTTGGTGATCTGGGCGGTGGTCGTTTCATGACCGGCGAACAGGAACGACCAGCAGTAGTTGGCGATGTCGTTGAGGGTGACGTCTTCGTCGCCACTCAGGTGAAGACGAACCATGTCGCCGACGAAATGGTCGCCCGGGTCGCTGAGCTGGCCTTCTATGTGATCTTCGATGTATCGCCAGAACGCGGCGATGCCGTGCGCCTGTTCAACCTGTTGATCTGGGGACAGATCACCGAAGAACACTTCCATGCGGGCATCGGCCCACCGCTTGATCTCGCGCACGTCGGAATCGGGGATGCCAAGAAAAGCGAACACGACGAGAGCGGGGAAATCGAGTGAGAACCCGTCGACCAGGTCGAACGGTTCGCCAGACGGCAGATCGGCCAACATCCGTCGAGCCAGCTGTCGGATGCGAGGCTCAAAGTCGGCCACCTTGCGGGGGTGCAGGACCGAGGTGAAGATCCGCTTGCGTTCCTTGTGGTCGGCCCCGTCGATGTTGACGATGAACGGCTTCGCCCCGAAACCGCCGGCCTCCAGGATCTCGGCTACGCGCTCGTCCAGTGGCGTTATTGGCTCCAACACGTTGGCCGAGGAGAACGCCTCGGGATCGCCCAGGGCGGCCTTGATGGTGTCGTACCGGGTGACAACCCAGTAGCCGGTTTCGGGATCTTGAAAAACCGGGGCTTCTGCCCGAGCCTGATCCAAGAATGGATGGGGGTCGGACAGAAACCCGAAGGCGTCGAAAGGACATGGCGGTGGCGATCCGGCGGTACCTGGCGATTGTCGTGGTTCACTCATCGATCGGTATGCCCCTTGTTGCGCCGTGGTTGGACCGGCGTATTTGATCCGGCGTATTTGACCCGGCGCAGATACGGTGCCCATTGTGTCATCGTCCAGATCCATCCCGCACAAGTGGGCGGTGCTTATTGCGGTTGGCTCGTCGTACTTCATAACCGTTGCCACCACCACGGTGTCGGTGCTGGCGTTGGCCGCCATCGCCGAAGACTTCAACGTGACATTGCGGACCGTCGGGTGGGTGGTGATCATCGAGTCACTCATCGTCGCCGCGTTGTTGCTTCCACTCGGTCGCCTGGCTGATGTGGTCGGTCGTTTTCGAACCTTGCGTGTCGGTATTGCTGTGTTTGGTGTGGGCCTGATCCTCACGGGGTTGTCGCCAACCTTCGGGTTTCTGATCGCCGCTCGCGTAGTCACCGCGCTGGGCAACACGATGGTGCAAGCCGTCGGGACCGGGGTGTTGGTCGGGGCGTTTCCGGCGTCCGAACGCGGGCTGGCCCTCGGGGGTCAAACAACGGCGGTGGCAATCGGCGCGGCGGCTGGACCGTTCCTTGGGGGTCTGGCACTGGATCGGCTGGAATGGAGCACGCTCTTCTTGGTGCTGGCTGTGCCAACTGCGGCCGTGTTGTTCATCGCTTCTCGTGGTCTCGGGGTTGAGCAGACCGACGACTCGTCAAACGGGCGAGTCTTCGATGGGCGTGGTGCTTTACTGGCCGCCGGTTTCATCACGCTCTTGGTGCTGACCCTCAACGACCCGTTCGGGTTCGGCTTGGGTTCTCCGGTGACGCTGGCCGGCGCGGCCGCTGCCGTTGCGCTGCTCGTGGGCTTTATCCGCACCGAGCTGTCTCACCCGACACCGATGCTTGATCTGCGGGTCTTTCAGGGTTCAGAGTTTCGCCGGGCGGTACTTATTCGAGTGGTGTCGTTCACCGCGTCGACCACCATTTTGTTTCTCATCCCGATCTTCCTGCTGGGTGTCCGGCAGTTGAGCACCAGCACGGTTGGTAGCCTTATTGCCCTGTTCGCCGTTGGGATGATTGCCGGTGCTCAGGTGTCGGGCCGCTTGTATGACCGGGTCGGCCCG
>CALJMD010000065.1 GCA_937981915.1 uncultured Acidimicrobiales bacterium
TTGAGCGACCACCGAAACGTCACCGGGCAGCTCGGTCTCGGCCAAGCCGTTGAACTTCACTACCAAATGACCGAGGCTGGCCAAGTTCTCGTTGGCAACCGAGCCAACCCCGACAATGGGAAACGAGTCGGCGCCGACCACAAGACGGTCCCCCGCCTCGACCTCGCCGTGCAAACTTCCAAGGTCGGTAATGATGGCGAACTCGTGCAACTCCTCGGGAGCGTCGGGGCCGAAGAAGACCAAGATTCCTTCGGCCGCGAAGGCAGCGGCCGTCTCACCAACACCGGAAACCGTGACGTCGTATTTGGGCGGGCCGGACACTCAGTCCACGACTTCAACATTGTCCACACCGGTTCCCGACACGAAGTTCTCCTCGTTGATAAACCGCATCAGCGGCCCTGACGGGCTGGCACCGTGAATGTCGACCGTCAACACCCCTTTCATCGGGTACACACCGATTCTTGCCGTGCCGCCACAATCGATCACGGCACAGGCGATCTCTTCAAATGCCGCCTTCGACTTGAAGCCGTCAAACGGCGTGCCGCCAGTCAGATCAGCGATGCGTTGAGCCACCGGATGAATGCCGCCGCCGGTAACCGAATAGATGAGGTCTTTACCCGGTTCAGGTGCGATCACCAGCCCGTTGCCCCACCCTCGACCACCGGGTTTAACCATCACTTTGCGATAGTCACCGCCAGCCGGTCGTTCCACCGGGGTTGGCGTGTCGGCAGTTTCCGCCGCGCCTTCAGCGGCCGACTCCGCAGACGTATCTGCCGCTGCGTCTGCAACGGTCCCTTTTGCTGTATCAGCTGCGGTGCTTGCGGTGTCTACTGCCGCATTCGCTGTGTTTACTGCCGCATTCGCGGTGCTGGCCGCCGCGTCGGTGGCATCTTCAGCCTTCTTCTTAAATCGGTCCAGGAGCCCCATGGCCCGCCCTTTCACTGGTAGTTGGCGTAGTGGATGGAAGTTCGTTCGTCATTCGGGTTTGGCCCGGTCCGGCCGCCACAACGGCAGCCGGACCGGGCCAACAGAGTTGATCAGGCGTACAAGCCGAAGCTGAACAGCCAGCCGATAAGCACGGCCAACGGGCCGGTTAACAACCGACTGAACAACACGGCGGGCACACCCACCTCAACGGTTTCGGGTTCGGCCTCCCCCAAGGCCAACCCGACGGGGATGAAGTCGCACCCGACCTGCGGGTTAATGGCCCAGAGAGCCACCAACGCCAAGCTGGGGTCGACATTACCTTCACCGATCTGAACGCCGAGCAGGGTGCCAATGATCTGAGCGATCACGGCCCCCGGCCCAAGCAGAGGAGACAGAATCGGCAAAGCAATGATGATGGAAAGAATCAACAAACCGAGCACGCCACTGGCCAAACCGGACAGACCATCAGCGATCCACTCTCCGACCCCCGTCTCCAAGATGAGGCCGATGAGGAAAGCGATGAACGCCATGAACGGCAAGATGTTGCGAATAACCTGCTCGACCGCGTCGCGGCCTGCCTGGTAGAGCACGCCGACAACATTGCCGACACCCTTACCAACGCTGGTGATTACTGCAGTCATATCAAATCCCCCTTCACGCCGCCGCGGCAGCCGTAGCCGCCTCGGTCTCCGCTGTTCGTCGATCCCACATCACCTTCGTGATCCACTCCGTGACCAGGCCACGGATGTAGATGACGATCAAGCCAGTGATCAGATATCTCACGGCCAAATTTGAAAGTCCGAGACCTAAGGTCTCCAAGCCGGTGGCGATGCCAAGCCACACGAACAGCTCACCCGGATTTACGTGCGGCAAGATCCCGAGCGGCGGGTGCACAAAAGACACCGCCGAGTCGTAGAACGCCGGCTTGTACTTCTCCGGGAGGAACTGACCGTTGGTGTAGGCCATCGGGTTTGTCAGAAAGAACACTGACAGCACCGGCCAAATTAAGTAACGGAAGGGCGTGTAAGCAAACCCTTCCCGTCCGGCCCATTCGCCGAACTTGTTGATGCGATCGGTTCCAATCAGGGCGATCAGGGCGTTCACCGCTGTCAACAAGACGATCAGGGTTGGAACAATCCCGACCACCAGACTGGTGAACACCTCACCTCCCCGCTGGAACCAACTAATGAATTCTTCGGCCCATGAGGCCAAAACGTCGAGCATGCGCTCCACCTTTCATTAACAAACGTTGAGCAATACACCGAATCCCCCGAAGGTCGCCCTTCTTCGGATTGCTCGGACGCAACCGATCAGGTCATTCCGCCCCCCGAATAGCCGGTTTCGGAATCAAGCGCTGACGCGTCAACGGTGTCCCCATCGTTGACATCATCCTCAGCGGCATCGCCGGAGGCGAGCTTGCGTCGGATGAACTCAGCCGCATGATCAATTGCGTCCCAGGTCTTTTCGTCGACTCCGGCCGGTGGCGCTCCGGAGCCCAACTCGTCGAGGTGAAGGCCGACGACAGCGACAATCACCTTCGGCTTTGCGAACACGGTGAAGCCGGCGAGCCGCTTCGCTCCCTGCACCACCCCGTCGGTGTCGACGGCGATAGCCACATACGTCTTACGTTTATACGTGTTGCCCGCCATCCCAATTGAGGTTTGCGAACCCAACGCACGTAGCTCCGCTATGTGGCGGTGAAAACCGCGCATCTGTTGAGTCGACATCCACAGTTGCAGCAGCCACCCACCGGCCAAGGCGAACACAATAAACAACGTCTCCGGTCGAAACACCTACCTACCTCCTGCTCGGACGCGAGCGCTTACGCGGGCGCCCATTCCCCATGCCGTCGGGTCAAGACGGCCAGCGTGAATTTCCATCACGGCGGTCGCCGCCGCCAGGTCGATCACGATCTCGTTGAAAACTCCAGTCCGAAGCGCACCAGTGATTGCCGGTGCCTTCACCGCCCCACCGGCGACCCCGATCACGGTTCGACTTTCCCGCAACTTGTCGATGGCCAGCGCAATAACCCGTTCGTTCTCCGGAGCGTTGACAATCTGCCCGTCGAGGTTGATCAGGTAGCCCATGACATCGCCGACTACACCCATGGTTCGCATCCGCTCCACATCTTCCCTGGAGAAGTAGCCAGCTCTGGCCAAACCCGACAACGGCGACTCGATCGTTCCAATCCCGGTGATAAACACATCGGCCCCTGCCGCGGCGTCCAAGGTCCGTCGAACCCCTCGGTCGGCCTTCAGCGATTGGGCCACCCCGGCGTTCTCCACAATGAGCGGTGCGGGGACAGCTTGAAAGTCACCGCCGAGCTTTGACGCCAACGTTCGAGCCAGCAACGCCCCGTCCAAACCCGGTTCGCTACCGGAAACCGAACCGAGGAACTGCAAGACCATCGAATCCCGAATCTCAATCTCCGGCATGGCCCACACCACTGCCTGCAACGCCGCACCCCAGCCGATGGCCACCGTGATGCCCGGTCGGACATGAGCCTGAAGAGCTCGCGCTCCCAACCGACCCAACCGACGCATCATCAGGCTGTGATCCGGCGAGTTGTTGGCCAACACAACGGCATTGTCCAACCCGAAGGCCTTGGCGAAGTCTCGGCCGGCGGCCTCATCGGTGCGAAGTGGAAAACGGACCCGCACATCAACCAGCCCGGCTGCTCTGGCTTCGGTGAGTAGCCGGGACACCATCGAACGCGACTTGCCTAGCCTGCGGGCAATCTCACGTTGATCAAGATTCTCTTCGTAGTACCAGAGGGCGACCTGGCCCAGGTACTCAAGGCGCTCTTCGTCCATCTTCCGATCCCCCTGATCGAACCTTGCAGTCTCAGCGCGGTTGGCGTTAGCGCTGGGGCTACTCGGACATGGTTGATGGTTGCCGAAGTAGGTTGTTGTACCTATGGCGAGTCCATCACGAACGTGACCCGGTGGTCAAAAACGTGATTCACATACGTGACCAGACGTCTCACGGATGTGCCGGCGATGGCCGTGCTCACCCACCCAGTTGGGCAGTTAAACACCGCGAGTCGCCGATCATCCTCTAGTTTCTAACTATGGAGAATGCAGACGTGTTGAGGCAGGTCACGCTGTTCCGAGACCTGGACGACGAGACACTAACCACGCTGGCAGGACAAGGCGCCCGACGCCAGCTGGCACGTGGTGATGTCATCTTCAAAGAGGAGGCCGAACCCTCCGAGCTGTTCGTCGTCGTCTCCGGACGAATCGCCATGGTCAATCGTTCGATCGACAGCCGCGAATCAGTGGTGGCGCTAATGGAACGAGGCGACATCTTCGGCGAAATGCCGATGTTCGACGGCCGCCCCCGCTCCACCGACGCCCGGGCACTTGAGCCGTCCGAAGTTCTGGCAATGCCGTATGAACCAATCAAGCAGCTGTACGCCGAGCGGCCCCGACTGCTCTGGCGAGCGGTGGAACTCCTAGCGGCACGACTGCGCAAGGTCGACCAAGTGCTAGCCGACTCCGTCTTCCTTGACGTCACCGGCCGAACTGCTAAACGTCTGCTGGAAATCGCCGGTGAGTCCGACGAGTTCACGTTGCCGATCACTCAAGAGGAACTGGCAGGCATGGTTGGTGCCAGCCGGGAGCGGGTGAACAAGGCCATTGCCTCGTTCATCAAGCTCGGATGGATCGCACAGCGGGATCGGCGATACCAAATCACCAACCGCCAACAACTGGAAATCCGCTCCCGCTAGTCGGGCGACTTTCCGACAGCGAGATGACTAACCGCATGCGTCCATGAGTCTGCCGCGTCACGGGGACGATGTTCCGGCGCGCCCGGGTCGTGCACAAAACCGTGACGGGCCCCGCGGTAGCGAACAACTTGCACGCCCATGTCGATCAGGTCCTGCACGTCTGCCGCCGAGATGAACATGTCGTCAGTGCCGACCACGGTCAAAATGTTGGATCGGTCATCGACGTGCTTCAGCAGGCTCACGGGCTCCCACTGCTCAGGACCCCGCCAACGACCCGGTAGCCGCGGCATCCCGTAGAAACTCACCACACGGTCAAACCGCACCGATGCGGCCGCCTTGAAGGCGTACATTCCCCCTAGCGAAAACCCGATGACGGCGACTGGTTCCACCTCAAGCCGGTTGGCCGCCTCCACAAGGTCGGCGACAACGTCGTTGTCAACTAACTTTCCGACCAGTTCGTCCCTGGGCCCTTCAGCGTCGCCCTCGGCTTCGAGCCGGGCGAAGGGATCGACGACAATCACATTCCAGCGGTAGCTCTGACTGATTGTTGCCGCCAAACGATCGAACAGCGGGCGACGGCCCTCCAGATCGGTGACGAGCACCACACCGCGGCCAGCCGACATCGTCGGATGAAGATCCGCCAAAATGCCTGTCGACAGTTCTACTTCCAAGGATCTCCCACCCGGTTGCTCGACCGGTTGAGCACGACGCCCGCCTGATCGGCTGGTGTCGATCGCTCTGGCTAGTGCTGATCGATTATCGAATCGCCCGCCAGCCTAGCCGCTCCGTCCCGCAGAGCCTTGGCCCGGGAACTCCCCAAGCCGTCAACGGTGGCCAACTCGTCGGTTGTGGCACCCAGCAGTCGTTGCAGCGTGCCGAAATGCTCGACAACTCGACGAGCCTGATACTCGTTGATTTGCGGCAGCTTCGACAGCAAGCGGAAGCCCCGGGATTTGCAGCGGCCGTCCACACTGTCGGACCCCTCCAACAAGTTGAGCGACTTTGCCAACAGCTCGTCATCAAACAGAGCGTCGTCGTCAAGGTGCGCCAGGGCCTCAAGGCCTTCGTCGACCGCCAGCTGACTGAACGATGGCAGGTAATCCATCATCAACAGGCGACGCTCCTCCTCGAAGCCAATTTGGATCTCTTCCATCTGGAGATGAACCAGGCGACCGTCGGTACCTAACTCGATGAGGTTGTGCTCAATCTCATCGGCAATACGGCGAACCATTTCCATACGCTGCATGATCTCGACAACGTCACGAACGGTGACCAGGTCTTCGGCTTCCAACGCCATGAGCTTTCGCGAGATCTGGCTGAGCCTGGCCCGATAGCGCTCAAGGGTTTGCAACGCCTGGTTCGACCGTTCAAGAAGACGGCTGGATGAATGGACCGGGCTCATGTGATCGCCGATGTACACCTGAATCTGTTTGCGGGACTCCGACACCGTCACCACCGGGGTGTTCAACATCTTGGCCACCCGCTCAGCGGTGCGGTGTC
Source organism: uncultured Acidimicrobiales bacterium (assembly GCA_937981915.1). Taxonomy (GTDB): domain Bacteria; phylum Actinomycetota; class Acidimicrobiia; order Acidimicrobiales; family SZUA-35; genus JAHELU01. The sequence continues at coordinate 6,158 of CALJMD010000065.1, forward strand.
GGGTACCGGTTTCAGATGTTGCCACGTTCGGATTGGGTACCAGGTGAACGTTGGCGCGGGCGATCCGGGAAACATCTTTTGACATGATGATGGCGCCGTCCATTTTGGCCAGCTCGGCAAGTCGCTGCGGCGTAAACGACGCGTCCAGCAAGAAGCCCCCGGAGCAGATGTTCAAAACATCGTCACCGTCTCCAATAACGATCAAACCACCTCGACCCGACTGGAGAACTCGATCCAATCCGTCTCGGAACGGGGAGCCGGGCGCGAGAAGAGCTAAAGCTCGATTCAGCGCGGCATCCGGTCGCAGCTCCATACTTCAATGCTAGACCAAAGCGACCGCAGGGCCGCCGAAGGTTGGGCGGAGAGCTACTCGGCAGGGCGTCCCTGCGCCTCCTCAGGCACCAATTCCAGCGCATGCAGCAAGGTTTTGGCTTTCAACAACTGAAGCCCGGTTGGCCCACTTTTGGTGGACTCCGGCACCACGGCAGCCCGAAAACCCATGCGATAGGCCTCTTGGAGTCGGGCTTCGATCATGGGAACCGAACGGATCTCACCGCCGAGCCCGATCTCACCGCAGGCCACCACCTGCGGGGCAACCGGGCGGTTGTCGACTGCCGAAGCGACCGCCAGTGCCACCCCCAGGTCGGCGGCCGGTTCCGTCACTGACACCCCTCCGGCCACCGACAGGAAAAGATCAACACCCTCCAGGCGGTAACCGGCGCGACAAGTGAGCACCGCACGCAACATGTCGACCCGGCGCGCCGCCAAACCCTGGGCCGTTGTGTGCTCGCCAGAACCAACACCGACAGCTAGAGCCTGCAGCTCGGTGAGGTACGGTCGACGCCCCGACAGGCACGGCAGGACCACCGACCCGGACAAGCCGGGCTGACGGTCAGCCAGGAAGCGGTCCGACGGATCAGGAACCGATCGCAGCCCGTCAGTAGACATCTCGAAAATACCGAGTTCGCTAGTCGGCCCAAAACGGTGCTTCACCGTTCGGAGAAATCGCAGACTGCCGGAGCGATCACCGTCAAAGGTCAGCACCGTGTCGACCATGTGTTCCAATACTCGCGGTCCGGCGATCGAACCATCTTTGGTTACGTGGCCGATCAGGAGCAGCGAGATGGATGCCGCCTTGGCCGCCTCGATCAGTGCCGCCGCCGAAGCCTTGACCTGCTTGACCGACCCGGCCGCCGAGTCGACCTCGGGCCGATGCATGGTCTGGATGGAATCAACGATCACCAGTTGGGGCCGACGATCGGCCATGATCGCCGCCACCGTGTCGACCGAGGTTTCGTCCAACACCATCAACGACTCGGGCAGCGGGCCGAGCCTGCGAGCCCGCGCCGCGATCTGACTTGGCGCCTCCTCCCCCGACACGATGATCACCAACCCACCGGAACTGGCGGTTGAGGCGGCCAGTTGAAGCGTCAACGTCGACTTGCCGACTCCGGGCTCGCCGGCCAACAGGGTCGACGACCCGGCAGTCAGGCCGCCACCTAGAACCTGATCGAACTCCACAACCCCGGTCGGCACCGGCAACGCCAGATCGGAGTCGATCTCGGAGATGGCGGCCAGCGACCGAGGCGCCACGTCGACGTCTCGTGACCGACGCCGCGAATCCAGCAACGACTGTTCCTCAAGCGTGGCCCAGGCCCCGCACTGCGGGCAACAACCAATCCACGAGTGGGCTTGCGCCCCGCACTCGGTGCAGACAAAAACACGGCGCCTCTTACCCATACCTACACAGTAATGAAGGCCTGTGACAGTAAAGAATGGCCTCAGTACGCAGGTTCAGCTCTGGGCCAGCACGGGGGCCGGCGTCAATTCCGGCTCCTCTCGGCCCAGCGACGCCGAGGCCACCAAGGCCAACACCAAACAGCCGATCCAGACCGGCTGATAGCTGCCCACCTGGTCCACGACAAAGCCCGCCAGAGGCGACCCGATACTGAGGCCGCTCAAGAAGCCGAGCATCACGATCCCCGATGCCCGGCCCGCAACCCGACGGGGAACCACCATGATGATGGCCAACATGGCAACCGCGTTCCAGGCCCCAATCCCAACAGCCTGCAAGATGGTGGCCGGCCACGGCAACCACGCCCCCACCGTTGGCGTCAAAACCAGCGTCACGCAATAGACCGCTCCGACCAACGCCAAGATTCGCAACAGCCTGGCCGGCGGAATCAGCGACTCAGCGACCTTGCCGGCCCCAATACGGGCCACGATTCCTAGCAAGCCTCCAGCGGCCACCAACAGGCCAGCCTCAGCCACCGACATTCCGACCACCTCGTGAGCCCAAAGAGGAAAGAATCGGCTACTCGCACCGCCCACCGTGCCCGCAAGCAGGGCGTACAAAGTCAGCCGCCAGATCCACGGCGGGACGTCACTCTTCGAAGGCTCAGCGGCGCCCCCAGAACCAGAAACGCTGGAACCAGAAACCCTGGAACCAGAAGCGCCGGACTCAGAATCACCGGAACCAGCAACCGAAGGTTGACGTGGCAACGCCAACACCACGACGATGCCGATCCAGAAGAAGGCGGCGTACGCCCAGATGGCGCCTCGCCAGCCGATCCAAATTGCCAACGTAGGCAACGTCAGCCCGGAAAGAAAGATGCCGAACTGAACGCCGGACTGCTTGATACCGGTCAACGTTCCTCGAGCACCAACCGGGACCCGTTCGGCGATCAACGCATTAGTCGCCGGGTTACCCCATCCCTGTGGGAGGCCGCCAACCACCGCGGCCACGGTCAACATCATGGCATTGGGCGACAACGCCATGATCGCCATGCTGGCACCGCTCAACGCCATGACTACCAGGGTGGCCGAACGGGGCCCAATCCGATCCGTCACCCGACCCGACCACGGTGCGGTAACCGCCCCGACCAATGTGTTGACAGCCCCGATCAAGCCGATCATCGTCCGGCTCAGATTGAACTCGTCCAATAGGTCGACGGTTAGCACGGCAACTGCAAACAGGTAGAACGACGATGCCGTCATCACCCACACCAGCAGGAGTGGTAGTCCGAAACGGCCGGCACCGGATCGGCCGGCCGGAATCAATTGCCGAAGGCCTCTCCAGGAACTCCAGACGGGACCTCATTGGGCGTCTGACTAGGGGCCTGACTCTCACCTATGTGGAAGTTGCGCATCAGCTCATGTCCCCTGGCCTGCTCAAGGGTCCCACCGGGATTAAACCAAGCGGTACCAAACCCGAACGTGCGGGCCGCATCGAGAGTATCGAGGTTGTCGTCGACCATAAGAATCAAGTGAGGCGGCACACCGGTCACCCGGCGGAGCACCTCAAAAAGCGGGACCTCCGGCTTGCGAACACCGACCGAGCCGCTAACCACCCACAAATCGATCAGGCTGTCCAAACTGTGGTTGATCCTCAGTTTGTTGGCCCACTCGGCCGCGTCATTAGTGATGCAGGCCGCTCGAATACCGTGCGATCGAAGGCGTCGGAGGTACTTGACGACACCAGGGTTCAGCTGATGCAGCGAAAGGTATTCGCTGTCGAGATAGTTGGCGTCGCCGAAAACCCCGATCGCTGGCCAAAACGAGGCGGTGGTCATTCGCCCGAGACTCATCTCACGAGCCCTGGCCGAGATCTGCTCATCGGGAACCGTCGAGCCCCTACTTCGGGCGAAGGGAATCAGCAGTCGATTAATGTCATCGCCCTCCTGATACAACACGCCCATCCCGTCGAGGGCCACAACCTGGAAGGTGCCCGGGCGATGCACGGAAGGTCCCCCACCCAAATTCAAATCGTGTTGCGACTCATCGACCGGCTCAACCCGGTTCACGGCCCGCCCCTTGGCATCGACCGGTCCTTGTACTCGTGGCCGAGAACGCTGGCGACGACGGCCACCGATGTAGCGCAGAATCCGAGCTAACAAGATGATGGCGGCCAGCACCCCGGCCACGACCGATACGCCTCGGAGTACCTGAGCCAAGATTGATCGCTCGGTAGTGGCCAGCGCCACCGACAATTCGTTCTCCAACAGCACCCGCTGCCAGGCAGACGTCGCCGACGTCTCGCCCTGAGCCCTCGTGCCGGTCGACAGATCCTCTTGAAGCTGGCCGGGCATCGTGGCGCTGAAACGGACCGTGACGTCTTCCTCCTTGGCACCGTAGATCTCAGCCAGCGACTGCAGCGACTGCGTCTCGGCGATTAGCACCTGCTCAAGCTGCTGATCGGCGAAGACGTTAAAGCCGCCGGACACGTCCAACCGTCCGGTCAGCGAGTACGCAAGCTGCCCGAAGCTCTGCTGGCGGGTTAGGACGAAATCCTTGAACATCCCGTCTTGCCCGCCGAGCTCCTCCAAGACCTCGGTCAGCTGAGGTGGGTCGCCGAACGGCTTGGTGGCTCGAATCTCGATTCCGCCGGTAGCGGTCTCGGTTGGAGGTTCGGTCTGCCAACCAGATTCGGCCAGATCTTCCAGCGGGATACCGGTGGCGTTCTCGTCCAAGTCCCGGAGGGCGGCGGCCGCCTCAGCATCCAATTCGACCACGGCCTCGACAACACCGGAGCCGTCATCGGCCACGGTGACATCGACCTCCACGTCCGCTTTGCAAGCCGACACAAACAGCGATGCCGCAAGCAGACCGAGCGTCGCCGCTCGGCGAAAGAATCGGCGGTTCAGGCCCGGTAGTGCGGTGTGGTCCACATCCACGCCGTCAACACTACTGGCGTAGAACCCAACAGCGGGCCCGCCGCCGAAGCGACAGACCCGCTGGTCAGTAGTGAGTTGTGTTCGAAGGCGTCAGCCTCGGCGAACGCTGTGGCCGACCTAGCTCTCTTCGCCGGCCTCGGCCAGCTCGGGTGTCGAGGGGGGTTCGAAGCCTTCGTGAGCGGTGAAGCTCAGACCCTGTCGGCCGTCTTCGTCGGTTTCAACATCGACCACGATGATCTGACCGGCTCTGAACTCCTTGTAGAGGAGCTTCTCGGACAGGACGTCCTCGATCTGACGCTGGATGGCTCGACGCAGCGGTCGGGCGCCCATGGTCGGATCGTAACCAACATCGGCCAGATGGTGCTTGGCCTCGACCGTCAGCTCCATACCGATTCCCTGACCTTCAAGCTGGTCAACGGTGCGCTTGATCATCAAGTCGACGATCTCGGTCACCTCGGCTCGGCTTAGCTCGTGGAAGACGATGGTCTCATCGATTCGGTTGAGGAACTCGGGCCGGAAGTGAACCTTCAGCGCCTCGTGAACCTTTTCCTTCATCCGCTCGTAGGTCACGGCCTCGTCGTTCTTGGAGAAACCGAGGGTGGCCTTACGCAGATCCTGGGTGCCCAGGTTGGAGGTCATGATCAGAACCGTGTTACGGAAGTCGACCGAACGTCCCTGGCTGTCGGTGAGACGGCCTTCCTCCAAGATCTGGAGCAGGGCGTTGAACACATCGGGGTGGGCCTTTTCGATCTCGTCGAACAGCACCACGGAGAACGGCTTGCGACGGACCGACTCGGTCAGCTGGCCGCCCTCCTCGTAACCGACGTAGCCGGGAGGTGAACCAACCAGACGGCTGACCGTGTGCTTCTCCATGTACTCCGACATGTCGAGCGTGATCAGTGCCTTGTCGTCACCAAACAAGAACTGGGAAAGCGTCTTGGCCAACTCGGTTTTACCGACGCCAGTGGGGCCGAGGAAGATGAACGAGCCGGACGGACGATTGGGGTCCTTGAGTCCGGCACGAGTACGACGGATCGACTGGGAGACAGCGTGAATGGCATCTTCCTGGCCGATGACTCGCTTGTGCAGCTCGTCTTCCATGCGGAGGAGCTTTTCGGTCTCCTCCTCGGTGAGCTTGTACACCGGGATACCGGTCCAGATGGACAGCACCTCGGCGATGGATTCCTCGTTGACCTCGTCGAACAAGTCGACGCCGGAGGCCTTGATCTCGGTCTCCATTTCTTCTTTCTTGCCCAGGAGTTCCTTTTCGGAGTCCCGGAGACGACCTGCTTCTTCAAAGTCCTGTTGCTCAACCGCTTCCTTCTTGCGATTGACGACTTCGGAGAGCTCGTTCTCGATTTCCTTGAACGCCGGTGGGGTCGCCATCCGCTTGATGCGAAGGCGAGAACCGGCCTCGTCGATCAAGTCGATGGCCTTGTCCGGCAGATGACGATCGGAGATGTAACGGTCGGCAAGGTTGGCCGACGCCACCAACGCCTGGTCGGTGATGGTTACCCGATGGTGGCTCTCGTAGCGGTCACGAAGACCCTTGAGGATTTCAATGGTGTGCTCGACGGTCGGTTCCTCAACCTTGATCGGCTGGAACCGGCGCTCAAGAGCGGCGTCTTTCTCAAGGTGCTTGCGATATTCGTCCAGCGTGGTGGCACCAATGGTCTGGAGCTCACCGCGGGCCAACATCGGCTTGAGGATCGAGGCGGCGTCGATCGCGCCCTCAGCTGCGCCAGCACCAACGAGCGTGTGAAGCTCGTCGATGAACAAGATGATGTCGCCTCGGGTCTTGATTTCCTTCAAGACTTTCTTGAGACGCTCCTCGAAGTCACCGCGGTACCGGGACCCGGCTACCAAGGCACCCAGATCGAGGGTGTAGAGCTGCTTGCCATGCAACGTTTCCGGCACTTCGTCGTCAGCAATCTGCTGCGCCAAGCCTTCGACGATGGCGGTCTTACCAACACCGGGCTCACCGATCAACACCGGGTTGTTCTTCGTACGGCGAGACAGCACCTGCATGACCCGCTCGGCTTCACGAGCTCGTCCGATGACCGGGTCGAGCTTCTTTTCACGTGCCAGCTGCGTCAGGTTTCTACCAAACTGATCGAGAATCAGCGACCCGGACGGATTCTCCGAACTGCTGCCTCCAGCCGTGGCCGACGTCTTGCCCTCACCGGGGGCACCACTGGAGCCCGACGGACCCGAGTATCCCGACAGAAGCTGAATCACCTGTTGGCGAACCCGAGACAGATCTGCGCCGAGCTTCACCAGCACCTGAGCGGCCACACCTTCGCCCTCACGGATCAACCCAAGAAGGATGTGCTCGGTGCCAATGTAATTGTGACCCAACTGCAGTGCTTCCCGCAGCGACAGTTCCAGAACCTTTTTGGCCCGAGGCGTGAACGGAATGTGTCCGCTGGGCGACGATCCGCCCTGGCCGATGATGTCCTCGACCTGGTTGCGCACGGCTTCCAGCGAAATCGACAACGCCTCAAGCGCCTTGGCGGCGACGCCTTCACCCTCGTGGATGAGCCCGAGCAGGATGTGCTCGGTGCCGATGTAGTTGTGGTTAAGCAGGCGTGCTTCCTCCTGCGCCAGAACAACGACTCGGCGAGCTCGGTCTGTAAAGCGTTCGAACATGGAGATTCTCCCGGTTGGGGGGCTTGGTGATCAGCGATCAGGTGTGGGTTCGGGGGGCTGTGGTGCTAGAGATTTGCGATCGGAAGGGCGGGTGCCGATGCGGCGGTTCACCGCCTGAGGTGAAGCAATAAGTCTACTGGGCTGTGGGGAGTCTAAGCCCGAGACCCGTCTTCATACTAGATAGTCGGTCGTTATCACTCTAATCCTGAGTCTGCCAGGCCTAGAGTCGACAGCTTTTGTGCCTGGAGACACAGCCGCAGCTACAGCTTGGCCGCCACATCGGGACAACCCCAATTCGTCGGGAACTATTTCCAAACGGCCGACGAACCACGAATAGATAACCGGCCCGAGATGCCGACAGCCCGATATCAGGCGCTATCGGCCGAATGTCACGTCGAAAGCAGTTCTAATCGGTCGTATATGCGTCCAGTCGAGCCAGTCGCGACGTACGGTGGTTATGTGGAAGGATCTCCCCTTCGTACATTGCCCACAGCGTCCGATGACAGCGCACGGATCGAATCCGTTCTGCTGAGCACGGTTCGGGTCGAAGGCGACCCCTACCTCACCGAGATCGCGTCTCACCTCATCAAAGCTGGGGGTAAGCGCCAACGCCCGATGTTCACCATCGTGTCGGCCGCCACCGGCCTGGATGACGGCGTCCCCGTCGTCGATGACGTCGTACGGGGCGGAGTTGCAGTCGAATTGGTGCAGGTCGGGTCGTTGTACCACGACGACGTAATCGACGAAGCCCAGATCCGCCGTACTGTCCCCAGCGTCAACGCTCGATGGGGCAACCTGCGAGCGGTGTTGGCCGGCGACTTCCTGTTGGCCAAAGCATCCGAAATCGCCGCCAGCCTCGGTACCGAGGTAGCCGGCTTGTTGGCCTCCACCATTGCCGAGCTGTGCAAAGGACAAGTCGCCGAACTGCAGACGTTGTTCAACGTCGAGCGACGTGTCGACCAGTACTACCCGTCCATCGCCGGCAAAACCGCATCGCTGTTCGCTGCATCATCTCGAATCGGTGCGATCGTCGGTGGGTTCGACACCGACACCAAAGACCGCCTGACCGAGTTTGGGCGACTCTACGGAATGGCCTTCCAGGTGGTCGACGACATCCTCGATGTCATCGCCACCGACGAACAGCTGGGCAAACCGGCAGGCAAAGACATGCTCGAAGGCGTCTACTCGCTGCCGGTCATTCACACGCTGTCGGCCGCCCCCGGTGACCGCCTCCGTGAACTCCTGGCCGGAGGACTGGACGACGCCGACCGTTTGGCTGCCATCGAATGCGTGCGCCAGGGCCCCGGCATTGACCTGGCACTCGAGACCGCGGCCGGTTTCGTATCCGATGCTCGCAAAGAGATTCTTGAAGTCTCAGACAACAAGGCCGCTCACGCCCTGGCCGACACCGCCTCAGCGCTGCTGACTTCGGTCGAACGCATCCGCGACTAGCCGATCAGTTGGGGCCGTCGTCGCCCACGTACTCGAAATGGCCGGGGTCGGTGTTCACCCAGCTGTGTCCTGACACCAAGCCGGCGTCCGTCATCCGCTTCAACAGGATCGGGTGAACCGGCGAACCGAGCGAATAGTCGAGATCGTTACCGAAGTTGATGTCGGCCGCGATCCCCCACGAGTGCCGCGAGAGCCGCTCCGACCCACCGATGAACCGGGGAGTCCAACACCCCTGATACGCCGAGGGATCAATCAAATCTTCCTTGCCGTCGCGCAGTAGACCGGCCATGACTTCCACCAAAGCGTCGTTGAACACCCGGTGGCAGCGAACTCGACCAATGATGGGGATTCGACGCAGTTCGATGTTCTCCTCGAACCACTCATCCTCGATGACGACGCTACGTCCGACCGAGGGCCGGAACGAGAACTCACCGAAGTGCTGTTTGACTTCAAGCGGTGAAAGTACCGGAGTGGGCAGGTCACGCTCCTCTACACCACGGCCACCGAAAACTCGAACACCGCCCCCACCGTTGGCCTCCACAAGGGCCGATTCCAGGTCAACGGCATCGCCGTCGAAGTCGACCAACAAGCCCGGACGGACCGAGCCGGCGCCGGCCTCGACCAGGTCATCGGGGTCAGCGAACACAATTTCCACCGCGCCGAACACGTCGTCGGGAACCACTCGGGCCACCGTTGCCGACCAACCGGAGTCGAGCACGATTTCGGATCCTTCGTCGAGCCGCCTGAGCTCAGCCGACGCTTCCGATAACAAAACGTCCCCCGAACCGAGTCCCTCGAGGGCTTCCACTATCTCAGGCTGGAGCTCCCGCAGAGCCACACGGTCCCGGTACGCACGGGTGTCCAGCTGGATCCGAAAGCCATCGCTCAGCTGATCGACCGTGCGACCAGTAGATGTCCGGCTCGACACCAAATTCACAACCGCAACATCAACCTGAGCAAAACGGCGAACACGATCATTTGCTGCCGCCGCTTGCCGAAGCTCGGGAGTCAGACCCGACGGCACAAACACCCAGGCCGGATCGTCGCTGACCTCGCCAGCCGCTTCGTCGACGGCGGTCGTACCGGTGCTCATCGACTCAGCCGCAGTCGACTCGGTAGTGCTCGAATCCGGAGGTGAAGCCGAAGTCGCCGGGGCATCAAGCGATTCATCCGACGACGACTCAACTGCGTCGGTGCAAGCAGTCGTCAACGACACCAGGCACAGCAAACACAACACGGCGACCCGCCGCAGCGCTGTCGACTTCGCCACATCCACGCCCCAGATCATGCCACTAACTCAACCAGCATCGGACTGCCGGGCCGCGCCCACGGCGCCGACCAACTCATCAACCGACGGCCTCGCATCAGGAGAGGGTGGCCGGAAGACTCGGTGCAGCCTTCCATCGGGACTAAAGACGGCGTCGCCGCCAAGTTGGCGGGTGTCATCGACCGGCTTACGCATCCGGCGCCCCGAGCGCAGCAGGCGAGCGTACAAGCGGATCGTTCCCGGGTTGTACAACCGCCACAACGACGCTCTCGACAACTCAAGCGCCCGGTAGAGCGTGCGTTCAGGGTCCGCCAGCCATGCCACGTCGAGCGACGAGGCACCGGCCGTTGCGTCCCGTCGATCGAGGAGCCACTGGCGGTGGGCGGCCAGACGTTCCCGCTCGGCGAACGTGACGACAGCAATGTGCGCATCACCGAATCGCTCCCGGTGCTCGCTCACGGCCAACACATGTTCCTGACACGGCAGTCACATTAAATGACGATGGAGAATCAACAACACCGGGCGACCCCGAAAATCGTCCAGTCGCCAGCGGCCACCGTCGTGCTGCTCAAGCTCAAAACCGCCGGCAATCGAGCCGCCGAAACCGATAGATGGTTCGCCCATGACTCCCATGGTTGCAGATTCGAGAGGCCCAGTCCGATCATGTCCGAATCGCTCGCAGCGGCATCGCCCGACGATTAGCCTGAGGCGATCATGGAACTACATCCAAGTGCGCAACGGGTCAAAGACTACGCAACCGATGCCGGCGTCGACATCCAACCGGTCGAGTTCCCCGAAGACGGCGCTCGCACAGCGGCCGACGCCGCAAAGGCCGTCGGATGTGACGTTGACCAGATTGCCAAGTCGATGATCTTCGACGCCGACGGCGAACTGATATTGGCATTGACCGCAGGCTCGAACCAGGTCGACGCCGACGCGCTGGCCCAAATCGTCGGCGTCGACAACTGCCGACGAGCCGACATCAACGACGTCCGTGAAGCCACCGGATACGCCATCGGCGGCGTGCCCCCGTTTGGACACAACCGGCAACTACGGGCATGGATTGATCCTCATCTCTCCACCTTCGACACCGTGTGGGGAGCCGCAGGAACACCCCGACACGTGTTTCCGATCAGCCCGGCGAAACTAGTCGAACTCACCAAAGCAACACCGGCGCCGTTCACCAAATGAACGACCCGATGTCCGCAGCCACCGACGAACCGAACATCACCTTCCTCGACGACACCGAGGCCTACCCGGGTGCGCTCAGCTACGCCCCGGGTGACACCGCAACGCTTCACGTGTCGTCGAGATCCACCACCTACCACGTTCTGGTCGAGCGATGGGGAGGGCGGCGGACACCGGTGTGGTCGGCCACCGATCTACCCGGGACCTACTATCCCGCCCCAGACGACGCCTACAGCCACGGGTGCCGGTGGCCGGCGTCGCTACAGATTCCCATCGAAGAGTCATGGGAATCCGGTTTCTACCTGGTCACCCTGACCGCGGTCGGGGCACCGGCCGGACGCGACGTCACCCACACCGGATTTGTGGTCCGAGCAGGTCAACCAGCGCGCCGATCAAACGCGCTGCTGGTTCTGGCCACCAACACCTGGAACGCCTACAACACCTGGGGAGGCAAAAGCCTGTACACCGGCGCCAAACAGGTGGCCTTTCAACGCCCCTGGAGCCGGGGAATGTTGTGGCGGCTTTCGACCGAACGCGATGACCGCAAAGCTCGCCCAACCCGGTGGGGCGAAGACCCCGACGTCGACGGTAATGCCTTCCAGCGGTACCGGCTGGCCAACCGCTATGCCGCCAGTATCGGCTCGTCAGGTTGGTATCAATACGAACGACGCTTCGTGGAGTGGGCCGAGAATGAGGGCTACCGATTCGATTACGCAGTATCCAGCGATCTCGACCCGTCCGCAGCAGGTGTTGCAGCGGCAGCCGACCCGGCCGTGGCCGACGGCTACGACTTGATCCTCGGGGTCGGCCACGACGAGTACTGGTCGTCGGGCCAGCGTGACGCGGTCGAATCCCATGTGGCCCAAGGAGGGCGCTACGTCAGCCTTTCCGGTAACACCATGTTCTGGCAGGTTCGAATCGAGCCGACGGGGACCAGCGACTCCAACACCACGATGGTTTGCCACAAATACTCCGCTCACGAAACCGACCCGGTAGTGGCCGACGGTCGCCCGGCAGAAATGACCGGCATGTTCGCCGACCCCTTGGTCGACCGACCGGAAGCCTCATTTCTCGGCGGCGGGTCAGCCTGGGGCCTATACAACCGGTTCGGCAAGGCGGTCCGCCGGGGTTCGGGGGCGTTCACGGTCTACCGCCACGACCACTGGCTGCTTGCCGGAACCGACCTCGGCTACGGCGATCTGCTGGGGGCCCGCGACGGAGCGGTCGGCTACGAGACTCTTGGTTGTCGGATTCAGTTCGACGACTATCAGCTACCGATCAGAGCCGGCGGCGACGGAACCCCAAACGACATGGAGATCATCGCCTTCAGCCCGGCCTCCAACTGCGGCGTCGGCGAGTACCCCGCTTCTATTTCCGCTCTCAGCGACCAGGGCGACCTGGAGTTTATTGCCAAAAGAATCCACGGTGGGATAAGCCCGGAGTCGTTGGCCAAGGCCCGCTACGGCAACGCCATTGTCGCTGTGGTTCGCCCCTTCGGTGCCGGCGGTGGTGAGGTCATCACCATTGGCACCACCGACTGGGTGTTCGGCCTACCCGACGACCCAACGGTCGTTCAGGTGACCCGCAACGCATTGGACCGACGTCTCTGACTGCCGGCCGTTCGAGCTGGCGACTAAAGCCGATACGACGATCGACCGAACACTACATCGTGACTGTTGATGCCGCTGTCGGCGATCAAACAGGTGGGGCGGCGCCGCAGGCTGGTCAAACAACTGACTACCCAGGCGCACTGACCGATGCGATCGAGTTGCTCGACCACCTCCTCCGCTGTGTTCGCGGGCCGGTGGCCGTGCTAGTTGTTGACCGAGCCGCCGAAGGCTGGCCGATCGGCGATCGCCGTGACGCAGACCAATCGTCGAGACTTCATACGCTGATCGAGCCGACTGCCGACTCGGACTCTCCTGACGGCAAGCCGCTAATGGCGGTAGCTCTGGCCCCTCTTCGAGGTCCGGCCGAAGGAGAACGCCTCGCTCAACTGTGGCACTCCTTTGGTGCCGAGACAGTCGGTGTTGCGGTCAGTATTGAATCAGACGACGGTGACTCGCTGCTGGCCGCCGCCTTATCGGCGTACATTCAGGCCCAGGAATTCAACATCGACGGTGTGATCATCTGCCCCGACGATGAACGACTGTGGACGCTGCGCCACGACCGCCACATCTGAACCCCCGGGAACGTCCTAGCCCTTCATCTGAACCGGTCGCACCCTAAAGCTCTGGCGATATGTAGCCGATCAAACGGTATGCCATTGGCCATGTGTAATGGGCGACCTTGGGTACCGCATACGACGCGACGTGACCCTACGATTCTCCTCGGCGATGACTCGTGACCGCCGACGAGCAAACCTGCGCCGGGTTCGACCTGACCGACCTGATTACTGCCGCCGAACGTCTACCGGTGCCAGTAGTCATTCTCGACTCCACGGGGACCACCTACTACGCCAACGGGCTGTATTGCGGCCTGGTCAAGATGGATCTGCAAGCCGTCCTGGAGCGGACGACATCCGACGCCGTCGAGATAGAAAACGCTGACATCCAGCTCGATCCGTTCTTCGCCACTCAACCAGGACAGGTCACCGGGCCCTACCAGGTGCGCACCATACGCAGTGACGGCAGCGGTTTCCTGGGCTCCTGGATGGTGCGCCGCGACGAAGTAACGCAGCTCTACATCAGCATCCTGTTAGACATCACCGATGAGTACGAAGAGCAACAACAACTCCGCAAGAGAGCCACGACCGACCATTTGACCGGGCTCCTCAACCGTTCCGGCCTCGCTCTGGCAGCCGACGAGTTGTACCAAGGTCGCTTCTTCTCCATCGCCGCCATCGTTGACCTCGACAAGTTCAAGATGGTCAACGACTTCTTCGGTCACGCTTCCGGCGACCTTCTGCTCGAAACCATCGCGGCGCGCCTGACCGACGTCGTGCCGGCCGACTCACTGGTAGGACGGATGGGCGGCGACGAGTTTGTCGTCCTACTCAGTCCCGACTCTCCCTTGCTGGCCAACGAACTCGGCGAACGTATCGCCACTGTCTTCGACGAACCAGTCACAGTACAATCCCTGCATCTACCGGTCGGAGCCAGTATCGGAGTCAGCTCGGGAACTCCTCGATCCGATCTCGATGACCTCATTCGAGAGGCCGACGCCGCCGCCTACGAAGCCAAAGATCGAGGCGGATCCCGCTTCGTTGTGGCCAACGCCGCCATCGTCGACGTGCAGCGGCAGAAGATCACTATGCAACGCCAGATCCGCGAGGCCATGGGCACCGGCCAGTTCGTGCCCTGGTATCAGCCGATCATCCGCCTCGACAATCTAGAGCCTGTGGCCCACGAAGTCCTGGTTCGCTGGATCCGACCCGGCAACGAAATCGTGGCCGCAAGCCAATTCATCGACACCGCGATCGAAAGCGGACTGTTCTCCCAGATGTCGGCTGAGGCTCGCCATCTGGCCATCGGCGAAGCGGCACGGTGGCCGGAACAGATGGGGCTCACCCTCAACCTGTCGGCCGGCGAGCTGTTGGCACCCAGGACAGTTGGTCAACTCCTGAAACAGCTGGAACCGGCTGGCCTCACCCCCGAGCGGGTAATGATCGAGTTGAGCGAAGCGGTGTTGATCAATCACCCGGACGCTGCCGCCAGGGCAGTTCGAGCCTTGGCCGGCCGGGGCTTTACGGTTGCATTGGACAACT